>DATJUD010000170.1:0-20896 GCA_035502695.1 Acidobacteriaceae bacterium
GAGATCAGATCCGTCTTCCCGTCGCCGAACAGATCGATCATGCACGCGCCGCCGCCGTTCTCATCTCCTCCCTTCGCACTCGACGAGGTCTTCGCATCGCTTCCGATCGGCTCGCGCACAAAGCGCACAGGAATCATCGGACCAACTTCCGGCTCCGCCACATGGATCGTCTGTGCCATGGAGTAGCGGCCCATCTCGCCGTAGGAAATCGTCATCGGAGAACCAAGCTTTTCGCCGGTGATGTGCTGGAATCGTTGAAATGCCGTCCTGGCCGCATCCAACGAGCCGGTTTCCTGATAGGCCCGCGCTAACCCAAACTCCGCCGATGCGTGCAGCGGATTCAATTGCAGCGCCGCCTGGTACTGAAGAATCGCGTCCTTGTAATTCTTGTTTTGCTGATAGCCGCTACCCAACAAATAATGTGCATCCGCATTGTCCGCGTCGAGCGCAACAACTTGCTTGAAATCCACAATCGTTTCCGCTGTATTCCCGTTTTTACGCGCAACCAAGCCCAGGTTGTACCACGCTGGCGCATTCTTTGGGTCTTGTGCGATCACCTTATGCAGCACGGCGCTGGCCTGCGACAATTGCTGAGAATTGAGCAGCGCGATTCCCTGATTTAACTGCGCAATCAGCAGCGTTGGATCTTTTTCGATGGCTGCAGAAAATAGTTCCTCAGCTCGATTGAAGTTCTGCTGATTCATGTACGCCACGCCGAGGTTGTTCAGCTGAATCGCATCCTTCCGCGCAGTAGGGGCGTCGACGTCGCCCCAGGCAACGGAGGTGATGAGAAGAAGAACGGCGAATACCTGGGCGATCCGGATGCGCGGAAGCATGGGAAATACGGCGGACCCGACTTTGCTGCAGTTCGCTGCGATTGAAGCCGCCGATCCTTTAGTCTACAAGATAGAAATTGGAATCCGATATCGAGCAGCATTGGTTTCGCATGCTTTTGACAGGTACGAATGTGCGCGCCGACTTTTGTATCCCGGCGAAATCACTCAAAGTACGCTGAAACCCCAGCACTGAAAGATGAGAGCCTTATCTCAAGTGAACGGACCCATGGAACGCGGAGATAAATTGTCGAGCGCAGACATGACAGACCTGGATTGGGCTGGATTGCTGGGGCGCTCCTCGGCAATGGAAAGCGCAAATCCGCCCGCAGACCTTCATCGTGATCACTGCGTCTTGATCACCGGCGCCGGCGGCTCAATCGGCTCCGCGTTGACGCTGCAACTGGCCCAACTCCGCCCGCGCATGCTGCTGCTGTTAGATGCTTCTGAGCAGAACTTGTACGACCTCGATGCAAAACTGCGACGCCTCGAGTCTCCTGTCCCCTATGTGGCGCTGCTTGGTGACGTTGCCGACGACGAATTGCTGTACGAACTTTGCTCGCAACACCAGCCGGAGATGCTGTATCACACCGCCGCCTATAAACATGTCCCGCTGATGGAATCGAATCCGCTCGCGGTGGTTCGTAACAACACACTCGGCACCTATCGCCTGGCGCAAGCAGCCGCGCGGAATCGCATTCGGCATGTCCTGATGGTTTCAACCGACAAAGCCGTTAGACCAACCAGCATCATGGGCGCGTCCAAGCGAATGGCGGAACAGGCCCTGCTGGCGTGCGTCACGCCCTCAACTCGCGTCAGCTGCATTCGTCTCGGCAATGTGCTCGCCTCGCAAGGCAGCGTCGTCGGAGTCTTTCTGGATCAGATTGCCCGCGGCGAAAATATAACCGTGACCCATCCCGATGCGGAGCGATACTTTTTCACCATGGCGGAAGCAGTTTCGCTAATTTTCGAAGCCGCGTCTGCACCAAGTCACGCACCGATTCTGATTCCCGAGATCGCCTCGCCGACAAAGATTGTCGACCTCGCAAATTTCTTGATCCAGCAGAAAAGCAAATCTCCGGGGGCACATCGCCTTGTCTTCACAGGTCTCCGCACGGGAGAAAAATTGCACGAGGAATTTGTCGGTCCCGGCGAACGCCTCGCGGATTTTGTCTGTCCTAACCTTCGCGCAATCGACGGAGCGGAGGTGTCGCGTGAGCTTGTGCATTCCGCAATGGCCGAGCTCGAAGTCGCCGTTCGCGCGAGAAATCTTGAAGCCGTTGTACAAGTGACTGCGCGTCTCGTTCCGGAGTATTGCCCCAGCACATCACTCGACGCCGCACGTGCCGCCGCACTGGTGGACCACCATGCCTGAGAAGCGAAAAATCGCGGTCGTCACCACCTCTCGCGCAGACTACAGCCATCTGTATTGGCCTCTGCGCGACCTTGCGGCGCACCCCGACGTGGATTTGCGTTTGATCGTTCTCGGCTCGCATCTATCGCCGGAATTTGGCAGCACCGTCCAGGAGATTGAAAAAGACGGCTTCAAAATCGATGCCAAGATTGAATGCCTGCTCAGCTCCGACACCGATATCGGGATGGCGAAGACCATCGGCATTGCCACACTCAGCCTGGCCGACCATCTGGGAGCAACGCGCCCTGATCTTCTATTGCTGATCGCCGATCGTTACGAGATGCTGGCGCCCGCTTCGGTCGCGCTCGCTCTTCGCATTCCCATCGCGCATATTGAAGGCGGCGAAATCAGTCAAGGCGCCATCGACGACGCTGTCCGAAATGCATTGACGAAGATGGCTCACGTTCACTTCACATCGACCGAAACGGCGCGCCAGCGGGTCATCTCCACGGGAGAAGAACAGTGGCGCGTGCATCGTGCTGGAGCTCCCTCGCTCGACCACCTTCGTCGCGGAACTCTCCTGCCTCGCAGCGAAGTAGAAAAGCAGCTTCAGCTCGACCTGACCCGGCCAACAATTTTGGTGGCCTACCATCCAGTGACCATCGCCCGCGATACGGTACGCGAAGCCGATGCCCTGTTCGCGGCCCTCGCCAAGATCGACGCGCAGCTTCTTTTCTGTTTTCCCAACGCGGATGCCGGCAGTCGCGAATTGCAGCAGCGGACGCAAGCTTTTTTAGCCGACCGTGGTGATGGACGCGTCTTCACCAACCTGGATCCGCGTACCTATTGGAGCTTGCTGGCCCAGGTCGATCTGCTATTGGGAAACTCCAGCAGCGGCATTATGGAGTCGGCCTCGTTCGTATTGCCCACTGTGAACGTCGGCATACGCCAGCAGGGACGAGAACGCGCCCGCAACGTGATCGATGTCGATCCCAATGAACTCGAAATTTTGCGAGGCATCGAACAGGCTCGCGATCCGAAATTTCGCGCAGGACTCGTTGGTATGGAAAATCCCTACGGCAATGGACATGCTTCCGAAATGATTGTTCGCGTCCTGACCACTCTCCCAATATCCGAGCAACTGCTCATCAAACAAGCTGCACCACTGATGTCTCAATCCGTACCGCCAGCGCCGGCGATTTCATGACGTCAATGCGCATTCCGCTGTCCGCTCCAGATATCACCGAGGCAGAGATCGAAGCTGTCGTCCATGTCTTGCGCACGCCGCAACTCAGCCTCGGTCCCAAGCTGGAAGCTTTTGAATGCGCCACGGCCGACTACGTGGGAGTCGCGCACGCGGTCGCCGTCAATTCCGGCACCAGCGGGCTTCATCTTTGTGTTCGATGCCTCGACATCCGTGAAGGCGACGAGGTCATCGTTCCGTCGTTCACCTTCATCGCCGCTGCGAATGTCATTCGCATGGAGCGTGCCACGCCGGTCTTTGTCGACATCGATGCGTCCACGCTGAATCTCGACCCACAAAAGGTAGAAGCTGCCATCACGTCCAGAACGCGCGCCATCCTCGTCGTTCACACCTTCGGGCGCCCCGCCGATATGACCGCGCTTCTCGCCATTGCGAAACGCCATGGCTTGCGCATCATTGAAGATGCCTGCGAGGCGATTGGCGCCGAAGAGCGCGGACGAAAAGTGGGTGCAATCGGCGATGCCGGCGTGTTTGCCTTTTACCCCAACAAGCAGATCACCACCGGCGAAGGCGGCATCATCGTCACCAACGATGCCGCTCTGGCCGCGATGGCACGTGCGCTGCGCAATCAAGGCCGCGGAAACCCAGGCGAGTGGCTCGAGCATTCTATGGTGGGCTACAACTATCGATTGTCGGAGATGCAATGCGCGCTTGGCCTCGAACAACTGAGTCGCCTCGAAAGCATTCTCGCGCGGCGAGCCGTCGTCGCCGCCATGTATGACCAGCAGCTGCGCGGCAATCCTGACCTGATGTTGCCGGAGTTGCATATCCCCGAAGGCCGCATCAGCTGGTTTGTGTATGTCGTTCGCTTAAGCGGCCGGTTCCAACGCCACCATCGCGACGCGATTGTTGCCGCGCTTCGTCAACAGGGAATCGGGTGCGGACAGTATTTTGCTCCCATCCATCTGCAGCCCGCCTATCAGGATCTGCCAAAATCGAAAGACCCACTGACGGTGACCGAGCACATCGGAGCGCGCTCCATTGCGCTGCCGTTTTTCAATCGAATTTCGGCCGCCCAGGTGAGCGAGGTTTGCGAAGCATTGCAGGCTGCGATTCGTGCAGTTTCCATCTAAAAATCGCAGTGTTGCAAGCGGGCGTTTCACCTGCATTCCGCCCACTCAATCGGGTACAATCCTTCGCAGTGGGGAGTATTCTTGCTGCGTCGTTGGCTGTTTCCGGCTGTGCTGATTTCCTTCGTGGCTCTGGTCGCGTTCTCTCGATCGGCATATGCAGTTCCTCAGCCGCAGAGCGGCATGGCCAGCGGTCCTCCATCCAAGGCCGTCTACGATTCGCAGCATCGACCGATCACCGCAGGCGGTTTCGTCAAGTCCGGCCCGATCGTTTTTATGGATGTTGCCAGGAAGGCCGGCCTGACTACCTGGCATCACACTGCCGGCACGCCCGAGAAAAAATTCATCCTGGAAGCCAAAGGTCCCGGCGTCTGCCTGCTTGATTACGACCACGACGGCTGGCTCGATATCTATCTGGTGAATGGTTCAACCTACGGCGCTCTCGATGGCAAGCAAGCCGCGCCGCAAGCCGCCCTGTTTCATAACAACCATGACGGAACCTTCACCAACGTCACCGCGAAAGCAGGCGTGGGCAATGGACGCTGGGGTTTCGGCTGCACCGTCGGCGACTTTAACAATGATGGCTGGCCCGATCTGTACGTCACCAACTATGGAAAGAATCGACTCTATCGCAACAATCATGACGGCACCTTCACCGACGTTGCAGAGAAGGCCGGCGTAACGCTTGGCACCTGGTCCACCGGCGCCACGTTTGGCGATTACGACGGCGACGGCAAGCTGGATCTTTTTGTCGCCGGATATCTTCACTACGACTACAAAAATCCGCCGATTTCCGGTTCGAAAGCGGTGGACTACAAGACCTGCGAATTCCGCGGCACGCCCGTCATGTGCGGTCCTGCTGGACTTCCCGGCGAGCACGACCATCTATTCCATAACAACGGCGATGGCACCTTCACCGATGTCAGCAAGCAACTCGGCGTCAGTGATCCGCCTGGATACTATGGCCTGGGAGCGTTGTTCGCCGACGTCAATAACGACGGTAAGCCGGATCTTCTGGTCGCCGACGATACCACGCCGAATTATCTCTACATCAATAAAGGCAACGGAACATTTTCCGACGAAAGCCTTGAGAGCGGCTACGCGCTGAATGCCGACGGACGCGAGGTGGCGAACATGGGCATCGCCGCCGGAGACTACGAAAACAATGGACATCTGGACATCGTCAACACCGACTTCGGCGACGACTATGACGTAGTCTTCCGCAACGACGGCACTGGCAATTTCACCGACGTCAGTTACCAGACTGGGATCGCCGCGCCCACCATTCCCTTTGTCGGCTTTGGCGATGGATTTCTCGACTACGACAACGATGGCTGGAAAGATTTGTTGATCGTCAACGGCCATGTCTATCCCAGCGTTGACAAGCATCCCGACTGGGGGACCAGTTATGCCGAGCGCCCGCTACTGTTTCACAATCTGAAGAATGGCAAGTTTGCTCTGGTTCCGGCGGTGGAGGGAACTGGCTTGGCCGTGGTCAGCGTCGGTCGCGGAGCGGCTTTCGGCGACCTGTTCAATGACGGCAAAATCGACGTTGTCATCAACAATATGGACGGTGTCCCGGTGCTGCTGCGCAACGTCAATCCGGATCATCACCACTGGGTGGAACTGAAGTTGATCGGAGGTCCGAAGAGCCCGCGCGATGCGGTGGGCGCGACCGTCTACTTGAATGCCGACGGCATGCGCCAGCGTGGGGATGTCCTTAGCGGAGGCAGTTATCTTTCGTCCAACGACATGCGTGTTCACTTTGGGATTGGAAACGCAACCACCATCGACAGCGTGGAAATCCACTGGCCCAGCGGCGCCAAAGAAACGCTGAAGCTGGGCGTCGTCGACCGCATTTACACCATCACGGAAGGCAAGGGCGTGACGGCTGCAATGTGCAACGGCAAGCCCTGCCCAGCGCGATAGTGGGCAGAAAAATTTGCTGCCGATTCGGGGTCGGCGTTAAATCTCCAGCTTTGCCAGCACATCCGGCGGACATCCGCGCCACTCCGCCTGCGGTTCATTGCCTACGTACGGCAAATCGCGAATGCCCATCTCACTGGTATAGAACCCGCTCAGCGTAAGATCGCGAAACTGGTTGAAGAATGCCACCGCCTTCGCGTCCTGTGGCGCAGCTTTCTTCGGCCACGCGATCCTGTCGAGCATCTGCTGCTGTTGCGTTGAACTGCAATCGACAAAGCTGTCGCCGAAATTACCCTGGCACTCGACATCGAGCCACACCAGCCCCTCACGAATCGCAACTAGCAAATCGCCACGTTGAAAATCCAGCCAGTCGTCGATGAACTCCGGCACACCCGCATCCGTGGCGCTACCAGAAACTTCATCGGCGGGAAGAATCCAATCGGTCAGCACTCCCACCGTTGCCCACTCATGCGGTGTAAGTACGCGCAGCTTCCATGCAGTTCCATCCGGCAGCACAGACGCGTCCGGCGAGTTTCGAGCCACTGCTTCCGCCAGCGTAGACAGCGGCACCAACCCTGCAATCGGAAGCGCTGCCATCATCTTCAGCATGGCGCGCCGCTGAAAGCGAAGCGTTCGACTTTGCGCTATTTCCGGCTCTTCCATGCCCTGCATTGGTTTCCTCTGCCACAACAAAACTGCATTCAGCTACACGCGATGCGTACGAACCTGCGCGGCAATATAGTCCGACGTCCGCCAAGCCAGCGCCAAAATCGTCAGCGTGGGATTCTTGTCGGACAAACTGACGAACGGCGCTCCATCGGTGACGAAAAGATTCTTGCAATCCCACGCCTGGCAGTAGGAGTTCAGCACACTCGTCTTTGGGTCGTTTCCCATGCGTGCGCCGCCCACTTCATGGAAGCCCGTGCCGCCTGGTGAGATTCCCCATTGCTGATCCGCTCCATACGACTCAATGACCTTGCCGCCCATCGTCGCTACAATTTGCTGGAATGTTTCTTGCATGTGGCGCGCCATCTGAATCTCCTGATCGCTCCACTGAAAATGAAATTTCAGAACGGGAATGCCCCACTTATCCACGGTGCTCTTGTCGATTTCGCAATAGCTCTGTGCATTCGGGATCATTTCGCCGCGACCATGAAAGCCGACCAGCGAACCGTACAGGCCGCGGCTGCGCTGCTTCAGATCCCTTCCGTAGCCGCCTCCCAGCAACACCTCCGATCCGGTCATCAATCCTGGAACGGGCATGCCGCGTCGTCCGCCGCTAATCTCCACGTGATATCCGCGCGAAAACGGAAGCTTTCCCTGCAATTGTTCCTGGTAATTCCACCACGGCATGAAGAGGTGCATGCCACCCACGCCATCCTCGTCATGCGCAGGCAGATTCATCATGGATGGAATCCATCCAGTCACATCCGACATGACGGTATCCATCAGGTAGCGTCCAACCAGGCCGCTGGAGTTTGCCACTCCGTTCGGAAAGCGCGGACTGCGCGAGTTCAACAGCAGTCGCGCTGTCTCGCATGCGCTCGCCGCCAGCACAACAACTTTGCCGCGCACTTCGACTTCCTCGCCAGATTGCTTATCGATGTATGAAACGCCCGTTGCGCGACCATCCGGCCCCGTCAAAACTTCCCGCGCCATCGCTCCGCAACGGATTTCGAAATTCCCTGTAAGCAGAGCCGGATAGAGCAGCACATCCGGCGAAGAGAAGTTCGACCCCATGCGGCAGCCGCGATTACACTGCGACACATAATGACACGCGGGACGATTATTCAGCGGCCGCGTCAGGACCGCAAGCCGCGAAGGGATGCAGGGAATCTTCAGGTCCTTACATGCTTTTTGGATGAGCAGTTCGTAGCAGCGCGGCGTAGGAGGCGGCTGAAATTTTCCATCCGGCAGATTCTCCAGCCTCTCTGCTGAGCCGAACACTCCAATCAGTTCTTCTGTTTTGTCATAGTACGGCGCGAGTTCCTCATACGTAATCGGCCAGTCGAAACCTTTGCCGTCGCGACTGTAGGGCTTGAAGTCGTACGGTCCATTGCGCAGCGAAATTCGTCCCCACGCATTCGTGCGACCGCCCAGCATGCGAGAGCGAAACCACTTCCAATCGGTTCCCGTCGCGCAGGTGTAGGGCTCGCCCGCCACGTCGTAGCCGCCGGCCACGGCCTCAAATCCACCAGGACCGAACGGGGTTTTCGACGCGCCACGATGCGACGCATCGTAGCCCCATTGCAGCCATTTCGAATCCTTCGCTGTGTCGTACCATTCGCCTGCTTCCAGCATCAGGCACTTCGCACCTGCGCGAGTGAGCGAGTACGCAGCCATGCCGCCGCCGGCTCCAGAGCCCACGATGATCGCGTCATACACGTCGCCACTGAGTATCGGATGCATCATTCCGCACTGTCTCCTTCTTCCGCGGACAGTGGCCGCGGGCGCAGCGCGACGAGATAACTCTGGGTCGTGTTGTTGCCTTCGCGGTCGAAGCTGATGGTTCCCGATGCACCGGAATAACCGCGTGTCTGAGCTAATTGGTCGCGCATCCGCGCACGATTCGGGCCAGCTTCGCGCAACGCGCGCACGGTCAGGCAAACAGCATCGTAGGCTTCGGCGGCAGCTTCGCTGGGAGGTCTTCCCGTTTTCTGTCGATACCGCGCCGCAAAACTTTTCTGCGCACGGGTGGATTGTCCTCGCGAGGCAATCGTCCATGCACCAGATGCCGCCGCAATGCTAGCTGCCGTCATCGTAGACTGCGTCAACGTCGATCCTGATCCAGCCTGAGCCGCCTGCTGCGACAGATAAATCGTCGCCGAAATACCTGCGGCATGAAGCATAGGCAAGAAATGTTGCGCGACATCGGCACGCGTCCACAGAACAATTGCCTGCGGAGCATTCTTCTGAATGCGCCGCACAACAGAAGAGAAATCAGGCTGCAGCGGATCCAGAGCCAATTCGTCCGGGATGACCGCTCCCAGCAAAATAGCCGCTTGCCGGATCGCCGTAGCTCCGCCCCGTCCATCATGGTCGCCGTCGAAAATCACCATCACCTTTTTCAGGTCACGTTCCCGGTAAATGTTCATCGCGATGGTTCGCGCCTGTACCGCATCGCTGGGACCAAGCCGAAAGATCCATGGAATATCGATTTGCGTGGTCGTCGCATCGCTTGACAACGTCAGGATAGGAACGCCGATTCGATTACCGACCTGCTCGCTCACGTGCGTGTCCGTCCCGTCGGTGGAGGTGATCAGCGCCAACACATTCTCACGTAGAACTAACTGCAGGATCACGTCCGAAACATGTCCCCACGCCGGACCGCTCTCATCTCCGATGGCGAGTTCAACGTGACGTTCACCCGGCAATGGGCGCTGCGTAGAGTCTTGCAACGCCATGTTTGCGGCCGCAACCAATGCCTCGCCCTCCGCACTGTCCGGACCGTGCAGCGGAGCCATCAATCCGATGTACACCGTCGCGCCTGTCTCATCCCATTTCGACGCGCGCGCCGGTCCGGCATAATTCTCGCCGTCGCTGGCGATGGAATCGTACGGGACCGCGCTCATTTTGTTCTGCGCCGCAGCTTGCCGCGTCGCGACCGGCGCTAGCAAGACGACAAGCATCGCCATTCCAGTCAGCAACGTCGCCATGCAGCCTTGAGTGGATTTCGCCATAGAACGTCGCATCCGATTAGCGCCAGAACGGCGCAGGCTTTCCTTTCCAGTCGGTTCGTTGTTCCGGCCAATATACAAACTGACCATCTTGAACTCGGGCAAATGTGACTGGCGCAATGTTGTTCAACGTGTAATCGAAAAATGCTTTTCCGCTCACTCCGGTGTAGCTCTTCATCTCGTACTGCCGCAGCGCATCCATGATCTTTCCACGATTCAGTCCCGCCGTTTGAATGGCCGCGATCAGCATATTCATGCCGTCATACGCATAGGCCGCATATGCATCCGGTTCAGTATGGAAGCGATCGGTAAATCGCCGGCGAAATTGCTGCCATGCTGGATCGCTGCGGTTTGGGTCGATGGCGCTGATCATTACCAGGCCCTCCGCCGCAGGCCCCGCAATTTTCATTACCTCTGGATAGCCCGCGCGGCTGGAAGCGAAAACTGGCTGCCGCATGCCCATGGCGCGCATCTGCTTCAAAATCTGACCGGCCTGCGATGCGTTCCCCCAGATCACAAGCCCGTCGATTGCGGAGCTTTTTATGGTTTTCAGTTGAGCGGAAAAATCTGTAGCATCCGGCGCGTACCAGACCTCCACGATCGGTTGATGGCCGATGCGCCGCGCAGTCTCAAAGAAAATATCTTTCCCCGCTCGGCCATAGCGATTGTTCACCTGCAAAATTCCCACGCGCTTCAGGTGTCGCTGATTAAAGATGTAGTCCGCGAGTGCATAGCCCTGCTGGCGGTCGTCGGGAAAATTATGCAGCAGCCATGGCACCCGCGTCTGCGTCACCGTGGGATCATTTGTCGCCGTATCAACGATCGGAAGCTCCAGCTTCAGCGTCGCCCGCAATTCTATGTGGGTCGATGCGGAATCCACCGAGCCCAGCATCGCTACGTCGTGATCGTTGTACACCATATCCACGATCGCCATCGACGACGCGCCCCACAATGGCAAATCGTCATGCACGTCCAGGGCGAATGGTTTGCCATCATAGCCGCCGCGCGCGTTAGCCTCTTCGATCACCAGCTGGGACCCGTGCAGCATCGAGATTCCGTAAGGAGAGTCGGGGTTGTCCGCATCGAGCGGCCCCAGAAACCCGATGTTTACCGTCTTCAATGCGGCCAGATTGACGTCCGATCGTTCGCGCGCAGCGCCGTTATAGTCCAGCGTGGACGAATCGACGAACCATTCCTTGTACGGCTTGCGATAGCGCCCATAGGGCACCGCGGCTGGAGGCATATCGGCATACGGCATCGTCGACGCAGCTGTGACCGAGCTACTTGAGGACGAACTGGATTGCGACACAGCACTCCTCGGCAACACTCCAGCGAGCGTCATCACAAGAATCGCCGCAACCTTTTCCATCGTCGCCACCGCGCTTTTTCCCCTGTTTTCCTCACCGCAATCTTTGCGATCTCGCCGCCGTGTCCGCCTGCACGAACGATCAGTTTGGCTCGGCCTCGTCCGCGCTCACCATAGCGCCCTCAGCTTCCGAAGCGCCTTCGCGATTCCGGATGAACGCAATAATCCTGCGCAATATTGCTGGGGAGATCGCCTGGTCGGCATCGCATAACGGCCTCGGAACTCCCGCTTCAACGCCGTAGTTGGAGACCTCAATGATGAGGCCGTCGCTGCCAAACTCGATTGCGGCGCGACTCGCCGACTCGACAGCGGCGGCCACTCCTGTTGCGTGGCTGGGATCCACAAGAATCGGCAGAAATGTTTCCTCATGTACTGCCTGGATCACGTTCAGGTCGAGAAGATAGCGAGAATATTCGCTGCCTGCATGTGTCTTGATCCCACGCTCGCACAGCACAATCTTCAGATTTCCCTCGTTGGCAATGTATTCCGCGGCGCCCAGCCACTCACACAAACTCGCCGCCATGCCCCGCTTCAGCAGTACCGGCTTTCCCGAACGTCCGACCTCCACCAGCAGCGGATAATTCTGCATGTTGCGCGAGCCGATCTGCAGCATGTCCGCATATTCCGCCACCAACTCGACCAGCCGCACGTCCATCACTTCTGTTACCAAGGGCAGACCAGTTTCCTGGCTTGCTGCACGCAGAATTTTCAATCCATCCAGCCCCATCCCTTGAAAATCATGCGGCGAAGTTCTCGGCTTGTACGCGCCTCCGCGCAACATGTCCGCGCCGGCGGCCCGTACGCTGCGCGCCAGTTTCATCGTCTGCTGTTCGCTTTCCACCGCGCAGGGTCCGGCGATTACCACTGGAACCCCAGCGCCAAAGCGCACGCCGGCGATTTCCACTTCGAGTTGTCGCTTACCTTCAAACTCAGGATGATTTCTGCGGCTCAGGATCGGGCAAATCCGTTCCAGATCCTCCAGCCTCACCTGCCCGGCAATTTTTCTCGGCATCATTTTTCTCTATCTCCGTTGGGCGCCGGCTTGTCGCGCTGCGTCGGTAGCGACTGTTTGGCAGTCTGTCGCATGCCGTGACTCAGCCCATTTGCCGTGGCTACCCAGATATCGTCCCCTTGAAAGTCGAGATTGAGAATGTAGTTATGCGCCAGTGTTGTCGCGGAATCCATTTGGTGTTTGCTGCCGTCCGCGCGGCTCACCAGGATGTCTCCGCGTCCGCTTTTTGCATCCGGCCGATACGTCACCCAGGTGTTGGTCTTGGTGTTGAGCTCGCTCAGCCCCTTCTGCGTGCACGCCCATACTTCGTCTCCACGCGACTGGACGGCATTGATAAAGTTTGAAGGCAGGCCGCTATCCTTCTTCAGATAGTTGTGCCAATTTCTTCCGTCATAACTGCTCAGGCCAAAATAGGTCGACGCCCAGAATGTTTTTGTATCCGGGTTCCACGAAACGCTGCTGACAATGTTGTGGATCAATCCCTGGTTGCGATATAAAACCAGTTCCATCTCTCCATCGGGATCGGTGTAGGGCTTCCAATAGTGATTTGCCAGGTCGTAGGAGAGCACGCCGCCGCCCCACACTGCGAAATACACTTTCTCTGCGCCCACAGAAATTCCATAAGCCCAAGGCTCTTCAAAGGGCGCATTCGATTCGTTGAAGATTTCCCACGTTCCCGTGTAGGGATCGAGCCGATTGACGCCCGCCGTCGTCGCCACCCACACATACCGGCCCTGCATCGCGACGCCATACACCAGGTCATTCGCCAGACCGCTGCTCAAGTTGGTGTAGCTGGTGAACTGGCCCCCCGAGTAGCGACTGAGACCGCCAAAGGTTCCGATCCATACCGCCCCGGTTTGTTTGTCCACGGCGACCGACATCACGGCCATGCCGGGCAATCCGTCTTTCGTGGTGAAGATTTTCTTGACGCGACCATCCTCCAGCAGCACCAATCCATGTCCGGTGCCTGCCCATACTCGATTGCCATCGACGGTAACGCAGTACACTTCGCCCGGAGGAAATCCATTCGCACGCGTGTAATTCACCCATCGGATGTAATAAGAAGGGTTCTGCGCCCCCGCCACGCCTGCTGTCACTATCAGCAGCCCGACGATCCAAAAGAGATGCCGCATCCGGGACGTTGCTCCTGTCCGTTCCATCGAGATTTCCAATCGCCGTGTCATAGTATCTTCAAAAACTCAATCAGGTCGTTCAGCTGCGCCTTATTCAGGTCAGAGGTAATTCCGTGCTTGTCATCTGGATTGAACTTTGTCCAGATATCTTCCAACTCCAGCGCCTCGCCGTTGTGCAGGTACGGCGGCCGCGTTGCCACACCTTCTAACTGCGGCACGTCGAAGGCCTGGATTGTGTCGTCTGGTGTCGCCGTTCCAACATCCATCGAAACCCGCGACGTGTAATGGGTCAGCGGAGAATGGCAGGTGTAACAGCGATCGAGCGGCGGAATCAGCTTGCCGTCCATCGTTTTGTCTCGAAAAAAAATCTCACGCCCGCGCGCCTGCGCATCGGTCAACTGTCCGTTGGCGGCTAGGTGCGGATTGCGCGGCAGCCGCAGCGCCAGTAGATAGGTCACCAGATCGTTTACCTCGGTCGAACTGAATCCCTGCGAGCGAAAAATGTACATCGCCGTTCTCGGTCCATCCTGCGTCTGCAGGTTCGGGTTCTTCCCGTTCCACTTGAAGGGCGAGGTTCCATCGATGCTGAACAAGGTGCGATTTTCCACGACATCGCGACCCAGCTGCGGCGTCTCCAGGCTCCACGCCAGCCCGTCGGAAAGCCCTTCATGCGGATGGCAGGTCGCACATGCCATCTGTCCCTGGTAGCAATGGCTGGCATCGAAGAAGAGCCGTTCACCGCTGCGCTGGCGCGAAATTTCTTTCGGACCGCCCAGGTCAATCGTCGACGCGACTTGCATGGTTTCCATATCCACCACGCTCACGGTGTCGTCCATGCGATCGGCGATATATGCAAAGCGGCCATCTGAAGAGGTGACGATGTCGGTGGGATTTCGTCCCACCGGCAAACGCTCAGCGACGAAGTGACTGGCAGCATCCAGTCGATTCGCCAGTTCCTGTTGCCGAGCAGGAGGTTGACTCAGCAACAGGCGGCGAAGTTTAGCCGTGTTGATAACAGACACGACATTGGCTCCCGAAGCCGTCACCAGCGCCCAGCGTCCATTGGGCGTGACGGCCACACCGAAGCCATCCGCATAATAGCGATCGATATCGTCCAGCAGAACTTCCGCGACGTGATATTTCCCGGGTCCGTCCGCCGCGTTTGCCGCCGGTCGAATCACCGCCATCCCATGCGTCAGATACCAGCCTTGCTGAATCTGCACCAGCGGATTCAGATTCTTCGGCCGCATAAACGGGATCAGAAGATACCCACCGGCACTCGCCGGCAGCTCTGCAATGTGCCGCATCTGGATCACACCCGGCACATTGACGCGCGCCGCCACCGTCTCACTCTTTGTATCGATGATGGTCAGCTCCGACACCGGCGGCTCGTCAGCTGATGCAATACGCGCCAGCAGATTGGCAACATACACGCGGCTCCCATCGCGCGAAAGAGCAACGTATTCCGGATAATGTCCCGCTTGCAGCCGCTTCAGTTCACGCCCGGTCTGCAGATTCACCACCGAGATGTCGTCGCCCAGTGTGTTCGCCACATACAAAATCTTTCCGGAGCGATCCGTGGTCAATCCGACAGGCCCCCAGCCTACGGGTACCGTTTGTCGAGTCTGGAAAGTTTGTGCGTCGATCTCCGTCACATCGTCGCTGTTTTCGTTGGAGACGTAGAGCGTATTTCCATCAGGCGAAAGCGCGATGCCTCGTGGCATTTGACCCACGCGAAGCCGTCGCGTCACTTGTTGCGTGCGCGCATCCACCGCCAACACCTGATCGCTGTCTTCGCAAGCGATATACAGCCAACGCCCATCTGGAGACAGCTGCATCGCCACCGGGCTTAGATATTTCGATCGCGGCAATGTATTTCCAGCGTCCGAATCGCGCCGCTGCAGCGCCGCCGCCACTCCGGGCTGCCACAGCAGCATAAGCACGCTCACGACGAATAGGTCCGCGACGCTGAGATAGAACTGTGTTCGCTGCGTGCCTCGTATCGCCGAGTTTGCGAACGGAGTTCTCATGGCGTCGCCCCGCTTTTCGTTGCCATGGCGTCTGGTTCCGCTGGCTCGGTCACAGTCAAAATCTGGTCGGCGCGAATATCCTTCAGCGTCTGCACGGTTCCGCTGGGCCAGCGGATGATCAACGTGTCGACGCTCGTGGCTGCACCCAGGCCGAAATGCGGCCGCGGATCGTTCTGCGAAAGATAGCCGCTTTCCGATGTCGATTGCACGAACTGGTGCAGCGATCTAGCAATCGCCTCCAGGCTCGCGCCATAGCCGTCTCGATTGCTACGCGTGCCCACCAGCTTGATCGTCAGCCAATGATTGCGTTTTCCCGGCGGCGGCGTGTTGTGCAGCAGAATGCCTTTGCCGCCTAGCGTGGTGATGAATGCGTCGATATATCCGTCGTTGTCGTAGTCGGCGAAGCATGCCCCACGCCCGACAATCTGTTTCTGAAAGAAATCTCCCGCACGCAACGAAACATCGGTGAACGTGCCGTCGCCATTGTTGCGCAGCAGGGAGCTCGGCATCGGCACCAGCCACACCATGCCGCCATTCACGATGAACAGGTCTTTCCACCCATCGTTATCGAAGTCGAAAAAGCCATCTCCCCAGCCGACAAACTGCCCGGAGACCGCTCCCACTCCAGAGGCGTTCGTTACATCCTGGAACGCGCCTCCCGCTTTGCCGGAGTTTTGATAGAAGCGATGGAAGTGCGCGTCAGATACAAACAGGTCCTGCCATCCATCGTTGTTATAGTCGCCAAAAATGGGACCCATCGCGGTCGAAGCTTCGCCATTCTGTCCGTACGCCACATACACATCGGAAGCCACATCGGTGAAGGTCCCATTGTGGTTGTTGTGATACAGAAAGCTCGGCATCGTGTCGTTCGCAACGTAAATGTCCGGCCATCCGTCGTTGTCGTAATCGCCGACAGTGATGCCCATCGCCCGCCCCGGTTGGCTCGCAATCCCCGAGGACTTCGATACATCGGTGAACGTCCCGTCGCCATTGTTATGGAACAGCCGATTCGTCTCTGGAGCGTAACCCAGCGGGCCGGGATAATGCTGTGCCGTGTAATACTGGCGATACTTCGGGTCGAAGTTCAAATAATTCCCGACAAAAAGATCCAGCCGCCCATCGCGGTCGTAGTCGACAAACGCCGCCCCCGTCCCAAAGAACGGATTTTCGACGCCCGCCTTCGCCGTCGCATCAGTGAACGTCCCGTTGCCGTTGTTGTGGTACAGAATCGCTGAGTTGTAGTTGGTGACGTACAAATCTTCATGGCCATCATTGTCGAAGTCGCCCGCAGTCACGCCGACGCCAAAGCCTTTTCCAGCCACTCCTGCAGTGGCCGTCACGTCGGTAAATGTGCCGTCGCCATTGTTGCGGTACAGATGATTCGTCGCATCCTTGCCGTCCGGCGCGGAGTGATCGGTGATTCCCGGCATATACCGACCGCTCACCACATACAGGTCCAGCAGGCCGTCGTTGTTGTAGTCAATCCAGGCGCACCCGGAACCGGCGCCTTCCAGGATGGAACTCAAATCCTTTTCGCCGAACGATTGATGGAAATCAATTCCGGACTTCTGCGTTACATCTTCAAACTGCGGCAGCGGGGAAGATGTAGGACTCGGCGCGGTGCTTTGTCCAGACAAAATTCCAACCGCCATCATCAGCAGAAGCGATGTGGATGCGGCTCCAACTCCGAGCTGGCGTGGAAATGTTCTCATCGTTGCCCCGAACGTTGCGCGTGCAACACGTTGCCGAGCGGCGTGGGCGTATCGAACCGCCGCAGGGCCATCGGGAAATGATTGGCGGGCGCGAGAGCCGGACTGTCATGGCACCCCTGACATCCGCGGTCTTCGCCATTGCGTACCCAGATCCAACTGCGCTGCGCGTGCAGAATCTCTCCCTTCGCTCCCAGCAGTTCAAATCGAATCGGCGCATCCGCTGGAACGGTCGCATAAAACGATCCATCGGACTCGACCGGTGCATCGCCGACAATGCGCTCCCGGTTCCCCGGCTGCTCCAGCGTCAAAACGCGAACCTTCGCGATGTGCCCGGCCAGACGACCGCTCGCCACATCCTGCGAAATGTAAGAATCCAGGCAAAGAATGCGTCCGGTTTGCGCAGTCGGATGAAGAATGCTCCAGTAGATGAGCGGCAATGCGTGTGGAACCAACGGAACCGCCTGCACGCTGGAAACCTTTGCATCGCGGTACAACAAATCCCCCACCGAATTGCTTGCGAGATCGAATGCGTAGAGGTCGAAAATGCGATTCTTCGAGCGCAAGGAATTCTGCTTGGCGACAATCAACCTCGCGTCATCCAGCTGCGCCACGGAGGCATAGTCCGACGGTGACCTCGTCAGGCTCGATGTCCGCAACGCCCCTTGCTGGATCCATGCCAGTTGTCCATTCGCAGATTCTCCAGCCGCTTCAAGAAACACGATCGTTCCGTCCGCCAGCTCGATCGCACCCCCGCGATTTTCTCTGGCATTGTCAACGCGAAGCAGCGCCAAACCCGATCCATCCGGCCGCAGCGTGAACAGCGTACGCGAGCGTTTGCCTTGGCTCGCACCCAGCGGCGACTCCGCCGACACCAGGATGCGTCCGCTGTGCAGCACCGTCTCCACCTGGAAATTTCCCGGCCCAAACGTGATGGGATGAGCGTTCGTTCCATCCATTTGGCTCACGTAGACCGCGGACCACCGCTGCGTACCCGGACCACTGACGAACGTGTACACAAGCTGGTTTTGCGGAAGGTATTTGGGTTGGAGGGAATCACCAGCGTCGTGCGTGATTTGGTGCAGTCGCGATCCGTCCGTCGCTACTTCCCAAACCTGCCAGGAATCGCCTTTCGCCCGCTCGGCGGAGAAAAGGATTCGTTTTCCGTCAAAGGAAACCTGCGGATCGGCGGCGGCAAAAAATCCTGGTGTGAGCGTTAACGCCGTGGCAGTTGCATCGGCAGGGCGGGTTCGCACCAGGCGGCTTCCCTTCGGGAAGCGCTGCGACAGGTTGCCAAACCTCACCATGGGCGCTTCAATGAACACCATCGCAGGAATCGGTGGCGAACCGTTGGGTGTAACGCCCGCGACTGAGCTTGCCGCCGCTTCCGAGGCTCCATGCAGGATGCACAGTGCCAGGAATAAACCGGCTGCGAACGTAGTCCACAATAGCTTCATGCCCAAAAACCGAGCGCTCGACGCGGAAATCCGCTGGGAGTGTTCTCTTCTGCGGAAGGTACTGAAAAGTATAGGGAGAAAGCGCACATTCGCCTGTGACGCAGGTCACGAAACAGGCCCATGGGCGATGCTTTGGGTTACGGCTGGAAGCGGGTTTTGAATCGAGTACTGAGAGCTACGTGTCAGGATGAGAGCCGTCTTGCCATCCTTGCCGGCAGGGATCAGGCAGACCGGCTGTGAGTAAGTCAGTCAACCCCCTCCACGAAGGGGAAATCTGTCCGGTACTACCTACCAGACGTAGGTCGCGACATCAGCGGGAGGCAATGTCGCCGTCATCGCCTTACCGTGATAGCTTACGTTGAACGTCGTCGGAAAATTTCCTGTGTTGGAAACAATCAGCACGATTTTTCCATCCGGCGTGCGGAATGCCACGTTCGCCAATTGTTCAACGTCATTGGAGTCGACGCGGACCGAGCCCGGCGGTACAAATTTTGAAGCCTGCGCGATCACATAATAGGCGGCGTTTAGCATGGCGTTGTCGCCATCTAGAGTGATTGCACCTGTACAGGAGGTGCATCCGCCGTTGGTGTGCGGCCCGTTTTCAGGATCGGCCGCCAGGTTCCAAAGAAGGACATTCTTGCTCCAGTTCCGGGTGGCTCCAATCACAACATCGCTGACCGGCTCTGAGACATCGATATTTGTATGGTGGCGCCCGTCGCTGATCGACTGCTCTGTGAAATAAATGTTCTTGTTCGGAAAAGCGTCATGCACCGCTGTCAAGGCGCTGATTTCCCCGCCGTATAAATGCCAGGCCGATCCGTCGACATACTGGCTCGCATCCGGATCTTTCAATATCGACAGCGCATACGAGGTAACGTCAGGATTGTGATCGTAGATCAGGATCTTGGTTCGGATATGGGCTTTTTTGAAGGCTGGCCCCAACGCATCCTTGATGAAATTATCTTCCTGCCTGGCGAACATCACCATGCTGGGCGTGTTCTTTGGGTTCAGCGGCTCGTTCTGTACCGTAACGGCGTCAATCGTGATTCCCGCAGCTCTCATGCCCTCGATGTACTTCACAAAATACTTCGCGTAGGTTTTGTAGTACTCCGGTTTCAGCGTGCCTCCTTTGAAATTATCATTCGTCTTCATCCACGTAGGAGCCGACCAGGGGGATCCCAGGATTTTGATTTTCGGATTGATCGCCAGAATCTCTTTCAGCGCCGGAATCACATCGACTTCATCGTGAGCGAGGCTGAACTTCGCCAGCGTCGGATCTGTCTCTCCCTCCGGCAGATCGTCGTAGGAATACACGTTGGCATTCATGTCCGACGAGCCGATGCTGACGCGGAGATAGCTCACCCCAATCCCATCGCCATCGGTAGAAAATAGTTGTTTCAGCAGGGAAGCTCGCGCCGGCGCCGACATATGCATCAACAGCTGCGCGCTTCCTCCCGTCAGCGCAAAGCCGAATCCGTCGATGGTCTGAAACTTCTTTGCATCGTCGACCGCAATCGTGGGTACATCTTTCTTGGGGTGCGAGAATTGCAATCCGTTCGGTTGCTTCGTCACCAGCGAAGACCTGTCTGGCGCTGTCAACCAGACGCTCGCAGTTTGCGCCATCAACGTGCCCGCCGCGAACGGGACAAGAGCCACAACAGTAAATAGTGGACGTGGGATCGATTTCGATTTCATGGGAGCCTCCCGTTCGCGCCTTCTGCCAATTTGAATTGTAGAGCGATGATTCTTGAAAAGTCTTTTCCGTGCCGCTGTTTAGCTCCCCTGGCCGGCAACTGGAAGAGCGCGGCGCTGAGTGAAGTTCCCCAGCCCCGGGGATGATATTGGCTGCAATCCGCTAAGCGGCTGACCTTATTCTTTTGTCAATGGACAAAGTTTGTTGTACGCTTGCAGTCAATCGATTGCCTACAATTCCATTGATTATCCGTTTTTCGCCCAATATTTTCATGCCCGCGAGAGATTGGAAGTCGCCGCATAGCCAGTTTTCGTCGATTCGAGCGGAGCACGTGTCGTATGTGTCGCGAGTTTGTCGTTGTCCAGCGATTCA
>DATJUD010000171.1:0-32530 GCA_035502695.1 Acidobacteriaceae bacterium
GAAGCTCAGATGGAAGTCGCAGCCCAGGCCTAGAGTCAGCCGGTCGCCAATCTTCCGTTGTAACTCCGCCAGCAGCGCAGCATTTTCTTCCGGACGAAAGACGTATTCGCTGTTGGCGTGAGGCGTGCATGCGACGTGAGTAATGCCATCGTTGACGGCAATCTTCGCCATCTCGAATGATGTCTCTAGATCTCTGGCTCCATCGTCGAGCCCTGGCAGCAGGTGGTGATGAATATCGATCATAGTGTGCCGAACGCTCGTTCCTGTTTCAATCTTGTCCTGCCAGTGTTGCCACCATCGACTGAAAGATACGCAGTCCATCTGCCGAACCAAGCAACGCCTCGCTTGAACGGTCGGGGTGCGGCATCATTCCCAGCACATTGCGCCCTTCGTTCAAGATGCCGGCAATGTTCTGGAGCGATCCGTTGGGATTGGCTTCTGCTGTAATCTCTCCCGCGGCTGTTGAGTAACGAAAGGCAATGCGGCGCTGCGCTTCCAGTTGCTTCAGAGTGGCCGCATCGCAGAAATAATTTCCTTCCATGTGGCCGATCGGAATCTTCAATACCTGGCCTTCCTGCAACAAGTGAGTGAAAGGAGAATCGCTGGTTTCTGTGCGCAAATAAATCTGCTTGCAGACGTATTTCAAGCCCGAGTTGCGCATGAGCGCGCCGGGCAGCAAACCGCTCTCCGCGAGAATTTGAAATCCGTTGCAGATGCCCAGCACCAGGCCGCCGGATGCAGCAAATTTTTTGACCGACTGCATGATGGGGGCGAAGTGGGCGATGGCGCCGGTGCGAAGATAATCGCCATAGGCGAAGCCGCCGGGCACAAGAATCGCATCGCAATTCTCAAGCTGTTCGCTTTCGTGCCATAAAAAAACGACCGGCTCGCCCACCACTTCGGAAATGACGTGGTAGGTATCGTGATCGCAGTTGGACCCGGGAAAAACAAGCACGCCAAATTTCATTTGCATCTAGTTTATCAGCGGATCTGCAGTTGCTATCATCGCAGAATTCCGCGCGGCGGGGCCTTTTTGGCTGAAGCTGCCGGGGTGTTGATTTCATGTTAACGGCAGGAAAATTTCAATCACGGCAGCAGCCGTCGGAATAGCTAGCGCGAACGGAGCGGTTCTCGATGAACCAACCACAAATTCGGCGGTCTAATTTCCACCCGGCAAGGCTGGGACCTCCAGCTGCAAAAGCTGGCAGAGCGCTGCTGCATTGGTTGCGGGCGGCTTTCATCGACGCCATTCTGGTCGGGATCCTTTGGTTGATTGGATTGTTGTTGCTGCATATTCCTTTGGCGCCACTGTGGGCGATGATTGCCGCACTGGTGCAATTCATTCCGCACTACGGGGGCATGTTGGCGCTAATTGGTCCGAGCCTGACGCTGCTTTTCACGGGTGGCGGCTGGGAGAAGTTTGGGCTGTTGCTGGGCGTTTACGCGGTTATCGTTATCATCGACCAGCTCGCCCTGCAGCCTTGGATCATGAAAAAAACTACGCGGGTGCCCATCTGGGCGTCGATCTTCGGGCCTATCCTGCTGGGGATCGTGATTCCATTCTGGGGAGTGTTATTGGCGCCGCCTTTGCTGGCGGTCATTTTCGCATTCCGCAAGCCACGCTCGCAGAAGGCGTAGACTAACCTCGCCAATCCAACTTGCTTGTGTTTTGGAGGCGAACGTGAAATTTGCGAAGATCGTCTTTTGGTGTGCAGGCATTGGGGGCCTTGTCGCCTTGACACCAATGTATTTTTTGTTGAACCTCCTCGGGACCAGAATTCCGCCACCCTTCACCCATCCAGTCTTCTATTACGGATTCATTGCTGTGGTGCAGGTGTGGCACGCCGCGTTTTGCTGTATCGCCACCGACCCGGTGCGCTTCCGTCCGATGATGCCGTTCGCGGTGATGGAAAAGCTCGTGTTTGTCTTTGTGGTCGTTTTGATGTGGCTGGGTGGTCAGGCGATATCCGCTTTGCTGCTGGTAGCGTCTGCGGATTTCCTGCTTGGTGTGTTGTTTTTGGCTGCCTTTTTGAAGACGCCAGTCTCTCTGGTAAGGTCTGAATCGGTTCTATCCTAGCGTGATAAAATCGTGGTTTGTGCGGACGACTTGCGACCGCAGCAGCATCTAAATTTTTATCGAAAGCAGTTCACGAGGGTCTTCCATGTCCGGCCATTCAAAATGGGCCACTATCAAGCATAAGAAGGGCGCGACCGACGCCAAACGCGGTAAGATTTTCACGCGCCTGATTAAGGAAATTACCATGGCCGCCCGGGCCGGCGGCGGAGATCCAGACGGCAATCCGCGGTTGCGTGGCGCCATTGCCGCCGCGAAAGCAGAAAATATGCCGCAAGATAACATCAAGCGCGCGATTCAACGCGGGACTGGTGAGCTGGAAGGTGCGGCCTACGAGGAAATCACGTTTGAGGGCTACGGTCCCGGCGGCGTTGCCGTCATCGTGGAAGCGACGACAGATAATCGCAATCGGACCGTCAGCGAAATTCGTCATGGATTTTCAAAGAATGGCGGCAACCTCGGCGAGTCGAATTCTGTCTCATGGATGTTTTCGAAGAAGGGTCTGATCTCCGTTGCCAAGTCGGCTGCGGCTGAAGACAAACTGATGGACCTGGTACTGGAAGCCGGCGGCGATGATATTCGCGACGAAGGCGATTCGTGGGAAATTATCACTGAGCCAGGAGCTTTCGAAGCAGTTCTTGCTGCCGTGAAGGGCGCGAAAATCGAAACGCAGATGGCAGAAGTAACGATGCTCGCCTCTACCTACACCAAGCTCGAAGGTACGGCGGCAGCGCAGATGATTCGCCTGCTGGAAGCGTTGGAAGATCAGGATGACGTGCAGAATGTGTATTCCAACTTCGACATCGACGCCAAGCAGATGGAAGAAGTTGCGGGCTGAGGAAGACCTGTCCTGACACTCGTAAAAACAAATTCGATTGATTCCCGGGCCTTCAACCTGGGCCATAGCAGTGGTACGTTGGAGCGCTCTTGAAGAAGCAGACGGTTTTGCTCGTTGTGTTTCTGCTTGGCTTGGCGCCGGTTTCCTTTTCCCAGACAAGTTCCTCGTCGCTTGCTTCGGATGCGGGTCAAACTGCGGCCACGTCGACAGTATCCAACGGCGATTTTGTTACGCAGGCGATGAAACGCGACCCTTGGGAGGGCGGCGTTTTCTTTGATGGAGGCTTTGGGACATCGGGGGAGACGAGCGATCATTTTCTGAACGCTGGCGTGCGAATCGGCAAAGTGCTGACGGATCCCGCTGGGCCAGGAATTCTTCGCGGCCAGTTTGAATATGCCATTGAATTGATTCCATACTGGCAGGCATTTACCCCGAAGCAGACTTACCCACTTGGACCACAATTGCCTTCGGTAACCACGGGCGGCACCTACACCGGCCTCAGCATGACACCGATCATCCTTCGCTGGAACCTGGTTCGCTGGAAGCGCGTGATGCCGTGGTTGCAGGGAGGCGGCGGCTTGATCTGGACGAACCATAAATTTCCGCCGAATGGTTCGCGCGGCACCAGCGTGTGGAACTTTGAGCCACAGTTTGGCGTTGGCATCCACTATTTTGTGAAGCCAAACAGAGCCATCACCTTTGGGGCGAATGCGGTTCATATTTCGAACGCCAGCCTGGGAGATTCGAATCCGGGTGTGAATGCAACTGTCCAATTCCAGATTGGCTACTCCTGGTGGAAGTGACAAGCGCGTCTCGATGAATACCAAAGAATCCATAATCGAGTGTGTTCCAAATTTCTCTGAAGGAACCAATGTCGCCGCGGTGCGCGAGATCGTGCATGCCATGCGTGTCGATGGGGTTTCCTTGCTGGACTACTCGCTTGACCCGGACCACAATCGTTCGGTGGTTACTCTCGCGGGGGCTCCAGAGCCTGTGATGGAGTCGGTTTTGCGGGGTGTGGGCAAGTCGACCGAGCTGATTAATATGACGGCACAGCATGGTGTGCATCCTCGCATTGGAGCCGCCGACGTGGTTCCGCTGGTGCCGATTCGCAATATTTCTTTGCCGGAATGCGCTGCACTGGCGCATCAACTGGGCCAGGAAATCTGGAAGCGCCATCATGTTCCGGTGTACTTCTATGAAGCGGCGGCGCTGCGCCCGGATCGGAGATTGCTGGAGAATATTCGCAATGGCCAGTTTGAAGGGTTGCGGAAAAAAGTGCAGCAGGATGCAGCCAGCCGGCCGGATGTCGGCGGTCCCTCGCTTCATCCAACGGCCGGCGCGGTCGCAGTGGGAGCGCGTCAGCTGCTGATTGCCTGCAACGTCTTTTTGAATTCCGGGAATGTCGGCGTTGCGCGTTCGATAGCTCGGGATATTCGCGCAGCTAGTGGCGGTCTGGACGGACTGAAAGCGATGGGTGTGCTGGTCAGTGGAAGGGCCCAGGTTTCCATGAACATCACCGATTTTCGCGCCACTCCTGTCGGCAAGGTGTTTCAGGCTGTGAAAGATGCGGCGGGTCAACTGGGTGCGGAACCGGAGCGGGTGGAACTGATTGGGCTGGTGCCGGAAGCGGCCGTTGAGCCGGGTAGCGAATGGATGCAGCTGGCGACCAACTTTTCGGTTGCGCGGACGCTGGAGAGTAGACTGGAAGCACCAATGATTTGGCCATAATTGGCTTGAATGCGGGCCCCTGGTGTGACATCGGGAGCCATCGCGCGTCGAAGATGACAGCGCTGTGATACTGACGGGCGGCGATAAGACCGCACCCAAATTTTTGAGGAGATGTACATGAGTCGTTGGAGAAAAGTTTTAAGTTGCAGCGTCGGGGCCATCGCCGTGGCGACGCTAACGCTGTCGGCCTCGGCCTCACAGCTGGCGACGGAATCCCAGGCTGCCATCCCCAAGGACGTGCAGCAGCTCATCGTCGTCGATTATCAGGCGATGGAGAACTCCGACATTGCCATGAAATTGCGTGCCAAGGTATTGCCGCCGGAGCTGAAGAGGTTGCAGGACGCGCTGCAGCAGTCGGGCATGAACGTGAACCAGAGCGTCGTCCAACTGGCCTTCGCCTCCTATCGCGTACCAGGGGATGTTTCGTCACGGATTGTAGGCATTGCGTCGGGACAATTTCCGGTGCAGCAGTTCGCCGATAATTTCAAGAAGCACCACGTCAAGGGCATCCCGGTGCGGAACGAGATGATCTATCCCATGGGCAACACAGGCCTGAGTGTCGTGTTTTTGGATCAGACGACAATGATCTTCGGCTCGCTGGAGGCGATCAAGGATTCTCTGGACGCCCGAGATGGCATTAAGCCCAGCTTTCTGACAAACACGGCCATGCTGAACCTGCTGCCAGTGCAGCAGGATGAAGCGGTATGGAGCGTTCTCGATCAAAAAGGCACGCAGGAAATGATGAAGTCCGTGCTGGGGCAGGCTGCGCAGGTTGCTGACTATAGCACCGTGAAAAATAGCCTCATTGGCTCGCGATATACCATGGACTTCAATCAGGGTGTTAGATTTTCCCTAGATGTAGTTACACCAGATACAGTTACAGCTGCGACAATGTCATCTTTAATGGGCGCTGCCGCGTTAATGGAGAAAATGAACGCCACTCCGACTGAGAAGGAGGCGATTGCGGCGACGAATATTACATCCAGCGGAAATGTGCTGGAAGTACGCTTCGCCACCTCGGATGATCAGTTTGCTTCGCTGCTGAATTCACAGTTATTCCAATCTGTGATTCATTAACGCGCTAGGGGGTAAGGCGGCAACGTACTGATACCTTGTCGCCGTTGTCCGAATGCTGTTGGGATCGAACAGCTACTCTTCGAGATCGCCCATTTGCATGGAGAGATATCGCTCGTAGCCGAGTTCACCAATCTGATGCACCTGGGCTTCCAGCCAATCGACATGATCTTCTTCATCTTTCAGCAGCTTGACGAATAGATCGCGGGAGCCATTGTCTTTTTCCGCAACGGCCACCTGGATGGCGGCGTTATATTGTGCGACGGCGGAGATCTCCAGTTTTAAATCGCTCTGCAGCATATCCTTCACGGTTTTGCCGACGGTGAGATCGAGCGGCTGCATGCTGGGTGTGGCATCCAAAAAGAGAATGCGCTCCATCAAAGACTCAGCGTGTTTCATTTCGCCGATGGACTGTTTCTTAATGTAGTCGGCCAAACGAGCGTAGCCCCAGTTTTCACACATCTCCGCGTGCAGAAAGTATTGATTGATGGCGGTGAGTTCTTCCCGCAGTGCCTTATTCAACTCTTCGATGACTTTAGGAGAACCTTGCATAGTGGCTGGAGTGTAACTCGATATTCACAGTCTTGCCAATGCAAGATTAAGAAGGTAGCTGGGCGCGTGGAGGGTACGCGCTCGTCCTTCAGAAGGATGATGGCATTGGCAAAAGTGAGAGAGCGAACAGGTTAGTGGGAGCCAACAGTCTCGGCAGTGGTGGGATCGATTACCCTCTTGATTTCTGAAACGCGGCTGGCAGGAAATCCTCCTCGCGCGGCGTGCTCTCGCACCATCTCCTCATTGGGTGCAATGTAGACACAATAGATTTTGTTATCGGTGACGTAGCTGTGCAGCCACTGGATCTTGGGTCCAAGATCCCGCAGAACGGAGCATGATTTTTCCGCGACACCTTGAAACTGCTCCGGCGACATGAAGCCCGCCCCGGGTATTTCGCGTTCGATCAGGAATTTTGGCATAAGAAACCTCCTGCAGGAGAGTGTAGAGCAAATCGGGATGATCCGAGGATTACGTGCTGGCTGCCAAGCTACGCTTCACGACGGTTCCGCCTCGGGCACCGTGCTGTGCACGCCGAGAACGGGACAGCGCGCATGTGAAGCCAGGTTATAGGCCATCGGCCCGGGCAAGTGCGACGACAGGTGTGGATGCGGAGTCTGCGGAACCGATACGACGATCAACTGCACATTTCGTTTTTGCGCCGCCTCCAGGATGAGGGACTCGGCTGGTCCGAAGTCGACCAGATATCTGGGTTCGATTCCTTGATCATTTAGCGGCAGGCTGTTTTCCAGCAAGCGCATGCGGCAGAATTCCTCCGGCGTCATGCGGGTAGAGAGAGGCTCCTTCCATATGTTTTCGGCGACATGAAAGATGTAGAGATCAGCGTCATACGCATTTGCAAGCGTGTACGCATAGTCGAGCGCAGGGCCTGATTCCGCCGCGAAGTCGGTGGCGTAGAGGATGCGTTTCAAATCCAAATTTGCCTCAGGATCGATCTCCGCCTGCGGGCCGATCAATAACCCAGGACACTGGACCGCCTGAGCGATTCCTTCTTCGACCGGGGGCGAGAGCATCTTGTGAATCCCGTGCCTGCCATGGCTGCCGGCAACAATCAGGTCGATGTGGTGGGTGCCTACGAGAGCGGAAATGACCTCCAGAATATCGCCGTGTTCCAGCAGGATCTGAAATGAAATGTTGTTGAAGTGAGAGCTCGTCAACAATTCAGAGACCCGCTCTCCAGCAGACTGCTTCATCTGGCGCAGATTCGCGTCCCGTTCGCTCGGCTCGATGTGTTGATACTCGTCAGGCGGGATGACATGGGTGACATAGACTTCGGCATTGAAGCGACGAGCGATCGCAGCGGCATAGGGAAGCGCCATAGCGGCGGTGGGAGAAAAATCGGTGGCAAAGAGGATGCGCTGCAATCGGACCGGATGATGTGCCTGCGGATGATGTTTCTGTGGCATGCGAATGCTCCCAGAGGACTCTCTCATTTCTCTAAGATGGTGTTTCCGGCGCCGACGCCTGCAGGCCGGTGTCTTGCGGTGCCGGGAGCGGTACAAAGAACTGCGCCAGAGGCTCGCGAGACTGAGGTGACGCAATCAGGACGAGCCGGTCGTCGGGTTGCAGCACAGTTTCCCGGTGGGGAAGGATGACGTGTTCCCGCCGCATGACCGCGATAATTTCAAACTGGTATTCCTGCAGTCGTTGATAGAGTGTGGCAATGGTTTTTCCTACCATCGTACTGTTTGGCTCGACTTGCGCCATGGTAAGCTCGCGCTTTCCGGGCAGGTCGAAATGAATTCTCGATTGCAACATTCGCAGCAGATCGAGATGGCCGACCTCGTCGGTAAGGGGCATATCTCGCTTGCCCAACAGGCTCAGTGCGATCTGGATGTGCTCAAGGTAATGCGCAGGGGAGTCCTGTCGGGTAGGCACCTGGCCCTCATAAAGGCTGCGGTATTTCAGTTTGGCGGAAAGCCTGTCCTGCAATAGGTAGCTGATCATCACGGCCATTCCAGCCGGTACAAGCAAATGAAAGCCGCCGGCCATTTCTGTGACCATCAGCATAGTGGCGATGGGAACGCGGGCAGCAGCGCCGAAGACTGCTGCCATCCCCACGATGACGAAGATTGCGGCGGGCTGATGCAGCACGATGGCAAATGCTCCTCCCAGCATGGCGCCGACATACAGGGATGGCGCAAAGACGCCGCCGGATCCGCCGGAAGAAACGGTCAGAGCGAACGCTGCAATTTTCGCGAAGACAAGTATAAAAAGCAACCGCAATGCGAGCTGCCCGTTTATGGCCAGCTGGATCCAGCCGTAGCCGCCCTGCAATACCTGCGGAAGCCACAGTGCAATGATGCCGACGCCTAATCCACCGATCGCGGGTTTCATCCAGTTCGGTACCGGGAAAGTTCGAAACAGATCGCGCACGCGATAGAAGACTTCCGGCAGCAGCGTTCCGATCACTCCCGCGGCCAAGCCCAGCGCCGCATAGGAGCCGTAGGCGGACAGGTGAGGAGTTGCGATGGCGGGAATGTGAAACAGGGGACCGAAGCCGACGAACAGGCCGTTGACCGCGTACGCGACCGCCGAGGAGCACATGGTGTAGAGAAGCGCACCGACCTCGAACTCCATATTTCCGTAGAGAACTTCAATGGCAAAGACGCTAGTTCCCATGGGGGAGCGAAAAATGGCCGACAGACCGGCGGCCATGCCCGCAAGTAAGAGAATCTGTCGCTGGTGTTCCGTGTGTTGCGTCAAGCGGGCGTAGTAGGAGCCAATTGTAGCCGTGATCAGCGCGATCGGTCCTTCGCGACCAGCCGAGCCGCCCGAGCCGATGGTGATGGCAGACGCGACCATTTTGATCGGCGCAACGCGTGGACGAATGATGCCTTCTTGCTTATGAAATGCATTGACGGCTGCGTCCGTGCCATGGCCTTCCGCTTCTGGAGCGAAGCGATACACTAACCAACCGGATATTAATCCTCCCAAGGTTGTTACGGCCGGGATCAACCACAATCCATGCGGTCCGATGTGTTGTGTGAGGGTGTGGCCGTTCTCCATTCCAGGCGCCTGATAGCCTGCGAGATAGTTAAGAAAGAGTCGATCGCAGAGGCCGAGCAGCCACATGAAGACGCGAGCGCTGAAAGCGCCGAGAACACCCAGAAATGCAGACTCCAAAAGGAGTCGCGGCTCGCCTTCGCTCTGGAGCGCCTTCATTGCGCTGTTCTCCGACGGAGCCCGCGCCGGCGACGAACTGAGCGGTGTCCTGTATATTTCCGTGTGCCCACAGCAGTGGGGATGCAGTTTTAAAGGCCTCCGGATGGCCGCTAGGGAAGCTAAAGAGCCGATTCATGTAAAGAAAATTAATCGGCGCGCGTCGCAATTGTCCGCGAATTGGGTGTGTCGCCTGCAAAGCTGCGTGATTCTTGCTCAGGCGGCCGAGTGCTGTTTCTATTGGGGGCAAGCGCTGGAGGCGGAGCAAATAATAATGGGAATGTATGGTGCGCCCCGAGAGATTCGAACTCCCGGCCTTCTGGTTCGTAGCCAGACGCTCTATCCAACTGAGCTAGGGGCGCACAAGAATGTGCGTGCTTCGGCAAAAAGCAGCAGTTTCTAAGTTATCAGGAGGCGTCTTTCGGCGCAAATGTTTGCGAGGAGCGCAGCCGGAGAGTTTCGAAATGCCTGTTGGGAGGCGTGTAATGGAGGCATGCTCGTATCATCCATCGCTCCGTTCAAAGGAGAGAATTGATGATGAACTCCATCACTGGAGATACATCCACGATGCCCACCGCAGGCGATTCTGTTGCACCCGGAAGCAAGCGGCGCGACGTGGTGGAACTTGGCGTGGGATATGGATTGATTCTACTGGTGATCTGGACACCTCGCCCGCTGCAAACTGTTCTCTACTATGTTGCCATTGCCGCATTGTTGACGATGTTCTGGAGGTCGTTCGAGAACTGGGCGGCCATGGGACTGCGTATGGCGAACTTTCTGCGTTCGCTTTGGATCGTAAGCGTGGCCTTGTTGTTGGCCGCAGTCGCTATGCTGGTTGCGGTTCGACTGCACACCCTGCAGGTGCCGGATAGCGCTGTGGTGTTCTTTGAGAAATTTTGGGGGTATATCGTCTGGTCGTTTGTGCAACAGATTCTGCTGCTCGATTTTTTTCTTTTGCGGTTGCTGCGGGTCATGCCGCGAAGAATATCCGCAGTCGCGGCGACGGCAGGCATCTTTGCTCTGGCGCACGTGCCGAGCCCTATTCTGACGCCACTGACGATGCTCTGGGGGGTGGCTGCGTGCCTCATCTTTCTGCGATATCGCAATTTATACCCATTGGCGATGGCACATGCGATTTTGGGAATCTGTATTGCCCTCACTGTCCCAGGGCCCGTCAGTCACAATATGCGGGTTGGTCTGGGGTATCTGCAGTATCGAGTGCCTCCGAAACACTATCGCAGCCAGAGCGACCATATTGTGTCCACGCAGGCGTGGGAGATCGCGGAGGCTCCAACCCGGCGCTGCTGACGCCACGCCCGTCCATAGAAGATTCCAGCCAATGCGGCCAGCAGCACATATCGCCAGTTGAAATGAACGGCGCGCTTGTTAAAATGCGCCAACCCGAACAGGGCTGCGGTGAGGAATAGCGCCGGATAGCGACCAATGCGCCGCTCCAGCAGGTTCTGCAACCACCCGCGAAAGAAAAGCTCCTCCGGAACCGCAATAAAGAAAAAGGTGAAGAGAAACGCTACTGGCAATCGAGACAACCAGGGCGCGGATGGATGCAAATGCAGAAAGCCGAGTCCTAATCCTAGGGGGATCGCGAGCGGCGTGTAGAAGGCCAGCTCCCGCAACCCAATGCCAAGATCATTCCATCGCAGGCGAAGATTAAATCCGACCTGATCCAGTCGCCGTACCACCAGGAACGCCCAGATGCCGGCATCGAGAAGAAGAATCTTATTGAAGACGATAAAATGGGCCGGCCACGCAGGCTGGAACCAGCGAAGATCGACAGCCAGGCCCAGGATCGCGAGCACGAGAAAATCGCGCCAATTGCCGTGTTGTGTCGGATCGCTGCGCCTTGCCTGCCACATCACGAAGGAAATCGCGACCGGAAGCAGGGCATACAGGACAAGCCAATCCCAGTGGAAGGTTCCGGCGGAAAACGCGACTAGCAGGTAAATCACGCAGAGGGCGGATGGTGCGAAGACCTGAACGCTAGCTGGAAGCCTTTCCGTTGCGGTTGCCAGTTTTGCGGAGAAGAATGCTGCCGTCAGAAATGGTATCAGCGCGAAGATAGCCGCAATCAGAATCACAGGACTGATCATTGACAAAGACATCCCATCATCTCGGGCTTAGCGAGCCGAGATTTCAGCGCCAGTGTAACTTGTATCGACGCTGCCGAGCGGCAGGGAGATGAGGTCAGGCAGCCGGGCTGGTATTCCCATCGGGCGCGGCGGTGGGAGGCGGCGGTGGTGCGAAGGAGGAAATTTGCTCAGTGACAGACAGGCCGGCGCGACGAAGCAACTGGAAGACCACGGCGCTGCTAAGGCGTGTGGCATCGTATTCCACTAGAACGGTTCGAGCCGTCTGGTTGAGGCGCACGCGACGAATACCGTAGACATCGTAGAGCTCCGCGACCGCGCGCATGGTGTCTTCCGTCGGATGCTGAGCGTAGCGAAACTGGATATCGATGTTTGTGGTCATGTTTCCATCATAAACTCTGGGGTCGTTAAAGGACGGGCGAGCCGCCGCTGGGCTTGAAACGCTTACTAAAAAGGTACGTCAGTGCTTCGCGTTGAGCGTGGCGGCCAAAGTGTCGTAGATCTCCGGATCGTTCCAGTCCTGCGCACTGACATACTTGCGAACAATGTGGCCGGAGCGGTTGATCACATAGGCTTCCGGAATTTGCATGGTACCGTAGCGATGCATCACGTCCTGCGAAGGGTCACGGACGGTAGGGAAATCGACGTGATACGCCGCCAGGAAGTTGTGGTATGCCTGCGCGTTGTCGTCGATGCTGACACCGAGGATGTTCAATTGCGGCAGCCGCTGGTGCAGCGCAAGCAGGGAAGGAAACTCCTCCATACAGGGAGCGCAATAGCTGGCCCAGAACGTGACCAGCACCACTTTTCCACGATATTGACTGAGGCTTACGGTCTGCGCGCCGTCGTGGATGGTGAACGCTGGCGCGGTTTCGCCAAGTTCACGCGGGAGCTGGCCGCGATTGCATCCAGTGCCAAGAATGAGGGCGCCGATAGCCAGGGAAAACAACACTGAACGCCCGAATGCGCCGCCTCTCGATTTCTGCCGTCTCCGCATGTCATATCTATGATACGAATTTGTTGGATGGATACGAAATCGGACATGACGAATCCGCCAGATTCGGGCCAGAACGAATCGCTCGAACTGCAGCTCTCGGTGATGATTCCGGCACGGAATGAGGCCGCGACGATCCGTGAGTGCCTTGCCTCTCTGGTGAAGCAGAGTGAGGACGATTTTTCGCTTGGCCGCGACTGGGAACTGATTGTTGTTGACGACGCATCGTCGGATGCAACCCGCCAGATCGCGATGGAATTCCCGAGCGTAACTGTTCTGGAAGCGCCGCCGCTGGTGGAGGGTTGGACAGGCAAGACCAACGCGCTGTGGTTTGCGGCGCAACAAGCGCGAGGGAAATGGCTGCTGTTCACGGATGCGGACACGGTGCACGAGCCCGGCGATCTGCGGCGCGCCATGCATGAAGCGGAGCGATACAAGGTTGCGCTGCTCTCGTATTCTCCGCGGCAACTGGTCCGAGGAGTGTTGCAGCGAACGCTGATGACGCTGATTTTTGCCGACCTGGCGCAGACCTATCCGCCGCGCCTGGTGAATCTACCCGACTCGCGTGTGGCGGGTGCGAATGGACAGTTCATTTTGATTCGACGGAACACGTATATGCGTGTCGGCGGCCACAAGGCGGTGCGCGGCTCGTTAATTGAAGACATGGAACTGGCGCGGCATACAAAGCACGCGGGAGAATCGCTTCGCCTGCGGTTCGCGGCCGATGCTGCCAGCACGCGGATGTACGGTTCACTGAGTGAGACCTGCGCCGGGTGGAGAAAAAATCTGGCTCTGCTATTTCCGGACGCACTGGCTCGCGGCTTGTGGAAGCTGTTTCAGGCGGCGCTGCTATTTGGCTTGCCGCTGTTGGGAATTTGGCTGTACCTGACCGTCGCGCGCACGCCTGTCATTTGGGCAGTGGGATTGTGGTGGGCATGGCGGGTGCGAGTGCACTATGCCAATACTGCCAAAGCCCATTTTCCAGTTGCGGATGTTCTATTGTCCCCACTGGCGTTGCCGCTGTATGCATGGTTGTTGATCGATAGCTGGATGCAGCAACACGTGCGGCACAAAGTCGCCTGGAAAGGCCGCGAGTACAAGGCCTGATCGGTGAGCATGGTCGCATCGAATAGACTGAGAAAATAGTGCGTCATGACGGCAGACGCACGAATCCAATATCCTAGGTTTATGGTGCTTCTGACGCGCAAGGCGGAATTTTCCGCAGCTCACTACTACTGGAACGATGCCTGGTCGCAACAGGAGAACGAGAAGGTGTTTGGCAAGTGCGCCAATCGCAATGGGCACGGACACAACTACACCTTGGAGGTAACGGTCGCGGGGGAGATTGATCCGGTTTCGGGGTTTGTTGTCGATTTGAAAGCGCTGAAGGACGTGATCGAGAGCGAAGTGATTCAGGTGTACGATCATCGGCATCTGAACCTGGAGGTGCCGGAATTTCGCACGGCGATTCCTACGACCGAAAATATTGCGATCGCGATCTGGAAGCGGCTGGAGAAGAAGATTGTTGGCGCGCGCCTGCAGCGCGTGCGGGTGTATGAAATGCCAGACCTGTTCGCTGATTACTGTGGAGAGTGATGAAAGCCTATTTATCTCGACGGTATCGCATGAGCGCTTCGCATCGCTTGCATACGGAGTTATTTTCTGCGGAGAAGAATGAAGCCGTCTATGGGAAGTGCAACAATCCCCACGGGCACGGCCACAACTATATCGTAGAAGTGATGTTGAGTGGGGAAGTGGATCCGGTGACCGGAATGGTGTGCAACCTGGGCGATCTGGATGGGTTTGTGCGGCGCGAGATTGTCGACCGGTTCGACGAGCAGAATCTAAACATGGACAGAAGTTTTGAGAGCATTGTTCCTACAACGGAAAATTTGTGCGTAGAAATTTACGGGATCATACGCGCGGGGTTTCGCGGCGCGAAGCTGGAAAAAATTCGAGTTAACGAGACCAGCAAGAATTATTTTGAATATGCCGGATAAACCGGCGCATGCGCGTCTAAGGTTAAGGTATAGAGAATTCCGCGTAGGTGAAATGAAAGGTTGTTCAATGGCAGAGCCAGTCTTGCTACAGCGATCCATAGAGAATGCGTTAGCTGAGTTCTCCACGGCGGATCTTTATAGGGAATTGATTATCCGATTCGGCGAAGATCCGACGCGCGACGGCTTATTACGCACGCCAGAACGCGTGCAGAAGGCGATGGAATTTCTGACTAAGGGCTACCAACAGGATGCCGGGGAAATTCTACGCGGTGCTATGTTCGACGTGGATTACGACGAGATGGTGATCGTTAAGGACGTAGAGATGTTCTCCTTGTGCGAGCATCATATGCTGCCGTTCTTTGGCCGGGTACATGTTGCTTATATTCCCAACGGGAAGGTCATCGGGCTGAGCAAGATTCCACGGCTGGTAGATGTTTATGCGCGAAGGTTGCAGGTACAAGAGCGACTGACCCGCGAGATTGCCGACGCGATAGAAAACGCGATTCAACCGCAAGGCGTGGGTGTGGTGATTGAGGCGCGCCATCTGTGCATGATGATGCGCGGGGTGGAGAAGCAGCATTCCTCTACCGTGACATCGGCCATGCTGGGAGCATTTCGTAGCAACCAGCAAACACGGCACGAGTTCTTATCGCTGGTGCATGGACGCGGGGAGAACGGAATCTAAAACTCGCTCGACTAACGCGTTTGATGCAGCGGAAGTTTTTCTCGCGTCAGTCCTACGCGCCGCAGGCGGCAATCTCCCACCGCTATTCTGAATCCACTCTATGAACGGCCTCTTAATCATTAACAAGCCGGCTGGGATGACGTCGCATGACGTAGTGGCGACGGTGCGCAAGCTGACGGGAGAGTCGTCAGTCGGTCACCTGGGTACGCTCGATCCCATGGCCACTGGAGTGTTGCCGCTACTGCTGGGCCGTTTCACTCGACTGGCACAATTCTTCAAACAGGATAGCAAGCGCTACACCGGAACCATTCGATTCGGTTTCGCAACGGATACCTACGATGCTGACGGTGAAGCTATTGGCGAGTGCATCGACCCAGAATTGACACTGGAAGAAATTCGCCTGTTTGCAGAGCAGTTTCGAGGCGAGATTGATCAGATGCCGCCACCGTATTCCGCCAAGAAATCACAAGGTGTTCCGGCGTATAAACTGGCGCGACAAGGAAAGCCGGTGGATCTGCGTTCAGTAAGAATTGAAATTCGCCGTTTTGAAATTTTCAGCTACCAAGCTCCGATTGCTCCGTTTGCGGTCGACGTTTCCGCGGGAAGCTATATTCGCTCGATTGCACACGAGATGGGACAGGTGGCCGGATGCGGTGCACATCTTGCAAGCCTATGTCGCGTGCAGGCTGGAGAATTTACGCTGGAGCAGGCGTCGACATTGGAGGAAGTTACTGCATGGCAGAAAGATGGTTCACTGGTGGAGCGATTGCCGCACCCACGCTGCGTATTGCTGGAGATGCCATCGGTGACGGTGGATGAGAATACAGCGTCGCGGCTAAAAAACGGGATGGCGTGCAATTTGCCGGAATATTCTAATGCACCCTTCGTCAAGATCTTCACCGACCAGCGCGAATTGTTTGCCATCGGACGTCGAGTGGCCGGAACGCTGATGCAGCCGATGGCGGTACTGGGCTAGCGTGCGTCTGCTCGGGTGCGAACATGCGCTGGCTTATGCAGCATCGGTAGCAGCAACGGAAGAAAATTCTTCGCCACCTGTTTGCAGCCTTGCGCAGTCGGGTGAATGCCATCGTCTTGCATAGACCCAGGCACGCCATAGACTCCCTTCAACATGAAAGGGAGCAGCGGCACGTGGTATTCCTTGGATGCTTTGACGTAGATGGCATTGAATTTTGCAATGTAGTCGCTTCCGTAGTTCGGTGGCAGCGTAATACCGCCGAGGATCACCTTAGCGTGCGCATCCTGCATGGCGGAAATGATGGCGAACAGATTCATTTCTGTATCCTGGATGGGCAGCCCGCGCAGGCCATCGTTACCGCCGAAGGCGACGATGACGATTGACGGATGAAACTGAAGGACTTCGGGGATGCGAAGGACACCGTCCTTGGAAGTGTTGCCGCTGATGCCCAGATTAACGACACGGTAGCGATATCCACGGGCATTCAGGTCGCGTTGCAGATCGGCAGGATAGCTTTCGTCGTGGGCAACGCCAAGGCCAGCGGTAAGGCTGTCGCCGAAGGCGACGATGGTCGGACGGTGCGAGTCGGATGGCACGGGCGGCTGCTGTGGTGCCGAGACAGGCTTGGCCGCGGGTGTTGATTCTGTGGAAGTGGGACGCTGCGGTTGCGAGGTTGAACTATTGCAACCGAGAAGCCATGCGATCATCAAGACAGAAGAAAATATTGCTTTCAAATCAGATTTCATCGATACCACACTCACCCATGCCCTCTGAAACTCACGCTATTATCGCAGTCCGCGGATTGAAAAAAACTTTGCGAAGCGGATCGACATCTCTTGAAATTCTGAAGGGAATCGATCTCAGCATCCCGTCGCGTCAATTCGTCGTCGTCATGGGGGCTTCCGGCAGCGGGAAAAGTACGCTGCTTGGACTACTTGCTGGATTGGATGCGCCCAGCAGCGGCACAGTCACAATTGATGGAGAGGAAATCAGTCGCTTGAGCGAGGATGCGCTGGCACAGATTCGCGCTACCAAACTTGGTTTTGTTTTTCAATCCTATCAACTGATCCCCACGCTGACCGCACTGGAAAATGTTTTGCTGCCGCATGAGCTGCATGCCTCGGACGATGGTAAGCCACGTGCGCAGGAACTGCTGGCAAGTGTCGGACTGGCCGAACGGATGCATCATTATCCCGTGCAGTTGTCCGGAGGAGAACAGCAACGAGTGGCGCTGGCGAGGGCGTTCATGTTGCGACCGCCCGTAATTCTGGCGGACGAACCGACTGGCAATCTGGATTCCGCGACCGGTGCACGCGTGATGGAATTGCTGATGGAGTTGAACCGACGGGAAGGAACCACGCTGGTTCTGGTAACGCACGATGCCGGTCTGGCCGCGCATGCGGAACGCAAGATTCTACTGCGGGACGGGCGGATTGAGGCGGATGAATTGTGCCAGCCCCTCGCGCAGAATGTCGGAGCCGACGCATGAAGGCTTCCGCTGGAGAGTTGGCCTGGGGCACGGCATGGAAAATTGCGTGGCGCGATCTGCATGCTTCCTGGATCAAGTTCACGTTTGTCGTGATTGCGGTGGCGCTGGGAGTGGGGTCGCTGACGGGCGTGCGCAGCTTCAGCCTTGTCTTTCAGCGGACCCTGCTGGCGCAGGCGCGCACGCTGATGGCCGCTGATCTGTCGGCCAGGGATTTTCATCCGTATACCGACGAGCAATTGGCGGCTCTTGATCGTCTGGAAGCGCGTGGGGCTGACCACACGCTGGTCACGGAGACGGTGTCGATGGCGTCTACAGCAACGAATCCGGATCCGGTGCTGGTTTCATTGAAAGCGGTCGATCCGGCAAAGTATCCGTACTACGGCACAGTGGTGCTGGCGTCCGGCAAGCGGTTGCGTGACGTGCTTCACGACAATACCGCCGTGGTGAGTGAAGAGTTTTTGCTGCGCGATCACTCTCATGTTGGAGATACGCTGCATGTGGGGAACAAATACTTCACAATTGCCGATGTGCTGCGATCGGAGCCGGACAGAATTTCCTCGTCGTTCAGCATTGGCCCGCGCGTCATGATCACTCAGTCTGTGTTGCCTGCAACGGGACTGGTTCGCCCCGGCAGTCGCGCATCGGAGCGCATGCTGTTTCGCCTGATGCCGCAGGCGGCACAACATGGCATGGACATTTCTACCCTTCGCAAAGAGGTGGAAACGATTTTGCCGCAAGCGCAGATTACGGATTATCGCGAGGCCAATCCGGCGCTGGCGCACGGGCTGGAACGTTCGACAGCCATGCTGACGCTGGTCAGCCTGGTAACAATGGTATTGAGTGCGATCGGTGTTGCGATGGCGATGCATGCGCATTTGCAGCAACGGCTGGAAACCATCGCGATTATGAAAGCGCTGGGGGCGCGTTCTACGCAGGTGATGCGCATTTACCTGCTGCAGACCCTGTTCCTGGGAGTGGTTGGGGCACTGCTAGGCGTGGCCGCCGGCTTTGGCGTGGCGCGCGCATTTCCAGTTTTGCTGCAGCGACTGGTGTCGCTGCCGGTCGAGGGGGAACTCGCGCTCTCGCCGGTTGTGATCGGATTGTGCACTGGAGTGCTGACGACGTTACTGTTCACGTTGCCGCCGTTGCTGGAGATTCGCAGCTTTCGTCCGTTGCGGATCTTGCGGAGAAATGTTGAGCAGGAGCAGGGAACTCGTCTGGCGAATATTTTTCCGCGCGATCCGGTGCAACTCGTTTCTATTGCCATTATTCTGATCGGTCTGGCCGCAATTGCCAGCACTCTGACGGAGTCGACCATGGTGGGCGAATGGTTTGCCGGCGGATTGCTGGGGGTGCTGGTGGTTCTGCTGCTGGCCGCCTCCGGATTACTGGCGGCGGTGCGCTGGATGATGCAATGGCAGCGCAGGCGATTCAGCCCGATGGTGCGCCAGGGATTGGTAAATTTGCAGCGGCCGGGGAATCAGTCGGCGGCCGTGCTGACGGCACTTGGATTGGGCGTCATGCTGATGATGACAATCTATTTTGTGCAGCACGCCATTGTGCAGGACCTGCAGATGAATAGCGGGTCGCCGACGGTGCCGAATGTTTTTCTGGTGGACGTAGGCGCGGATGAATTGGCAGGTGTGGAGAAGTTGATCGCTGCGCAACCCGCCGTGAAAGGCAGTCTGGAGACGATTCCGATTGTTTCCGCGCGGATCTTGTCCTTGGACGGAGTGCCGACGGCTCAACTACGAATTCAGCATTATCCGAAGCGGATGCTGCGTTCGACTGCTCTTACCTGGGCAGATGCGCCACCTGCAGGTGAAAAAATTGTGGACGGGAAATGGTGGAATAAGACGAGTGAAATGCCCCAGGTAGCTGTCAGCGAGTCGACGGCGAAAGCATTGCATCTGAAGGTGGGCTCTAATATCGGGTTCGCGACGGGAGAAAAGACATTTGTCGCTGCGATAGTTGCAATTGTGCGTGCGGATGGCGACCACATTTTCGCGCGCAGCCAGTTCATCCTGCCAAGCCGCGTGCTGGCTGGCCAGCCCGTGGTTTGGTACGGCGCGTTCCATGCAGATCCGCTGCGCGTCGGCGAAGTGGAGAAGAGCCTGTTCGCGGCCTATCCCACGGTGACCGTGATCAACATGGCAGATGTACTGGAGGTGGTGCGCAAGGTGGTCGACCAGATTGCGATGATCCTGAGGTTTGTTGCGGGATTTGTTTTACTGGCGGGTGGAATTATCCTGGCATCGAGTGTGACCGCAACACGATTTCAACGCGTGCGCGAAGTAGCAATCTTGAAATCGCTTGGCGCGCTGCGCGCACAAGTAATCCGCATGCTGAGTATCGAATTTTTGCTGCTGGGCGGCATTGCCGGTCTTGCCGGGGTGGTGTGTGCGCTGGCGTTATCGAGTGTGCTGCTTCACCGGCTGGATGTCAGCTTTCATCCGAGTTGGTCAGTTTCGGTTGGCGCCATGATGGCAGCGGCGATTCTGGCCAGCGTCACCGGATGGCTGGCATCGTATCGCATTCTGCAACAAAAACCACTCGAGGTGTTGCGCGAAGAATAATTCTTTACGGAAGCATTTTCCGATTGTGAAACGAGGAGTTCTACATTACTCTAGGCCCGACTAGAAAAAGGATACTTCGTTTGCGCAGACCTACTGGTGTACTTATCGCTGCCACTGTTCTTGGAATATTGACTGCCTTTGACTTACTCGGGGTATTGGGTTCAGCCGCGGCAGCTTTCTTTATCCACGCCCCCAGCGTTCCTAATCTGGACGTCTTCAAAGTCATTATGACCGTGTTTGGTTTGGCAGGTCTGTGCTATTGTGTTTTCTGCGGATTTGTTGTGGCGGGTCTGGTTCAAATGCGGAATTGGGCGCGTATTTCCATCGTGATCCTTGGGGGGCTGAAGGTTGCTTTCTGGGGGCTGATGTCTGTTGCCATGCTTGCTCTTCGCAATTGGATGCCAAGAATGAGCCCGGCTTCGGCGTCCGTAAGTTCGACGTTCTGGCTCGTCTTCGCGCTGATTTACGCATCCCTGGCGATGATTGGGCTTTGGTGGGTTGTTTATTTCAATCTAAAATCCGTCCGCACGGCTTTCAAAGAAAGCAGGAACGAGAATCAAGCTGTTCGGGGCACGGAAGTCGGTCACTACACATTTTGGCATGTCGTCGTGGTCGTGTTGGCATGGTTTTTACTGATAGGCGGCCTACCGATGTTTGCAATGGCATTCGTGCACGCTCCGTTCTGGTTTTTGGGTATCACCTTTCGCGGAACGGCGGCCATGGGTGTCGAACTTATATATGCGGCGCTCGCGTTCTATTGCGGGATCGGCTTACTTCGCCGATGGAGGATGGGGTTCAGAACTGCTGTTGTGCTGCAGGTGATTTCTTTCATCTCAGCTTGCGTCGCCCTTATGCCAAGTGCCACGCGCAATTTATTGGCTGCTGGTATCGAGTTGGATCAGCGATTCGGTCTTCCGACCAATTCTCAATTCCAGGAATCGCAGACTGCCTTAATCCGTATCGTCTACGTGTTCCTTCTCGTGCTGATTTCCTTTTGGCTATACGCGTTGTTTCGCTGCCGAAATATATTTGAGGAAAGGACGCTTGCATCGACCTCGGGCGCCCCAAACGATTGACCGGAAAGCGTGCGGCCAATATATTCAGTAAGGACGCTTTTTTCTGCGCGTGTCTCTGCACTGCCCCTTCGTTCAATGGTAGGACAGCTGGCTCTGAACCAGCATATTGGGGTTCGAATCCCTGAGGGGCAGCCAAATCTTCTGCGCTCATGCCATCCGCCAAACATATCCCATATGTCGCGTTGCTGTGTGAGACCTCTCGAACGCGATTGCGCATCTATAGTAAGTACAGTTAGGCAGCTCCGTGCGGACGAATGCATAAGCCACCCTTGGAGGTTGCCGGCAGGTGAGCACGGCGCGTTTCGGTAACTGAAGTTCTTTTCTACTCGATCGATAGATCATGGCGACCACTAGTCCAACAACTCCACCAAGAACTGCGTCGCGGTCAGTCGCCTCCGCGAAGCGCATCGCTGCCGTATTGGTGCCTGTTGCCATTGCGCTCGATGTCATCCTGAGCGTGGTGTTTTATCGCCATCCTGTGTGGATGATCAATCAGGCCATGGATGTGCGCCTGCGGATCGCAGGATTTCGCAGCGAGTATGTTCGTGTCGGGCCGTATCGCGTGCATTATTTTGTTGGTGGCCACGGAACCCCGCTACTGTTGATTCATGGCCTCGGTGCTCGCAGTGAGGACTGGACCCCTGAGATGCTGGCATATGCGAAGAATGGTTTTCGCGTCTACGCCATTGACCTGCTGGGATGCGGACGGACGGATCGGCCTGACATTGCGTACACGATCGGAGAGCAGGTTGAGCTGATCCAAGGATTTTTGTCGGCCGTGCGTGTAGAGAAGGCAGACGTGATCGGCTGGTCGATGGGCGGATGGATCGCAACGGAATTTGCCCTGCAGCATCCGCAGCGTGTGAACCGGTTGGTGGCGATGGACAGCGCTGGATTGAAATTCAAGACCGATCTTTCTCCGGATATTCTGGAACCGGACACAGTGTCGCAACTGGAGCGACTGGAAGCAGTGCTAATGGCGCACCAGTATTACATTCCAAGATTTGTGCAGCGCGACTTGCTGCGCACGATGAAAAGTAATCGCAGGGTGGTGCACCGAACATTGGAGTCGCTGCTACGGGAAGAAGGCGATTTCGCCGGGCGACTCAACCAGATACAGATGCCGGTCCTGCTAGTGTGGGGGCAACAGGATGAGCTGCTTCCCTCCAGTGTTGGGCAGCAAATGCATGAGGCCATTCCGCAATCTGTGCTGCAGCTATACACCGGGTGCGGGCACATGGGACCGGCAACCTGCGCTGATCGAATTGTGCCTCGCGTGATCGATTTTCTGCGGAGCCAACCCCCGAGGACAGGCGGGGAATTTCACTATTAGTCAACTGTTAGTCGTAGTCGGCTATTTGGACTTGCCGGTCCATTGATAGGCGGAGTCTTGCGGCAGGCCGATGTGCGCCAGCACTCGACAAACGAATTGCCCAGCCATTTCCAACGTGTCGACCGGGCGATTGTAAAAAACCGGAATGATGGGAAAGATGGTTGCGCCCGCATCCGCAGCCTGCTGCATGTTGCGCAGATGAATTTTGTTCAATGGAGTTTCGCGGATGCAAAGCGTGAGAGGTCGACGTTCCTTCAGGCAAACATCCGCGGCACGCGCGATTAGATTGTCGGCGAGCCCATTCGCGATGGCCGCGAGAGTTCCCATGCTGCAGGGAAGAACGATCATTCCGTCGCAGGGATAGCTGCCGCTAGCAATCGATGCGCCGATGTCGCCCGGTGCATGCTGAAGAATCTTCGCGCTCGCTTGTCCGAGGAGTTTCGCGACAAGGTCGTTGCGACCGCTGATTTCCAGTTCCTCGGCAAGGACGCGAAGAGAGCTTTCTGACGCAATGAAGTGAACGCGTTCAACACGCGAGTCCCGATCCAGCAGAAGAAGCAGTTCGCGAGTGAGCATGGCGCCACTGGCGCCGGTCGTCGCGACGGTTAGGACTTTTCCGGAGGACATCGAGCAACCTGCTCTCTTACGCTTCCTGATTCAAGACACGGTCAAAGATGGCATCCACATTGGTCAGCTGGCGCTTCATGTCGAATGCATGGGCCAGCTTTTCCGGAGACAGCAATTTTGTCACCGCGGGGTCGTTGCCGACTTCTTCGCGAAAATTTAAATCCTGCTGCCAGGCACGCATGGCGTGCGACTGAACCAGCTTATACGCGTCCTCGCGGGACATGCCGGCTTCGGCGAGTTCCAGCAGAAGCTGGCCAGAAAAGATGAGGCCGCCTGTCAGTTCCAAATTGCGCAACATCCGCTGCGGATGCACGACCAGCTTGTCGATCAGATTGGTAGTTTTCTCCAGTAAGTAATCGGTCAGGATGGTGGAGTCGGGAAGGATCACACGCTCGACCGACGAGTGAGAAATATCACGCTCGTGCCAGAGAGCGACATTTTCCAGCGCTGCCTGCTGGTTGGCGCGGACAACACGGGCGAGACCGCTGATCTGCTCGCTGGTGATAGGGTTGCGCTTATGCGGCATGGCGGAAGAACCCTTTTGCTTCTCGGAAAAATATTCTTCCGCCTCGCGAACTTCGGTGCGCTGTAGATGCCGAATCTCGACGGCAATCTTATCAAGAGTGGCGGTGATCAAGGCCAGCGCGCCAATATAGAACGCGTGACGATCACGCTGCAAAACTTGAGTAGCAACTGGCGCAGGTGTAAGCCCGAGGCGTTCGCAGATGCGCGCCTCGTGCTCCGGCTTCAGATGACCAAAAGTGCCGACAGCACCAGAAAGCTTGCCCACGCGCATGTCTTCCGCAGCCATGTCAAAGCGGCGAAGATTTCTTCGCATTTCCGCATACCAGTTCAGAAGCTTTAGTCCGAACGTCGTAGGCTCGGCGTGTACACCGTGGGTGCGGCCGACTGTGGGCGTGTGCTGGAACTCGACGGCGCGGCGCTTCAAAACATCGAGAAAGCGAAGAATATCGGCGCGCAGGATAGCGGAGGCGGCTTTCACCTGCAGGGCCTGGGCGGTATCGACGACATCGTTTGAGGTGAGGCCGTAATGCAGCCAGCGCGCCTCGGGACCAATTTTTTCGCCGACTGCGGTGGTGAAAGCAATCACGTCGTGGCGAACTTCGGCCTCAATCTGCTGGATGCGGGCGACGTCGATGCTGCCGCGCTCGCGAATGGCGCGTGCCGCCTCCGCGGGCACAATGCCGAATTCGGCCAGGGTCTTCGAGGCGGCGGCTTCAACCTCCAGCCACATGCGGTACTTATTTTCTTCTGTCCAGATGTTGCCCATGGCAGGGCGCGTATAGCGTGCGATCACGAGCGTGATCCTTGGCGCGTGACGGCTTGTGGAGCGGGTGTGCTGCTATCTGGTGGTGCGATGCCGAGCAGCACGGACATTTCCTCATAGAGAAACCCGTAGCCGGGTTGATACGGCTGTACCCATTTGCCATCGATGACGAACTGCGGGATAGCGCGCTTGCCGGTGTTTGCAACCACTTCTTGCGCCGCACCGGGCGTAGTTTCGATATCAATTTCGGTATAGGGAATGTTGTAGCGCTGGAGAAAGCGTTTGGCTTCGCGGCAGTCGGGGCACCACGACGCCGAGTACACGATCACGGTCATCCTTCCATAATAAATGGGAGGGTGAAATTAGGGTTGAACTGTATTTTGTCAGCCGGATTCAGGCTGTTTGGACAGAGACTTCGGGTCTAGGGATGGGCGGCTTGCGGGGCGGAAGATGGTTGCGCCAGGAATGCGATGTCGGCGGGGAGATGGCAGACTCGTACGGCCGTGTTTTGGTACGGGCAGGCAAATTGCGTGGGCATGCTGGCGGGCAGGACCACCCAGTTGACGCCGTATGGCGCCAGGGTCTGAATGCGCTGCTCGTCGTTCCAGTGCGAAAAATTCTTCGTCTGGGTCACCTGGTGCCACCATTGCCGTGCGAGTGCCGGGTCGATCGCCGCGATGCCTCCATCTTTACTCCAATCCGGCAAAACGCTGCGTTCCGTCATGGCGCGGAAGCCGAGCGTATCTTCCTGCGGCATCTGCTGGTAATACGGATCGAGCGCAAAGTAGGCGTCTCGAGGCGTGTTATGGCGAATCCAGAGGAATGCCTGTGCCCAGGGATTGTGGCTGCGGACCCACGGCCATTCCAGGTGTTTCAGGGCTGGATACAGCGATAGCTGCACCGCGAACATCAGGGTGGCGACAGCGGCGAAGCCGGCAGCCCACACCCACCAACGACGTCCAAGAACATACTGGCCGAGCAGGTCGCCCAGCAGCAGGAAAAACAGAATATAGATGATCTGGAAACTACGCAGCACCTGCAGGCGCGCCAGCAGGAAAGAGTTGTCGGTGCGCGTGTAGCAGACAGCAAACAGAATCGCTAACCCACCGACGTAGAGCGAGACAGCCGCGATCAGGCCATAGTTGGAGCGTACGCGGAAGTTACTGCGGGAAAGATAAATGAAGGCCGCTACCAGCGGAGGGAAGAGGCCGAAAATTTCAAACCATTCCCATTTGTCGAGGAAGAAATAGTCTCGGCTGACTGTGGCGATGCGGTAGGCAGGCGAGGCACCCAGCAGAGCGTCAGCGTGTGAAGCAAGGAAGCCCAGAAGCATGACTCCAGCGGCTGCAGCGCCGAGCGTCCTCCAACGGCGAGCCCGCACCAATGCCAGCGCAATGACATAGCCGACGGCATACGCCGCCATCAGCGGATGAAGAATGAACGCACCAAATAGGCAAACTACGGTGGCCAACTTGCGATGCTCAAGAGCAAAGGCGATAGCGAGAAGCGTTAACGGAGTCGAGAACGAGCGCGCCGTCAGATATGGGTCGAGGATGAAGATCGCCGAGCCCGCTACTGGAAGAGTCATTGTCGCGGTCATGAGCAACATGGCTCCGGCTCGACCGCGAGGCGAAAAAAAGAGCAGGCTGCTCAGCCGCCAGCATGCAAAGACCATCATCCAGAGCGACGCCACGTAACTGATGAACAACGCATATCGAAGCGGCACGTGAAGTCCGCGGACCAGCCAGCCGATCGCGAGCGAAAACATGGAGTGCTTCAAATGGGGCAGAACATATTCCGCGTGTACGGGGAACAGCGAGGGATGAATGACCTTTTCGATTCCCGCAATGTAGATGGCTGCGTCGTCGACGAAAGGGTGGTAGCCCTGAATCAGCAGTGCCAAAAATGTGAGGCCAGAAATAAAAACGGCGGGATGCCGCAGTAAATTCCACGGGCGGCGCAGCGTTGCAGAATCTGGAAGCGAGCGGGAGAGGAGTGACGAAGCGGGCGCCTCGGCCTCGACGACTAAGAGTGGCAAATATGCCTCCTCAAGGGTTTACTGGATAGACGGCACATGGAGCCATTGGGTAGCGTGAAGCGCGCCCAGGGCTGGGACGCAACATCTGTACGCTTCGCACACAAGGGTTCCAGTTGAAACGGTAGTTTGCTTGCAAGAGTATCGGAAATAGCCAACGGGTGTCCATTCGCGCCTGAAAAACAATCTTGCTACTTTAGATGCGTGTCGGCGGACAGGTTTTGCCGGCTTCATTTGCGTAGTGAAATTCGATGCAAATCAGACGAGTTCAACAGAGTCTCAACCAGCTGCAGATCGGGATTCCAAGCCTAGTGAACCGCGTTGGAAGCTGTACTGGCCCTCATCGCGATGGTCTTCTGCGCCGTAGTCTTAAGAGCTTCAGCCTGTGGAATCAGTGAGATCGCTTTATTGATCATTGGGTCCCACGCGGCGCGAACTTTCAGGCCTTCCTGCTGGCCAAAGACGGAAGTGAAAAGCTCGCTTTTGATGCTCATATTGATCCAGTCGCGAACGCCGCTGATGTCCTGAGGTGTCCACGGGATTTGTTTGCTGGTTAGATACGTCTCAAAATCGTGGATCACATTGTCATCGACTTTGAAATCTTTGCCGACAGTGTGGTTGACCAGATAGTGATTGGCGAAATCAAAAAATACCAGTTGCTCCATCAAAACATCCTGAAAATTGTTCGATTTCGGGGTCTCGATTTTGACGTCCGGAGTGATGCCGCCGCCGCCGTAGACAGCGCGTCCGGAGTCGGTGAGCTTGACCTCGCGATTGGCGTCACTGTGCGGCCGATCTGCAGGATTGTAAAAGTAGTCATACATGGAAACGCCGGTGTAGTTGCGCTGGATGAGGCGACCGCTGGGGGTGTAGTAGTGATAGGTGGTCAAGGCGAGGGCGGTGTTGTCCGATAGTGGATAGACAGTCTGCACAAGGCCTTTGCCGAACGTGGTTTCGCCGGCGATCAGGGCGCGATCATGATCCTGTAGCGCACCGCTGACAATTTCTGCCGCGGACGCGGTGCCGCGATTTACCAACACTACGATTGGATAGGTCCTGGTCTGCTCGCCACGTGTGGCGCGATAGGTGATTGGCGGGAATGCACGTCCGCGCTGCGACACGATCACCTGTCCTTTTTGGAGAAAATCTCCTGAGACTGAAACAGCTTCGCTGAGCAGGCCGCCGGGATTACCGCGCAGGTCGATGACCAGGCCATGGATTGGGCCCATCTTCTGCAGCGCGTCCAAAACTTCCTGGCCGGTTTCTTCTTCGGCAAAATCCTTGATGTGCATGTAGCCGATGCCGGGCTGGATGTCGTAGGCGAGGTCGACGCTGGCGCGGGGGATTTCTGCCCGAATCAAATGAAATACGATCGGTTCCGGCTTGCCTTCACGCGCAATCGTGATGTCGACTGGAGTGCCTTTCGGGCCTTTCAGCATGTTGGCGACGTCCAACGTGGTCGCCTTTTTGGTTGCTTTGCCGTCCGGACCGGTGCCGTTGATGGGCTTGCCATTGACGGCGAGGATCACGTCGCCTGGACGAATTCCCGCCTTGTACGACGGCGTGCCCTCAAAGGGATTGACCACGACAATCTTGTCGTTTTGCTGCATGATTTCCATGCCGATGCCGTAATATTTGCCGCTTTCTTCTTCGCGCATTGCGGCAAAGGCTTTGGGGTCGTAAAAATTCGAGTGAGGATCGAGCACGTGCAACATGTCTGGAATCGCGCCGTCGTAGATGGCGGTGTTGACCCGGTCCTTCGTCATCGGCTCGGCGTAGTTCTGTTCGACGATGCTATAGACGTTGGTAAATTGCTTCAGACTATCCCGCAGCGTGGATTGGTCGCTCGAAGTCTGGGCTCCAACATTTCGATCGAGGAAAGCGCCTGCAACTCCGCAGACGACCAGAAACACGATGACGAATAACAGCGAACGGCGAGTACGGGGGGTCATGTACCGTGGATTCCTTTTGCACCGCGGAGGGAAATCACGATGCGGTTGGATAGCAGCAAAAACTGCATAAACTACTGCTCAGTGTAACATTCGAGCGCCACCCATTGATGCCGCGAGCTACGGCGTGCATGGGTTGGAAACAGAGAAATTGGATCGGGTGGGAAAGCGGCCCCGGATGCGGTTAGAATGAAAGCAACGGAATCGACCTGCATCGAGTTGCTGTATCCGCACCGGCATCGATCTTTAATGGAAGCCATCGGATTCAGGACCGTCATGGTGACCGGCAGGCATGGATGGTACCAACCAACAAATGATGTTACGAGTAGTTGTGCGCGTTGTTCTTCCTGTGGCTGTTGCCACCATTCCGTGTTTCCACGGCATGGCACAAACAGCCCCTGAGGCTCCCTCCCCAGTACAGAGCGCTCCGACGATTGGCGCCAGCACCAATCTGAATTCAGATTCCAATACCCTGGCCAGCCTGTATGGCACACCGGTAGAGCAGATTATTGCGCGCGTGAATGACCAGGCGATCACCAATTCTGACGTGACCCGGGCGCAGACGCAACTGAATCAGGAGGCGCGCCAGAATAATTGGTCTCTGGAGCAACTGAAGGAGGGGCAGGCGAACCTGCTGCGCGACCTGATCGATCAGCAACTTTTGATTTCAAAGGGCAAACAGCTGGGCATTACCGGCGACACGGAGCTGATCAAGCGGCTGGATGAGATTCGCAAAGAAAACCATCTCGATTCCCTTGATGACCTGCAGAAGGCGGTGGAACAGCAGGGAATTTCCTATGAAGATTTCAAGGCCAACATCCGCAACAGCGTCATCACGCAGCAGGTTGTGCGCGATGAAGTGGGCAGCAAGATTCAGATTTCCGATGCCGAAATGCGGGCCTACTACAACGATCACAAGGCCGACTTCACGCATGAGGAATCCGTACACCTGAACGAAATTTTGATTCCGACCAGCGAGAACGCCACCAGCGCTCAGCTAGCGGCAGCAGATGCGCAAACCAAGGATTTAGAGGCGAAACTGAAAGCGGGTGCCAGCTTCACTGACCTGGCCAAGAAATATTCCAAGGGACCCACAGCAGCGCAGGGGGGAGACTTGGGCGATTTTCGTCGAGGCGCGCTTGCCAAGGTGTTAGAAGATCAGACATTCGATTTGCCGGTGGGCGGATATACGGCTCCGATTCGCACCCGCCAAGGCTACATTATTTTGCAGGTCACAGAGCATATTCCGGGCGGAACGCAGCCGATGCAAAAGGTAATCCCTCAAATTGAGCAGGCGATTTACATGGAAAAGATCGGGCCTGCCGTGCGGACCTACCTGACACGTCTGCGTGATCAGGCGTATATCGACATTCGGCCAGGATATACCGATTCCGGAGCGAGCCCAAACGAGACGAAGCCGACCTTCGCAGCCTACACTCCGCCGCAGCCCAAGAAGAAGAAAAAGCAGAAGGCTCGCTACGACCTCGCGACAGGACGATATGGGCGCGGTACTCCGCACGCGAAGGCGCCGGTGGAGGTGGCCTCCGCAACGACTTCGGAAACCGCACCGAACGTGGCAGCCAGCTCCTCCTCCGCAGAAAAGAAGACTCATTCCGAGAAGAAGCATGCGCCCAAGCGGGAGAAGTTCCGTTTTGGTCACGCACCTGCCGAACCCGTTTCTGCTGAGCAGGTAGCGACGTCGGCGAACGCGCCTGGGCCGCCGTCACCGGAAAACCCGACAAGCACAGCCGATGCTGCACCGCCTACCGATGTCCAGCCGCTGGGCCCGGATTTGGAGCATGCTCCGCTGATTACGCAGCCGAAATTAGGAAAGACGCGGTTCAGTGACGAGGCGCGCAATAAGTCGGAGATGGAAGCGCGCAAACACCACAAGAAGCCTGCGAAGAAGAAGAAGGTGAAGCACGACAATGCCAAGGCGGTTCCGCTGTCGACGACGGAAACGGCTACACGCCAAATGGAGTCCGCGCCGCTGGGTTTGAATGGTTCGACGGCGACCAAGCAGAAGAAGAAAAAGCCGGCGCCTGTCAACAACGGACATAAAACTCGGCTGAGCGACGAAAAGAAGACCGAAAAGAAGAAGACCGACGACCAGGCAACGCCCGCTTCGACTGATACCGGTGGCACGGGAGCAAATAGCGCTCCTGCTACCCCACCGGCGTCGTCATCTTCCACCAATCAGCCGTAGGGCGGGTGCAGAGATTACGCGGGGCACCGGAGGCGCCAATGTTTTCTAGGTCATGTAACGGATCTGAACCAAAGGTTGACGGCGTCCAGAAATAATTAAAGCCAAGCGCTCGGTTATGGTGAATGGCGGGCGCGGTATGGCCATTTCAAAGGTAACTGGAAGGAAATCCGCTCGCGCCGGATTCCGGGAGAGGAGAGCATGAAAGATTTCTTCCTAGCCGACGCCGCCAAGCATCGCGGTCGCAACATTCGCTCTCATTTCTTAGTGGCACAGAAGCAGCTTCGCGACCGAAACGATGGCAACGCGAAATATCTTTCGTTGACGCTGTGCGATCGTACCGGCCGCATCGACGGTCGCCTGTGGGACAACGCGGAAACCTGGGCCGCCAAGTTCGAGCAGAATGACTTTGTCGATGTGCGCGCCTGCGTAGATGAATTCAACGGAAAACTGCAGTTGAAGGTGTTGGAAATTTCGCGGGTCGATCCGATAAAAATCGATCTGGGCGATTTTCAACGCAGCACCGTGCGGGATATTGAAGCGCTGTGGACAGAGCTGCGCAACACAGTTGACAGCTTTACGGATCCTGATCTGAAACGACTGGTTTTTGCTTTTCTAGATGACCCGGAAATTGCGCGGCGATACAAGGCTGCGCCGGCAGCGAAGTATATGCATCATGCCTGGATTGGCGGCCTGCTGGAGCATGTTGTCGATCTGATGCGTTTCTGTGAACTGGCTGCGACTCATTTTCCTTTGATCCATCGCGATCTGTTGCTGACCGGAGCGGTGCTGCACGACATTGGAAAAATCTATGAGCTGAGTTGGGAACGCGGCTTCGAGTACACGCTGGAGGGTCAGCTGATCGGGCACATCTCAATTGCGACCCGGCTTCTGGATGAAAAGGTGCAACGCCTGCCGGAATTTCCCAAGCAGGTGCACATGCTGGTAGAACATGTGATCTTGAGCCATCATGGCTCGTTGGAGTTTGGTTCACCGAAACTGCCCATGATTCCGGAAGCGGTGCTGCTTCATTATCTCGACGATGCCGAGGCAAAGATGCTGGCGATGCAAGAAGTCTGCCAGCCGACGTTGGAAGGTGCAGCTGCACCGGTCTATATTGATCGCGTGCGCGCGCTCGAACGACCGCTTGTGAACACGCGCGCATTTCTGGCACAGGCGGAGACGAAGGAATTACCGCGATGAATTATCTGCTGAAGACGGAACCTGGCGTTTACTCGATCGACGACCTGAAGCGAGATGGCGAAACTGTGTGGGACGGAGTGACCAATCCGGCGGCGGTAAAAAATCTGCGAGAGATGCACGCCAGGGATCGACTCGTCATCTATCACACGGGTGATGAGCGCGCCGCGGTCGGGACGGCTACGGTTATCAGCGTAGACGCCCAGGATCCAAAGGTTCCGGTGGTTCGTATTCGATTCGGCAAAACGATTTCGCCGAAAACGCTGGATACCGTCAAGGAAGAGCCATTGTTTCGCGACTCACCACTGGTGCGGCAAGGAAGATTGTCGGTGGTTCCGTTGACCGACGAACAATATCAATGGATGACAAAGGCATAGCTGCTTGCGCTTGCAATCTATCCATTTACAGTTAAATAGACAATAAGGTCAAAGGGTTACTGCATGTTTCGTTTTGCCACCTCAGGAGAGTCTCACGGGGAATGTCTGATTGCCGTGGTTTCTGGCATGCCTGCCGGTGTGCCCATTGATGAAGCCAAAATGAATCAC
>DATJUD010000172.1:0-80782 GCA_035502695.1 Acidobacteriaceae bacterium
CCAGAATCGGATCGGTAAAAGTCACCTGAACCTTAGTATTCTTGTTCATCTTCACGTAGACAATCTGATTCGGCGGCGGCGGCGGTACGTGGATACATGCGCCCGCATACGGTACCAGCAGGAATTCCGTAACAACATCGAGATCATCTTCCAGCGGCACCATAAACCCTGGAATGCTCACCCGTTTGCCGGACAGTGCGAGTATTGGAGCTTTCTGCTGCGACTGTGGGACATTAAAGTTCAGTGTCTGCAGCGTCGGCCAGCTCACGGTGACCGGCTTGGGTTCAGCGCCGAAGGAGGCAACGGCACTCCACAGGAATCCCAAACAGATTGCATGTCGCAGGATTTTTGTTGGGGTGCGCATTCTCTCCTCCGGAGTGATGGTTCGTGTCGATTGTTCTACTGCTGTGCTAACGGGCGCCGTGGAACAATCTGTTCCGGCAACGGCGGACGTGGACGGAACGAAGTCCAGTGATTGGCCATCTGCGGATTGCTCGACGGATGCTCCTGGTTCCACAAATCCATGGAGATGCCGTTCAGGTCGTACACCACCCTTCCTGCACGCACCGTCAGTTGAGCGACCAGCCGCGTGTTGCCCATCAACTTGGTGTTGTCCATGTCGAGATAGCCGAATTTTCCGTGTTCCTCGCTCAACACCGCGACATCTGCCGGCGCTCCGACCGAGAGATTTCCAAGGTTAGGACGCTGAATTTCTCTTGCCGGATGCCATGTTGTGTCGGCAACAACTTGTTGCAGCGTCAATCCCATCGCCATGAACTTGCTCATCACGTTGAGCATGCCTTTGGTGCTCGAATTCATACTGTCGACATGCAGATCGGTCGAGATGCTGTCCGGCAGGAAGCCATCTTTGATCATCGGAATTGCCACGCGGAAGCGGAAGCTGCCTCCACCCGTTCCAGTGTCAAACCAGATACCACGCTTGCGGCCTTCAATCATTGCCTTCGACGGGCCCAAGGTCATTACGTCTTGTTCGCCGCGAAGGCCGGAGTACATGTGCGTATAGATATCGCCCGGGCGCAGATACTTTGTCAGCAGATCATATAGAGGGCGCTCAATGCGATTTGCGCCGTAATCGATCATCACAGGAATGTGCGCGATATTTCCTGCGCCCACGGCCTGGATGTACGGCCACCAGTCCGGACCGGTGAAGTGCGCGCTCTTGATGCCGATGATCGTATCCGGATAGCGCATCGCCATCCACGCCGTCGGCACCATCTGCATATCGTCTAGGTTGTCTTCAAACCGTGAGCCTCGCATGCCCGCGCCGACAATGTTGATGAACGCCAATACCCGCGTCTGCTCGCGGTCGATGATGTGTTCTTTGAAATCCTCAAAGTTGCGCCAGCCCGAACTGCCCGCGTCGCACACTGTCGTCACGCCGTTGCGGAAGGTAAAGCCGTCCGGCCAGATGCCGTAGTCGCCCGCATAAGAGTGTGCCTCACCGGTCGACGCATAGTCGTGCGTGTGAATGTCGATCAGTCCCGGTGTGACGTAGTAGCCGGTGACGTCGATTGTCTTGACGGCATCTTTGGGGTCAAGGTGCTCGCCCACTGCAGCAATTTTGCCATCCTTGATCCCGACATCCATCACGCGATCGATGTTGTTCTTCGCATCGATGACATGTCCGTGTTGCAAGAGCAGATCGTATGGCAACGGATTGGGCAGCGACGCTGGCGGCCCGACGCGACGCAGATGCGGATTAAAGCCACCTTGCTGTTGTTGGGTCGGTTGCGGCAGTCCAGCTTCCTGATTCGGACCTTGCCCGGCAGGATTTACCGGGAAACAGCCACGGCATCCGCTGGGTCCCGGAGGGCCTTGTTGCTGATAAGCGTTGGCACTGACAGGGGATGCTGTTTCCTGATACGTCGATGTACCTGATGAGGGCGGCGCCGTGGCAAGGTCTCCTGCAACTTGAGCTTGCATGGTCAAGGCGGCACAGAACATCGCGCCCAATATCAGGCGCCCAACAACCGCTCCCTGCTTGAACTTCATTCGTTTGATCCCCTCTCGTGGTGATGATCGCGATCCGAGTTCAATTCGACCAGATCGCGCTGCAAGTTCCGCTCGTTTCAATGGATCAGTCAGGGAATCCACGCGGCTTCATCCGGCTGAGGCATCACGGCATTTTGATTGGCGATGTTGCTGCCCGGTTTGATAAGGTCCTGGACGTACACGTGAGGCTTGTGGGTGATATGCCTCGCAGCTGAAAAGCTAGCTCTCTCTAGCACTAATACTATTCATGAAGAAAAACAAATTTTAGCGCGATTATTCCAGCCTCTTCGCTAGAACCAGGCCGCCGGCCTGTGCTCGAAAATCTACCTCCTTCATTCCATTCTCAGATAAAAGCCCTGTCATCAGCCGCTTGACTTGCCCAGTGATAAGACGAATGACCTAGAAGCGAGCTCGATCTCAAGGCGATGCCTTATAAACGCAATGCCCAAAGCGAAAGAAGAGCCGGATGGGTTCTCAAATTCTGTTTAGGTAATCTGCCTGTGCTTCGCTGGCCGTCATCATCCATTGGTCCCGAAGACTTGTGGCCAAGGCCGCTTCGCACGACCCCACGATCCCTAAGGAAATCCGACCGAATTGCGATAACCCAAAACAGCGGAAACTTCATCTTAACTTGCTTTGTCGCAAGGTTATAATTGGCCAGCTAAGGAGGCAGCATGTCCTACCTGAAATTCCTTACCCTCTCGATCCTCGCGGGTGCATTATTCAGCTACGCATCCGCAGCGCCAGCGCAGGTTTCTATCAGTATTGGAGTGGCGCCTGTGTGCCCTTACGGGTATTTTGACTACGCGCCGTATGACTGTGCTCCTTACGGCTACTATGGGCCAGACTGGTTTGTTGGTGGTGTATTTATTGGAGCCGGTCCGTGGTTTCACGGCCCGCACGGATTTTATGGCCATGTTGACAACCGGTATGATCCTCGCCATGGTTATAAGGGTCCGTTACCGGCGCGCGGCGATCAGCGGTTCGACAACTTCCATGCCAACGAAGCTCGGGATGGGCAAGGTCACGTGGGCAACGCCGGCCACAGCGGAGCATCGGAACATGCTCTGCCTGGATATCACGGCGGAGGAAGCCATGGTGGTGGAAACAGCGGGGGCGGGCATCAGGGTGGAGGTCACCACTAGGGCCTGCGGCATTCAGGAGAATGAGCGGCATGAGGCACGAAGCATCGTCTCATGTCGCTCTCTGGTCTCACTGGTCTGTGTCAGTAGCTCCATGTGCTCGCCCCTTTGAATGAGACATCAAGGCACATGATGTCGACGGCCACACACCTCGTTGCAGGCTCCCAAGATCCCTAACAGCACAACACTGCCAGAGGTTCCATTGACGGCGTACGAATCTTTAAATCAGAGTCAAGTTCGTCGACTCTCGGGGAGCGTTGCCTGCTTGCAGGGTGCCATATATATAGAAACGCTTAAAGCATTCGGGGTCTCTCAGGCTGGTGATCGCCTCGATTACTTTTCCTAAATAATGCCAGTCACCGGATTGTGGATTGCGATTCACCTCTTCGGCATACTCCATGAAGTAGATGGCCCGATTCAGCCGTCTGCGTTTTTCAAGCAGGATGCCTCTTTGGAGTCGCAGTTCCTCGCGGAGCTCTCGATCCAGGCTGCCCAGGCATACTTTGATTTCAGAGCGTGACAGTCCAATCATCTGCATCACCGCAAGGCGTTCCAGTCGGATCAAATCCTCTCGGGAGTACACATGATGACCCGAGCCCCGAGCTATCTCTGGATGTAGTAAGCCAATCCGCTCATATCTGCGCAATGCTCGCTTTTTCACTCCAGAAAGCTGAGACAACTCGCTCACTTTGCAAAAGGTGGACGAGTTGTCCGTCTGCTGTTCATATTGGTTATCGCTCATGGCAATCATTTCCATCTGGAATGGTTTGACTATATTCATCAAAACAGGAAGCGCCCTTGCACCACCAAAATGCGGCCAGAGACTACCGATGGAGACTGGCTGGACCCGTACGGGCTGGTCGGCGGCCCGATGTCAGACGAAATGACGCCCAGCGTACTTGGGTTGGACGCGTCGTTTCCCGGCGGTCCGAAGTTCACATGGTTCAGCACGTTATAGGCTTGGCCACCAATCTGAAATGCCGTTGATCCCTTTTTGAAGATGTCTTTATAGAGATTCACGTCGACGTCAGAATAATGAGGTCCGTAGAAGGCATTCCGCGGAACGTTGCCATAGTTCGTTTGTGGATACGGGCCAGGACCACTTGGCACAACGACTCCGGCGGAATTCACCGTTAGACCCTGGCCGTTGAAAATCCCAGGAGTCTGGAAACACGGAGTGGAGAACGAAGTGCAGTGATGATTGAAATTATTATCCAACACTGTGGCAAGTACCGTGGTTCCACCGGTCGCATTGGCTCCCAGCGCCGCTTCCGCGCTTGTGTTAAACACGCTAAATGGCTCTCCAGAACGCCAGTATGCCTTGGCACCCACGGTCCATCCCGCCGCTCCGAAATCCACGATCTTATTACTGAAGTGATAGGGTTCCACGTAGACCAGATCCATCACGAAATTGTGGCGGATATCGTAGTCGGCGTTGGAATACATCAATCTGGAGGGACTGTTCGGAGTGATCTGAAAACCAACAGACGCACCGTTGTATGGCAGCTGAGAATTGCCTCCGTTGGAAATGTCGTCCAATGCATGAGAGTAGGTGTAGGAAATATCGGTCGTCAGACCGCGCCGGTCGAAATGCTTATATTCCACCGACAATCCGTTGTAGTTCGAAATAGCGTTGGTGGTAAAACCCTGAACGGTTGCAAACCGGGGGTCCGGCGAGTTGGTTGGCACATCGTCAAAGGTCCCGTTTCCATAGCTGCCATAGAGTGAGGTGCCAACATTCTGATTGAAGTCGTTGACCGGCATGAACAAGTTAAAGCCATGGTTGCCGGCGTAGGAAAGAATCAAGGCGTCCGTCGGGGTAATCTGTCGCTCCAGTTGCAGGCTGTATTCCAGATACCGGGCGCCGTAAAACTTCTGCGGCGTAGTCGCATAGTTGGGAGGTGCGAACGGGAATCCCGTCGATGCCAGTACTTCCGAGTTGATCTGAGTGTAAGTCGCTCCCTGCGAAAAGCCGTTCAGCACGGCCGCCGCGGAGCCGGATGCAACCGCTTGAGCGCTTCCCGGTCCCTGTGCCACCGTTCCCGTACCGACCCCGGCAAAATACCGGTTGGGGAATCCAGATTGAGCCTGTTCGAGGATAAGGCCGGGGAAGTTGTCGGAAAACAATCCTACACCGCCGCGCAGGACCATCTTCCCATCGCTGTGCGTGTCCCAGTTGAATCCAACGCGCGGCTGCACAATTGCCGTCTCAATGGATGGGAACGCGCTGCGATGTCCGCTGGAAATCGTGGCGTTGTACGGAACGTCGAGCGGGTCGGTCCCGCTTGGAAATGCAGCGGGAAATCCGCCTATGTAATGGTTGAAGCAGTTGTTCACGCAAGCTGGGTTGCCGTTGCGATCGATGCGGATGCCGTAGTTGAGGACCAGGTTGGGCTTTACTCTCCAGTCGTCCTGAGCGTAGAGGCCCAAGTTATAGACGGCATCGTAAAGATTGGCCAGCCCAGACTGCGGGAAGCCTTGAGTAAACGTTGAGCCGGCACCTCCGGGCAACGAACCGCCGAATTCGTCCGCAATCTGACCAAATCCATAAAAACCGCCGTATGCAGCCGTCTGCAGAACGGTGTCGGTCAAATCGTAGCGCAGGAAGTCGAGTCCGAATTTAAAGTTATGGTTCCCTTTAAGCCAGGAAAGGGCGTCGACCACCTGATATTGGGTACCGTTCGTTCCTCCAGGAAAATCGTCCCAGATGGCTCCCAGCGTAGTTCCTCCTGCAAAAAAGGAGGACTGTCCGACGCCAGACAAGCTGTTGGTCCCGCCGTCAACGCTTTCGTTAAATTCCGTCGGCGAGGAGGCGAGAGCCGCTGGTATATCGGGTGGTCCGAAGATTGCGCTATAGTAAAGCGCTCCCACTATGAATTGGTTCACAATATTTGGGCTGAAGGTGTAGGTGTCGTTCATCTGTCCCGTGTAGGCGGGCTGGTTGCTGCCGGCGTTCCACAGCGGATTGATCAAGCTGGTGAATGTCGGCTGCTGGCCCTGGTCATCGGTGACGCGAAAGAAAATGAGATGCTTGGGGCTGATATTCCAATCAAGTCGGCCCGTCACCAGGTATTCCTTGTTGAGGCCCGCGGCATTGATGAACGCGGTATCGATGCAGCTTTCCGCGGCGCTTGTACCCAGCGTGCCGCCGGTGGCATAATCCGGCGACCCAGCCAGGCTTCCGCAGCCGTAATTTCCCGAACTGTCCTGCAAAGAGCCGTTGCCAGTTACCACTGGTACCGCACTCGCGTACGCCGGCGATGCGTTCGTCGAAGTAAACATGGTGCCGTACAAAGCTTTGCTGGCAGCCGTAATGTTCGGGTTGGCTAAGACACTGGCCTGCAAGGCCGGCGAAGGCAGGTTGACGAAACCGGTTTGGGGCAAAATGAATCGAATCCCTTCGGTATCGGCGAAAAAGAACAGCTTGTCGTGCTTGATGGGGCCGCCGATCTGGGCGGCATATTGATTGGATACCGCCTTGGACTTGGGAACGCCGAAGAGATTATTGAAAAAGTCATTGGCGTTCAGGCCGGAGCTGTTGTAGTCGTACTGCAACAGGCCGTGCACCCGGTTGGAGCCGGATTTGGTAGCGTAAGTTTCGATAATGCCGGCCTGACGTCCATATTGCACGCTGTAACCGTTCTGTACCACGGCTGCCTGGGCTATTTCCTGCTGGCCCAGCGTCAGGTTGGAGGAACCGGAGAAATTGATGCCGCCGTACTCCGAATCGTTATAGTCAATGCCGTTGACAATCACCATATTTGAAAGCCCGGGCAATCCGTTGGAAACAATTTCGCCGAAGCCATCAGTGCCGGCGCCGACAACTACTCCGGGAACGGTGAATGCAATCGTTGTAATGTCCCCGCCCGGTGCAGGCAGGTTTTGGAACTGCGCAGTGGTGAACGTTGTGGTGGTGTTCGAGGTCTGCGTGTCAATCAGTTGGGCGTTCATCGCGCTAACCTTCACCACTGTGGTATTGGCAGACGGCGTGACCGTAACGGTTACTGCAGACTGCTGTCCATTAAGGATTTGTACGGAAGTGGTTGTCGATTGCAGGCCGGGTGCAGTCGCAGATACATCGAACGGGTCTGGCGGTAAAAACGGCGCGGTAAACAGACCATGGCTGTTGGTGGTGTAGGTGTGCACTGCGCCGGTGGACATGTCCGTGACCGTGACTGTGGCGTTCGGTACGACAGCGCCCGTCGAGTCGACGACGGTGCCATTGATAGAGCCTGTCGTTGTTGTCTGTGCCAATAGCAGTGGTCGCAAAACGAAAATCGTTGCTGCAAAACCGCAAATCATGGCGAACCTGGCTACAGCACTGGCCCATTTCTCAACAAAAAACTGCATGGATCCCCCCTGGAGGAATGTTCTTAGTGGAGTTCATGTTTTGATTCGATTGGGTATATCGAACTGTGCTTGTGCGAAGCGTTCGCTGAAAAGTCATCCCCGGAGGCTAGCGCGGCTCTTGTTGGGGCCGTTGGTCTTTCACACGGTGATGCCTACACGATCTGACAATCCGTTCTGGGCCTGTCGTCACGAGCGTTTGAGGTCGTTCATTCTTCGGAATACCCAACATGGTTCTGTCGTGGACGGCCCTAAATCATTTCGTTTGTTCCTCTATACATGTTCATCACTGGCCTCCAGCTGAAGTTGATGCAATATTTTGCCGCAATGTTGGCGAGCTCCTGCTAACCATCTGGGTACCAGTTTATTCATTCGCCAAGCTGTCTGCGATGAGCGTCCCAGGGTTTCATCATCTCTTAACAGTGGACGAGGAAGTGGTCGGGGGCAATATCCACTTGACCGGATTCCAACATGACCACTACACTTTTGCGGAAATGAAGAAAGTAGCGTCAGGAATTTTTCCGTTGATCGCGATCGACCGAAAATCCCCAAAGGCGCTCCATCGGCAAATCTACGACGCGTATCGCGCTGCCGTTGTCGATGGCATACTGCGCCCGGGGCAGAGGATTCCATCCACGCGGGAGTTGGCAGCCGGCCTCGGTGTGTCAAGATTTCCGGTTTTGAATGCCTATGCCCAGCTTTTGGCGGAAGGCTACTTCGAGAGTCGCGTCGGCGCTGGGACTGTAATTTCAAGCGCACTTCCAGAGCGCTTTGCGTTGAGTGCATCGAGCGGTGAGCGAGTGGCAATCAGTCGCTCCGGCCCTCGGCCAATCGCGCGGCGCACTTCCATCCTTTCTCGATATGAAATGCCGTCCAGGGTGCAAGGGCATGGGGCATTTGGTGTCGGACTGATTGCATTCGACCATTTTCCGCTTGAGCTTTGGTCAAAATTAGTATCGCGTCAATGCCGTGAGATGGGCGCTAAATCGTTGGATTATGGCGAAAGAATGGGATCCAAACCTCTTCGGAAAGAGATCGCAAGCTATCTGAGAACTTCGCGATCAGTGCGCTGTGAGCTGGAGCAGGTGATGATTGTCAGTGGCTCGCAACAGGCGCTCGAAATCTCCGGTCGTGTTCTCCTCGATCCCGGAAGCCCTGTGTGGGTTGAGGATCCTGGTTATCGATTCGCACGAGATGCGTTGACTTTATCCGGCTGTCGCCTGGTCCCCGTTCCGGTGGACCGGGAAGGTCTGAATGTTGCTGCCGGCATGCAGAGATGTCGCAAGGCCAGGGCCGCTGTGGTAACACCGTCGCATCAATTTCCGCTTGGCGTGACGATGAGTGCGATGCGACGTCTCGAATTATTGGATTGGGCCAAGAATATGGGGGCGTGGATTATCGAGGATGACTACGATAGCGAATTTCGATACGCGAGTTCGCCGATCACTTCGCTGCAGGGGCTCGACGCAAACGCGCGAGTTGTCTATATAGGGACGTTCAGCAAGGTATTATTTCCTTCTTTACGGCTGGGATATGTGGTCGTACCGCCTGACCTCGTCGACCATTTTGTAAAAATACGACGTGCCATGGATCTCGGAGCGCCCACGTTTAATCAGGAAGTACTTGCAGAATTTATTGCCGAGGGTCACTTTGCGCGCCACATTCGCAGAATGCGCGTTCTCTACAACGAGCGCAGAACAGCGCTGGCAGAAAGCATCGGCAAAGAGCTAGGATCGATGGTTGAGATACTCGGGGATGAGGCTGGCTTGCAGCTGACCCTGGCGTTGCCCGATGGAATTCGCGATCGAGAAATTGCAGAGCGCGCGGCCAAAGAAAACTTGTCGCTCTGGCCTCTGTCTGCCTCCTACCTGGGCGATGTGACTCGTCCCGGATTCATTCTTGGATTTGGCAATCTTACGGCAACGCAGGCTCCGCCCGCCGTGCGGAAACTCGCCAATTTGCTTACTTCGCAGAAAAACCTGTGACAGCAAGAGCATGGATGATGGCGTCGGTGTCGTAAACGCAACCACCCCAGACTCCGCCGCTGGCATGCACCAGCGCAGCCCAAAGTCGCGTGTCGTCCGGCAGATTGGGGTCGGGAGCCAGATCGTCACGCAACGGCCGCAGAGCCAGACGACGTGAGCCCTCTTCCGCATCGAAGCTTTCCGCTGATTCGCCCACAAAGTTAACTAATCCTTCCAACCTGATCCGGTCGATCACAATTTCAATCATGTCGCCATCGAGGATCTTGCCCACGCTTCCACCAGCCAGCGCCTCAGGCGAAACATGTCCGATGCACGCGCCCGTAGAAACGCCGCTAAATCGGGCGTCAGTAATGACAGCCACGTGCTTTCCGTGGGGGAGATGCCTCAACGCGGAGGTTACTTGATAAATCTCCTGCATGCCGGAGCCCGAGGGACCTCCGCAGATCAAGACGAGAATATCGCCCGGTTGTATCGTGTCGTTCTTGATGGCTTCAATTGCAGATGACTCCGACACAAAAACTCTGGCAGGTCCTATCATTCGGAAAATTCCAGACTCATCGACAAGAGAGGGATCGATGGCCGTACTCTTGATCACGGAACCCTCGACAGCAATATTTCCGACCGGGAAGCAGAGAGTCGGCGTCAGGCCGCGGGCCCTGGCGCGGTCGGGATCCATGATGACTTCATCCGGGTCGATGCCATCCAGACTTTTCAGTCGCGCCCGCAGTGCATGGCGGCGCTCGCTCTGCTCCCACCAGTCCAGACTCTCCTCCAGCGTGGATCCGGAGGCAGTCAACACGCTCGTATCGATCAGACCGGCGTGCCGCAAATGCAACATCACCTCAGGAACGCCGCCGGCGAGGAACACCTGCACAGTCGCAAAGTTTTTCGGACCGTTCGGCAATGCATCCACCAGGCGCGGCACGGAGCGATTCACTCGAACCCAGTCCGATGCGTCCGGCCGCTGCAAGCCCGCGTGGAAGGCAATTGCTGGAAGATGCAATAGCAGATTCGTAGATCCGCCCAACGCAGCATGCAACACCATCGCATTATGAATCGATTCCTGACGAAGAAAATCGCGAGTACCCAAGCCCAGTTCAAGCAGCCGCACCAAAGCTTTGGCAGAACGGTTCGCGGCATCCAGCCAAATTGCATGCCCGGATGGCGCCAGTGCCGTGTGAGGAAGAGACAGGCCAAGTGCCTCTCCGACCACCTGGGCGGTTGCCGCCGTGCCTAAGAACTGGCACCCGCCGCCAGGAGTGGCGCAGGTTCGACACCCCACTTCCGCCGCGTAGTCGAGCGTAATTTCTCCATGAGCAAATCGCGCGCCGATGGTTTGCACGATGCCGGCGTCCTCGCCTTGTTTTGGCAGCAGTGTAACGCCTCCAGGTACCAGCACAGTCGGGATGGTCTGCGCCGATGCGAGCGCCATCATCATTGCGGGCAGGCCTTTGCTTTGTCGCAGGTGGCGAATCCCACGATGCCTTTTCTTGTGGGCAGAGAACGCATCAATCGCCGAAATACCGTCGCCGCATCATTACGAAACGGCAGCGAATCGAACATTCCCGTTGTGCCCTGCGTTCGTCCATCGCACGGATCTGTGCAGTAGGCAGCGAAAGGTACCGCGCCGCAGCATTTCAGCACCCGCGCCGCTTCCGCGACCAGCAATCCTACCTCCCAGTGGCCGGTGTGAAAACCCAGGGCGACCGGAGTACCATCTTCTGCGCGAATCCCTCCATGAGTGCTTAAGAGCAGAACTTCCGGACCCGACAATTCTTGAGGCGACCAACCCATGCCCACGTTTTGGCTAAGGCCGAAAAGGTTCCCGGACGGGAGTTGCAGCAGCATTTCAGGTGTGAGCGGCAATTGTCCGGCCGGTCCCGGAGCATGTGTGACGACATCCAACAGCCCGCGATCCGGAGTCTCGAGCACCGACAGAAGAGATGTCTTATTCATCGGAATGGAGAGTGGAAATCATTTAATCCTGATATTTTTCGTGAGGCCATCGTGGCTGCGTAAAGGCGGCGCCATCTACCCAGATTGTCTGCCCGGTAATGAAGGATGCTTGTTCCGTCGCCAGAAAAACAACCAGATCGCCGACGTCCTGCGGAGTTCCGATGCGTCGCAACGGCGTGATATCCGCCCACGCGTCACTATATCCGGGCACTTCCAACTCCGTACGTTCAATGGCGATGGCTCCCGGAGCGACACAATTCACGCGGATTCCGTATGGACCTAGTTCGACCGCGGCTGCCTTCGTCAACATCTCAATGCCGCCCTTGCTTGTCGTGTAGGAGGCTAGGTTTAGAAAAGGAACTTTGTTGCTTCCGGAACCGATGTTGACGATGACACCACTCGACCGGTTGCGCATCCTTCGGGCTGCCGCCTGCGTACAAAGAAAGCACCCCTTCAAATTTGTATCCATCACCCGGTCCCATTCCGCTTCTTCCAGGTCAATCAATGGTCCCCAGGTCTGAACGCCGGCGTTATTCACCAAAATATCGATGTGCTGAAATCGCTCGTCGACCGCGGCGAACATTTCTTTCACGTCGGAAGTGCTGCCAACGTTCGCGAAAACAGGAAACGCATCCACTCCCATCTTTCGCAACTCGGAGACGGATTTCTCAGCCCCTTGAGCATCGGAGAAATAATTCACGGCAACGTTGCATCCGGCGCGACCTAGAGCCAGGGCAATGCCTTTGCCGACTCCTTTACTCGCGCCGGTAACCAATGCGGTGCGATGATCCAACCTCATTGCGCTGGTCCTGGATACTGGCGCGGGTGGATCATCTGCTGATACACGCGTTCCAAAGGCTCGGGACTCACGCTGATTTTTCCGCGATAGGGATTATCGAGCGCCGCTACCATAAAGACCATCAACCCGATGAGCGCGGAGAAAAGCACGGTCATCCAAATATGCATCTTCAAACTCTGCATGTGGAAGAACCAGGTTGAGATGATGCAGATCGCCGCGCCTAGCATAATCAATGCCCAGAGTGGTGACGGCAATTCGTCTGTGACGCTGTCCAGACGGATGCTACGAGAGGTTTCTAGAGCGTCGAATTCTCGCGAGACATCCTGCTCGAGGACTTTATCCGCCTCGGTGGCAGGTTCCCATTTGCGAAAATCCCGGCGAAACTTATCTAACGCGACACGGTTTTCTGTCGGGACAATTCCTCGCTGTTGTTCCGGCCAGCCAATCTTAATAACACTGACGGTGTAGTCGCGAATATCCTGTTGCAGCACGCTCCGCATCGGCTCTTCCAGGCTCCCGACGGTTCGATACAGGCTGGCAACAGCCGCTGCCTCTCGAGCTACCTTTGCTTCCGTGTCGGTATAGGTAGTCCACGCACCAATGGCCAACAAGCCCAGCGTTACTCCGTACAGAACGGTGATGCCGGCCAGATAAAAACCGACAATGTCGTTGTAGGAGTGCTGCAGGTGAACGCGACGAATCATCCTCCGGCTGGCGATCAGGCCTGCCAGTCCGAAGGCGACAAACAGACCTATGGTGAGCAACTCAAACAGCCAGTTCGGCAGATCGTAAACCCAATACATATTCATGGATCCTCGCCGGCAATGAAATACGATTCCGGGAAATTCTTGTTCACGTACAAATGCATCGTGCGTGGACGATCGCACTACGTCAGCTTCAAGAAACACAGTATAGCGTTCCAGAATTGGATCGCACTCTACTCGACGCCGAACAGGCACGCGTAAAGATCGTTAAAGCTGTTGGCGTAGGGACCGTTCAGCAGGACTTTGCCGTTGGAAAAGCCGATGGGGCCGAAACTCTCCGACGCTACGCAGAGAAACGAGTAGGTAAACCAGAGCACAAACGTAGACAGGGAAGAAAATATCTATTACCGACGGGTAATAGGCGAACATTATCACGCGACCTTGGGGATGGCCAGAAATAGAAGCAGGTATTGTCGTTGCGCGGCGGGGTGCCGCGTCTCGTCGTAGCATAGGGCGGCTGTGTGGCCGGTCACAAATATCAGGGCTGGAACGGCATCTGCTCGGGAACCGCTTCTCCATCGGCGCGGGGATCGGTGGCGCCAAAATTCACTCCACTTTGCAGGTTGTGTTGCACCGCATTGCCGCGGCCCATGTCTTGCGAATAGCGCGGCAGAACTTTAATTATGTGCCCCTGTTGCCGCAGACCATCGATCACCTGCGGTGCGATGCCGTTCTCCATCAACAGGCTGCAACCGGAGAATGAAGGCATGGTGAAGCGAGCCGCCTCCAGCGCCGCCTGAATGTTCATGTGGAAGTCCGCGATATTCGACACGAATTGCGCGTGCGCCTGCGCCTGGTTGAACCCGCCCATGATGCCGAAGGCGATGCGTTCGTCACCCTTTTGCATGAAGGCAGGAATGATGGTGTGTAGCGGGCGTGTGTGCGGACGAAGCGTGTTGGGCTGATTTGGCTTCAGGGTGAAAGCCGATCCGCGGTTTTGCAGTACGAATCCGGTTCCATCGGCGACCAGTCCGCTGCCGAACGCTCCCGCATTGCTTTGGATCAGCGACACCTCATTCCCGTCTCGATCGACCACTGCCAGATATGTTGTGTCGCTCGACAAATGCGAGAGTTGCCCAGTCAGGTCAGACGGCAACACGCTACAGTTCGCGCGGTCACTAATCTGTGCGGCTCGGCGAACAGCCAGTTTTTTTGATATTAGCTGCTGCACCGGGATGTGCGTGGCGCGAGGGTCGCCGACGTAATATCGCATATCTGCATAGGCCAGTTTCTTTGCTTCAATTTCGACATGCAGCGACTTCTGGCTGTTGTGCCCCCATTCCGCAATCGGAAATTGCTCCATGATGTTCAGCATGGAGAGCGCGGCAATTCCCTGGCCGTTCGGCGGCATCTCCCAAATGGTCCATCCGCGGTAGGTGGTGCTGACTGGGTCGACCCATTCCGGTTGAAAATCTGTAAGATCGTCCGCCTGTAGAAATCCGTGCAGTCGATGAGACAGCTGCAAAATTGCAGCTGCCGTCTGGCCCTTGTAAAAACCATCGCGGCCCTTTTGCCCGATGAGTTGCAGCGTCGCGGCTAGATCGGGATTGCGAAACAGTTGGCCTGCGGCCGGCGGTTTGCCATCTGGCAGAAAGACGCGCGCAAAGCCTGGGCTGGAGGCGAACTGCGGTCCAAATTCCTGCCAGTTTTCAGCGTCCGTCTCAGTGACGGCGATCCCTTGTTCCGCCAGCGCGACCGCCGGCGCCAGGTCTTCCGCCATGGAAAGCTTGCCGAATCTCTGACGGAGTGCGTCCCATCCCGCAACCGCGCCAGGAACGGTCACTGAGAGGATGCCGGTTTCAGGAATCTCCTTCACGATGCCCTTGGCTTTCAAATCCTCGATGCTCATGGCTTTCGGCGCCCAGCCGCTGGCGTTCAGGCCGTACAGTTTTTTCGTCTTCGCATCATAGACAATCGCGAACAGATCGCCGCCCACCCCATTCATCATTGGCTCAATCACACCGAGCGCAGCGTTGGCGGCAATTGCTGCATCTACCGCGTTGCCTCCACGCGCCAGAATTGCTGCACCGGCCTGCGATGCGACGGCCTGGCTGGTGGCTACAATTCCATACTGGGTCATCACCATGGAGCGCGACTGCTCGCGACTCGGCTGAGCAACGGCGGTCTGCAGGCAGGTGGTGATGCACATCAACAGACACCCGCACGAAACGATTTTCAGCTTTGAAATCACGTTGACAGGTCCTTCGAAAAAAGATCTCCGATTCACGCAATGAGCCATCATACGACTTCGATCCGCGCCTTGGCGCGTCGCTGCATGGAATGATTTCTGCGGTGCGACAATCCTGCGCCCGGCAAGAGCATGCAACAATCGTCACGTGGTACGAATGGTAGTAACAGAGGAGAACCATGGCTCAACTGATGAAGACCTCGAATCCGGCATTGAATTCCCAGATCTTTCAGGGCGAGCATGCTGCCCTTGGCGAATCCATGACGCTGGATGGCACGATAAACAAAACAGGAATTCTGCTGATTTGCGCGGGCGCCTCCGCAGCCTGGGCGTGGCATGTGTTTATGCAAACCCGATCTGCTGCGAGCGTGCTTCCACTTATGTGGATCGGCCTGCTTGGCGGCTTAGTGTTCGCGATGATTACGATTTTTAAAAAGACCTGGGCGCCGGTGACCGCACCCGTATACTCCCTGCTGGAAGGCTTGGCGCTGGGCAGCATTTCCTCGGTGCTCGAACTGCGATATCCGGGTATCGCCATGCAATCGGTGGGTCTCACCTTCGGAACCCTGCTGGTTTTATTGCTGGCGTACCGCTCTGGGTTAATTCCCGTGACACAAAAATTTCGTCTGGGAGTTGTAGCGGCTACCGGTGCGATCATGCTGCTGTACATCGCTGAAATTGTGCTGGGGTTTTTTGGAATTCACTTCGCCTCGATCAACGGCAATGGCCTCATCGGGATTGGTTTCAGCGTGGTGGTTGTGATCATTGCGGCGCTGAATCTGGTGCTGGATTTTGATTTCATCGAGAGTGGCGTGCGCGCCCAGGCACCCAAGTATATGGAATGGTATGGCGCGTTCGGGCTGATGGTCACACTGGTGTGGCTGTACATCGAAATTTTGAATTTGCTGGCCAAGGTCCGGAGTCGCGATTGAGATTGCGTTTTTAGTCAGCCTCGCCGGAGACAAATTTCGCGCACTTTTCAGGTCCTCCACAAATCGCTGCGTCTCTCGCTCCCGATCTTCATCGGTGATTTGCCGTAGCAAGGATGAAGGGTGTACGGTCGTCAGGATTGGCGGATAGCCCTCGATTTGCAGAATGGTGCCACGCTGCTTGGTGACGCGAAATGACGGCCCCAGTAATCCCTCCGCAGCCGTCGCTCCTAAAGGAACGATCAACTTGGGCTGCACGACTTCAATCTCACGTTGGAGCCAGGGCTTGCATGCAGGAATTTCCATCTGGTTTGGCTTTTCGTGGAGACGACGTTTTCCCCGCTGCAATCCCGCGCAGCCTTTCGCAAAGTAGCAAGGCTACGGCTGTTGGGGATAAACGGCAACGCGGAGAACTGTTTTTTTCGAGCAATCGGCGACATCTTTCATTGAGATGCGTCACCGCTGTGTGGTCCTAATGTGAGTCTGCGCTGTTGTGTCCGGCGATTCTTACGGACAGGATGGCGAATAAAAAACGAATCGATCCAGTACAATCCACAACATGCCCCCGACGCTACAGACCGGTGCCGAGCTCGCCATTCCTGCCAGTCTCGATTGGGCACACCCCATCACGCAGGAATGGTTTGTCGGGCGATTCGGTACACCCACAGAGCCGCAAATTGAGGGTTGGCCGCATATTCGGGCGGGGCATCCAACGTTGATCTCCGCGCCTACCGGTTCTGGCAAAACACTGGCCGCGTTTCTAGTTTGCATCAACCAACTGCTGTGTCAGGCGATTTCAGGCACGCTGACTCCGTATACCGAGGTGGTGTACATCTCGCCGCTGAAGGCGCTTTCGAACGATATTCAAAAAAATCTCGATCAGCCGCTGCGGGAAATTCAACAGCTCGCCCTGGAACGCGGCTATCTGTACGGCGAAATTCGCACCGCGGTGCGCACCGGTGACACGCTGGCGTCAGAACGTGCGGCCATGCTGAAGAAGCCACCGCACATCCTGGTGACGACCCCGGAGTCGCTGTATATCCTGTTGACCTCAAAAAACAGCCGCGAAAATCTTCACCACGTGCGCACCGTGATCGTCGATGAAATTCATGCGGTCGCGGATGACAAGCGCGGCTCACACCTGGCGTTGTCGCTGGAGCGGTTGGAAGCGCTGGTGTGCGCTGAAAATCGAGTGGTCCGGGCCGGGCGCATGGCAGTCCCGATCAAACCGCCGCAGCGGATTGGCTTGTCCGCAACGCAAAATCCAATTGAGTTGGTGGGACAGTTTCTTGTGGGCTCCTCGAAAGATCGCCAGCCAGCGAAGATCGTTCAGGTGGGTCGGCGGCGCACAATGGACCTAGCGATCGAGGTTCCAACCTGCGAAGAGCTGGGTTTCGTGGCGACGAATGCCATGTGGGATGAAATATACGATCGCCTGACCGCGCTTGCACAGGAGCATCGTTCGACGCTAGTGTTTGTGAACACGCGCCGCATGGTCGAGCGGCTCTCGCATGCCATCGGCGAGCGCATCGGTGCGGAAAATGTCGCCGCGCATCACGGCAGCCTTTCGCGCAAGTTGCGCCTGGACGCGGAAACACGGTTGAAAAATGGCGAAATCAAGTTGCTGGTGGCCACCGCGTCGTTGGAGTTGGGCATTGATATCGGCTCCATCGATCTTGTTTGCCAGGTGGGATCTACACGCGCAGTTGCGGCTGGAATGCAGAGAATTGGCCGGGCCGGGCACTGGCGAGGTGCGATTCCGAAAGGACGTTTCTTCGCCACTACCCGCGATGACTTGATCGAATGCGCCGCACTGGTGCAGGCGATGCGTGCCGGCGATCTGGACCGACTCGAAATTCCGCCGCAGCCACTCGACGTGCTGATGCAGCAAATCGTCGCCGCCTGCGCCGCTGAATCGTGGAACGAGGATGCGCTCTATTCCGTGCTGCGTCGCGCCTATCCGTATCGCGAATTGACGCGGGATGAGTTTGACGAACTGATCCAGGTTCTTCATCACGGTATCGAATCCAGTCGCGGTCGGTATGGAGCTTTCGTGATGCGGGATGTGATCCACGGAGAATTGCACGCTCGCCGGGGAGCTAGGCTCGCCGCCGTGTGCAATGGCGGTACGATTCCCGATACTGCGCAATACGCTGTCATCATGCAACCGGAAGGACTGCAGATTGCGACGCTCGACGAGCATTTCGCCATTGATTCATCGGCGGGAGATGTAGTTCTGCTGGGCAACACGAGCTGGAGGATTCAGCGTATCGAAACCGGGCGAGTGTTTGTCGAGGATGCACACGGTCAGCCGCCAAACCTACCGTTCTGGGCAGGGGAAGCACCGCAGCGCACGGATGTTTTAAGCGACTATGTGGCGCGTTTGCGGGAAGGAATTGCGGCTCGCACTTCGAAAGTGCTGCCCAGCTGCGTGTCGCCGACCCATGCAGGCGTGGCGGAAACGGCGGCCTGGTTAAAACAGGAGTGCGGCGTTTGCGATGGCGGCGCGAAGCAGATGATCGGTTACATCGCGGCGGGTCGAGCCGTCCTTGGCACCGTTCCGTCCCTGACAACGATCGTTGCCGAGCGGTTTTTTGATGAAGGCGGAGGCATGCAGCTTATCTTGCATGCGCCCTTCGGCGGCCGAGTCAATAAGGCCTGGGGGTTGGCGTTGCGCAAGCGTTTTTGCCGAGGCTTCAATTTCGAATTGCAGGCCGCCGCGACTGACAACGGCCTTTGCATTTCGCTAGCGGAGCAGCACAGCTTTCCGCTGAGCGATGTGTTTCAATTCCTCACGCGGCAAACGGTGCAAGCACTGCTGGAGCAGGCAGCATTGGATTCGCCGATCTTCAAGTCGCGGTGGACATGGGCCGCGGGACGAAGTTTGCAACTGTTACGGTTCCAAAAGGGAAAAAAGGTCGCGCCGCAGATTCTCCGTACTCGTTCCGACGATCTTTTAGCCAGCGTGTTTCCCCAGGTTGCAGCGTGTCTTGAAAATATTCAAGGCGACCGCGAGATTCCAAATCATCCCCTGGTGCGGGAAGTCATGAAAGACGTCCTCGGAGAGGCGATGGACTTGGCGGGTCTGAAGAGCGTGCTCGAAGGGATCGCCGACGGAACGATCCAATGTGTCTCCGTCGATACGACCGCGCCTTCACAGTTCGCACATGAATTGTTGAACGCGAATCCGTATGCATTTCTCGATGATGCACCGTTGGAGGAGCGCCGCGCGCGCGCGGTTTCGATGCGCCGCACCTTACCCGCCAGCATGCAAGGGGATGCGGGGCAGCTCGACCCTGCTGCGATTGCGGCTGTGCGGTCGGAGTGCTGGCCGGACCTGCGAGATGAACACGAGATGCACGACCTGTTGTTTCAACTGGTGGCACTACCGGTAGCTATGTTGCAGCGGCAGGAGACAGAGCCGTGGACATGGTTGTTGCAAAGACTGGAGCGAGCCGGGCGAGCCAGGGTCGTAGAGGGTCGGACAGGCGGTTATTGGGTAGCGACAGAAAACCTAGTGTCGGCTAAATTTCTTTGGCCCGAGGGTGAATATGTAACCGATACAGTTACCCATGGCAATGCAGTCATGAAGCTGATCCAAGGCTGGCTGCAAATTCTCGGACCGGTGACCGCAAATTCGTTGGCCTCACTGCTGGGTTTGCCTGCTTCCGATATTTTCCAGAAGCTGCTGCAGCTGGAAATGCAGGGAACGATTCTGCGCGGGACATTTGAAATCACCGCAACTCCGCGTTGCACGGATTTCGAGATTGAATGGTGCGAACGTCGCCTGCTGCAGCGCATTCACCGGCTGACGATAGGAAATCTGCGCAAACAAATCGAGCCGGCTTCCCCTGCTGTCTACATGCAGTGGGTGCTTGCCTGGCAACACCTCGCGCCGCAGTCGCAACTGAGTGGTGAGCAAGGCGTGTTGCAGGCGCTCTCGCGGCTGGAAGGATTTGAAGCGCCTGCGGTTGAATGGGAACAGTCGCTCCTGGCGCATCGCGTAACCGGCTACGATCCTCGTTGTCTCGATCAGTTGTGCCTATCTGGAGCCGTCGGCTGGGGCCGGGTTTCGCCGCATCCAGCCTGGTCCACGGCCGATGCTGGTGCGCCGCGCAGAGTGGTTCCCACGGGCAGCTCTCCGATTACGTTTTATATTCGCGAGACCGCACTCTGGCTGGACGCGGCACTGGAAAGCCAGGCAGTCGATGAAGCGAAACTGCGTCAGTCGCTGAGTCAGGAAGCGCAACAAATTCGAACGCGCTTGGAAGATCGCGGCGCCTGCTTTGTGGAAGAACTGCAGCGAACCACTGATCTGACTACAGAGCAAGTCGAACACGCGCTGTGGGAATTGACTGCGGCCGGTTTAGCTGCCGCGGATGGATTCGACCAGCTGCGCGCCATTATGGATTCCAAGCGCAAGTCCGCAGCGTATGTTCAGCGAATGAAAAATCCTGGCAAGCGGTTGCGCAGCGCGGCGGGACGGTGGTATCTGTTACGCAACTCTGATGTCTTGAATGCCGCCGCTTCGCAACAAGCCAGAATCGATGACCAGGCGATGGAGTCGGCAGCCTGGGTCTTGCTGCGGCGCTATGGAGTCCTGTTTCGTGACCTGCTGAAACGCGAAACGACCATGCCGAAGTGGCGGAAACTACTAGGGGTGTTGCGACGATTGGAAGCACGCGGAGAAGTGCGCGGTGGACGATTCGTCAGTGGCTTCAGCGGGGAACAATATGCGCTGCCGGAAGCAGTTGAATCGCTGCGCCTGGCTCGCACGCGCAACGCTGATGCGACCAACGCGACAACCGTCGCAGTGGCAGCCGCTGACCCGATGAACCTTGTCGATATCATTGTTCCCGGGAAGCGGCCACCCGCGGTTTCCGGGGGCGTGGTTACGTATCGCGACGGAAGATCAGAGTCGGAATCGCTGACAACCGCACCCGAAACGCAGTCGCACGCGAAACATTCGCGAACTCGGAATCGGCCGCTCCGTGATGTGCCCGCGCGAAAGAAATTAATTCCGTCCGGCGAAAGCAGCAATCATGGAATCGACTCGCATTCAGATCGTTCGCGCCAGGAGCGGCTGTTTCCCGGCTAGCGACGAACATTGCGTCGGTCCGGATGGACCAGTTCGTAGACCTCGCTGAATCAATGGGCAGCCCAGATTAGCCAATCCGCGGGGAAGGTTGATCCTTCGTTCGAATCAAAACGAGGCATTCAGTCGAAGATTGAAGCTGCGGCCGGGGCCAATGGCATTGCCGGAAAACAATCCGCCAAAGTCGATCACATCGAGCTGGTTGCTCAGGTTAGTCCCGTCGGCTTGCAGATTCATCGTGACGTGCTTGTTTCGGTAGAGTTCAGCCGCGGCGGTCGCATCGAACAGCAGCGCCGGTTCTACACGCCCACGCGGAAAATTCAGCCGCCCCACTACCGCCGCACCGTATTGTGCAATCGCATCCGCTTCCGTACCGGTGTAGTCGAAAGGCAAACCGGAGTTGTAGTCTGCTCCAGCTGCCAGCCAAAAGCGCGGTGTAATCTGATCGCGAAAACGAGTTCTCACCGTGTTGCGCTGATCCTGCGAATCGGGAAAGTGTCCTGAAAGCTGGCTGGCTGCGCTGCTCGCGTCGGGGCCAAGAAAAAGACCTCCGGTGACGGGTAGCCAAACATTCCCGACCATATAGGAGTAGCTGACGAATCCGCTGAAGCTGCCGAGACGAATCAGTTCAAATTTGCCTTCTGCGCCGTAAATGATCGCGTGGTTGAACGCAATGGGATAACTGATACCAGTATTCAGCAATTGATCGTCGTCTGCATAATTACTCGTATCCCGGCGATACATATTCGCATCGACCCGCATGCACGCGAGGAACGCCTTCGACACGCCGATCTCGTAATAATTTCCGCGAGAGGGTTGCACCGGAAGCCGCAGGAATTGTTCGCTGAGGGCATCCACCTCGGGCGAACTGGAAAGCAGAATATTCTCAAACGATGGCGTCTGAAAGATGCGATCGTAGGATGCGTGCAGCATCAGGTTGGCCGAGGGAAAATAGCGTCCGACGGAAAGCCGTGGACTGAACGCAAACTCGTTTAGAAGGAGTTGATAGTGGTCGTAGCGAAGACCAGCGCTGACCGTCCACTTGCCGAGGCGCACCAGATCCTCAACGAAGGCGGCCTGCTCCAGATCAGGACGGCTCTCGATAAAGCTGAAGGTTGGTGGCGTGTCCGGATCAAATTGCGATGGATCCGTGATGATGTCGTGAAAATTCTCGTTGAGGAAAATGTTATCGGACTCAACGCCCGCTTTGATCTCCTGATTGCGGTGGTGCAGAGAATACGTTCCCTTAAAGTAGCCCTCACGGAAATGGTTATGCTGAAACACAATGATCGGCGTGGAGGCTGCATTGGATGTGAGGTCGTTGGAGTTGTCGCGCACCATTCCAGCCAGCGTGGCAATGCTGTTGGCAGAGAAGGTGTGTTGGTCGTGAACTGTGCCCATGGTTTCAAAGTTGTCGCCGTACTGGCGTTGACCCGCCTGTTGCTGCAACAGTTCATTTGGAATTTGAAAACGCGAAAGCTCATGCCGAAGGCCGAGACTCAGTCGATCTGCGGCGGAAAAATCACGCTCGTAGCGGCCGGAGAAGTCGCCGGTCGTGCCGGTATTGGTGTAGTTTTCCGGGACCACCGGGTTCAGATAGTGATTGGTCATACTGCCCGCGCCTGTGGCGCCAAACGTATTCTTGCCGCGAAGGTACTGCAGCTGCGTGAAGGCTGAGCCCGTGTCGTAACTGCCGCCCGATAGCACTACCTGGCCGTGCAGTCCTGGATTGGTGTCGCGAATCGTGTTCAACTCCACGACGCCGCCCATCTTGCGACCGAATTCTGCAGGAAACCCGGCGGTGTAGATGCTGATGGACGAGAGATCATTCGCTTCGATTTCCGGACCGAAACTGGGAGAACGATTATCCGTGAGCGGAATGCCATTGATCACGAATTGAGTTTGATATTCAGATCCGCGCGGATGCAGGACAGCATTTCCCTCATACAGCCATCCCGGCTGCGAGTTTACTAAATCCTGCACTGATCGACCGGGCAGCGATGCCACGCGATCCTGGATCTGCTGCGAACCGATCTCCATCACAGAGGACGGCATGTAGGGATCGATGAGAGTGTTCGGTGTACTCACTTTGACCACGGTCGTAATGGGGGTGAGATCGAGATGCAGGCTGCGTTTCACAGGGATTGCGGAGTGTATGTCTGCACTGATGGATGCTGGCGCAAAGTCCGGTCGATCTACCTGGACCAAATAAATGCCGAAGGGAAGTTCTTTGAAGTCGATAACGCCGGAAGCATTTGTGGTGAGAGTGTTGTGATAATGTGTTCCCTCACTGCTCACCGTGACAGCCAAATGTGCGGCTGGCCCCGCGGGATCGGTGACGACGACGCGAAGTTCGCCTGTGTTCACCTGAGCCAGCAAACTCCACGCTGCACCTATAGCCAGCAGACTTAGGAGTTTGATTGCACGCAAAGACACAGTCATAGGAGTGAGGGCGAGGTTAGCAGGTTGCTTCAGTGTAGCTCCAGCAGATGAGGCGCGGTCGCCCGTGTGGGCATGTTTGCGCTCCGCAACTTTCTATGGCTGTAACATGCAGTCAAGTCGTGCTGGCCGCAGGGTTGGGAGAGCTTTACTATGGCGGCTATTCGGATGGACGCGCCAGTGGTCGGTGTAGGTCGCACCGACAACGATTGCAGATTCTATTCCGAGGCACCAGGTTCAATTTGCGCCGACGTTCGCGCCGACCTTGCCTGTTTTCGCCGCAGAGGAAGAAGCATGATCGTTGGCCCGAAACATGGCCCACGGAGTGCCCTGCATATCCCGCAGTACGGGCTTCTCCCATGCGAATTCAGGATGCTTCGCCAGAAACGGTTTGACCAGAAATGGCTCACCGCAAGGTCGATTGGTTCGCGCCATAAACGACATTTTGCTGATCATCGAACTGTCGGCCGCTTTGGCGTTGGACGCGCCACCCGGTTCAAACGGCGGGTCGCCCCAGATTGCAACGCCGCGCGGGGAGACGTCTTCATGTCCGCACAATGTACGTTCATCCGGTCCCCATTTCCCAGTATAGGCGTCAAGGTGATCGGCTAAAAACTTTTGCGCCAGTGGAACGTCAATCTGGCCCTTGTATTGCGCCATCAATTCGTCCCAACGCTTGTGCCGCGCGTTGGCCGTGTTGCTCGCATCGTTGGGATCAAACGTGGTCTCTTCCCGGGTGAGCGTGGGATCGCTGGGAAAATTGGAACCCACAAAGTAGCCGTTCTTGGTGCGCCATAGGCGATGAATTTTAAGCCCCAGTTCCAGACGAGCGATTTCTCCCGTATGGTTATCCGCGACGAGCCAATCATTGGCGTAACCGCCGTTATTTCCCGTCACCATCAGGCGTTCAAAGTCGTCGATATTCGCCGAGTACTGCATGGCCTTGCGCGCGCGAACAAATTCAGGAATGCCATTGGGATCGAACCCATGGAATCCGCTGATTGTTGTTTCTGTAATCGCGATTCCTGCGGAGTTGATTCCGAAATCATCGCCGCTGTCGATCTTGCCTGGCCAGCCATCCATCAAAATGCGATAGCCATGTTGCGGAACAATGTCATACATGATGCGCCAGCGCTCGCCTTCAAGAAAAGGGCTCCATAGGCTGTGTGCGATGACCGGTTTGTGGTCGCGTGTCCAATCGCCGGTGGCGACAAAGGCGCTGCAGCGGCCGCGGGGGCTCAGACTTGCGAGGGCGGTAGGATGTTCTTTGCTTTCAAGATAGGGGATGTAATATTCGTCGGTCTCATTAAAGCCGTTCACCGCGACGACGTCCCAGATGTCCATGTCGGTGATGCCGTGGGCCTTCAGGCCATCCGCGATTCCCTGTAATTCTTCGCGATACTCGGCTTCAATATGCGGCCAGTAGACATCCTTCGCGGTCGTCCGATAAAACTCCCAGTTGCGATGTGTGTTGTGCGTGTCTTCCAGTTGAATGGCATGAAAGCCATCCTCGATCTCAGGGGCCAGCAAATATCCATTTTCAAAACCAATCTGGTGCGGTGTGCCCTGCAGATGGACATAGACCCAATTGGCCCGCTCAAAGCGATAGGCTCCGTGCAAATCTGGAGGCGTCGACTGCGATTGTGCATTAGCCATTGATGAGTTGGCGACGACGAGAATGAAACTGAGCACAACTGGAAAGAGAAAACTGCGGAGATGAAAGCGCATTCGTTGGCCCCTCCGACTCAGGCTACCGTTGAAACCTGCCCCAAGGCAATGGCTATTCGGAGTTTGGGGGTATGAAATGTATGGAGCACCGGGCGGGAATCGAACCCGCGAATACTGGTTTTGCAGACCAGCGCGTTAGCCACTTCACCACCGGTGCTCTTGGTTGATCCCCCGGATTCCGCCACACATCGGCATGACGGAAGTCCGGCAGACTTGCTTCTAGTTCGGCTGAGGTGCGGTACGCAAATACGGCTTGATCGTTTTGTAGCCAGGAAACAGTTTATCCGCTTCTTCGTTGGAAACAGCGCCGCTCAGGATAATGTCATCACCCTGTTTCCAATTGGCAGGCGTGGAGACCCTTTGTCTGCTTGTAAGCTGGATGGAGTCGAGAACGCGCAGAATTTCGTCGAAATTGCGTCCGGTCGACATTGGATAGGCCAACGTTAGCTTGATACGTTTGTCTGGACCGATGACAAAGACCGTGCGGACGGGTGCATTATTGGCTGGTGTGCGACCTTCTGAGGTTTCGCCTGCATCGGCGGGAAGCATGTCGTAGAGCTTGGACACCTTTAGATCGGTATCTCCAATAATGGGATAGTTCACCGCGTAGCCGCCTACCTCCTGGATGTCAGCGGCCCATTTGCCGTGGCTGCTGACAGGATCCACGCTCAGACCGATGACTTTAACATCGCGACGGGCGAACTGGCCTTCGAGAGCTGCGACCGTCGCCAGCTCCGTAGTGCAGACGGGCGTGAAATCTTTCGGGTGGGAGAAAAGAACGGCCCAATTGTCGCCGATCCATTCGTGAAAGTGGATCGGTCCCTGGGTCGTTTCAGCGGTAAAATCAGGCGCGATATCGTTGATGCGGAGTGACATGTTCAATCTCCTTCGAAGACGAATTCTCGATGCGTTGTCATTCAGATGACGCCAAAAAGCAGAAACCCACCAGCCTCGGCGGCGGGTGGGTTCCCATGATTCTGCGAAATTGTCTTAGTTCGATTCGCTCATGGACACGCCCGCATACAGTTGCAGCAACAGCACAGACAGCGGCGGGTTGGAGCGATTTGCATCATTGTTAAATTTTTAAAAGCAGTGAAGCTGCCTCTTGAGGACGAGCATAGAGCCTGCAACAAATGGCTGTCAAATGACCAGGACACGGTTTTAAGCGGCACGAAAATTCTTCACAAGCAATTCTACGTCGCGACGCACGGGATATGTCAGCGATCGGCCGCGCGATTTTTCCAGTGACGCTGGTAGTTGTCCAGCGTGGAAAAGGTCTGGCTCTGCATTCGATCGATATAGATTTTCCCCTGCAAATGGTCGATCTCATGCTGCAGAATGCGTGCATACCACCCCTTCGCTTCGATCACCCGAGGCTTGCCATGGTGATCGAGACAGGTGACGCGAACCGCGTGTGACCGTGGAACCTCCGCCATAAATCCAGGAAGACTCAGGCAGCCCTCAAAGAAAGAAACCTGCGAGTCGGAGAGCAACTCAATCTGCGGATTGATCAACACGTGGAAGTCGACGGGCACACGTTCTCTCTCCTTCAATTCTGCTTCCGTCGTCGCCTTGTGATATTCCGCCCGATCCTCAATCACCGCCAAGTTTAGGGACTGACCAATCTGCGGCGCTGCCAACCCAACTCCCGGCGCATCGCGCAGGGTTTCTCGCATATGTTCAATCAGGCTTTTGATCTCCGGACCGCGAATCTCTTTGGGCGTAAGTACACGCGCCGTTTGCCGCAATACAGGATGTCCAACAGCAACAATCTTCAGCAGCATTTTCCCCGCAATTCTTGCGATCTCCAGCCCAGCGCAGCAGCCTGAATCGCGCTCTTCCTATGCTACAATTTAGCAACTTCTTTGGTGCTGGAGTTCTGCCGAGTGATGATGATTCAACCTTCTCGAATGTATATGGCCATGCCTGCCCCAGGCGGTCGCAAGCCAGCTTCAGAAGTCTGAGTTATCCCGCTCAATCTTCATTCTGGCAGCCGCCTGGGGAGTTCCCGCCACGGCACGTTTTTCCCAGGAACCATTGCATAGCCCGAATGGAGATTGCATTTTGAGCTCACCAGATTTGGACATTTCTACTGTCGCGATTCATGGCGGACGATCGCTGGATTCCCACGCCAGCTCGATCTTGTTTCCTCTGTATCAAACCAGTACGTTTGTGCATGATGCGGTCGGAGTCGACAAAGGATTTAGTTACTCGCGAGTGTCGAACCCAACCGTAGACGCGCTTGAAAAAGCACTTGGTGCGCTGGAAGGAACGCCGCCGGTAGTTTGCTTTCGGACCGGCATGGCCGCAGTCACCACGCTGTTTCTTTCGGTTCTGAAGTCCGGCGATCACGTCGTGTTGACCGATGTTGTGTACGGCGGCACCATGCGCTTGTTTCGCGAGGTGCTGGATCATCTCGGTATCACCGCGTCGTTCGTGGATACATCCGATCCAGGCAATGTTGAAGCGGCGATCACGCCCGCGACTCGCATCGTTTTCCTGGAGACGCCAGGCAATCCTACGCTGAAGCTAAGTGACATTGCGGCGGTTGCCGAGATTACCAAGCGGCATTCGATTTTGCTGGCAGTCGACAACACATTCCTGACGCCGATCTTGCAAAACGTCCTGCAACTAGGTGCAGATATTTCTCTGTTATCGACCACGAAATATATCGATGGCCATAACGCAACCGTCGGTGGCTCACTGGCCACCCAGGATGAGAAGCTGCTGGAGCGATTTCGTTTGATTCGCAAGACGATCGGCACTACGCAAGCCCCATTCGAAGCATGGTTGGCGTTGCAGGGAATGAAGACGTTGCCTGCGCGGTTGAAACTCCATTGCGAAAACGCCCAGACGATCGCTGAATGGCTGGAGAGCAACCCCGCAGTATCCCGAGTGTATTACCCCGGACTGAAATCATGTCCGCAAAAATCCTTGGCAGAAAAGCAGCAGGGCGCGGCCGGCGGCATGATCTCTTTCGAGTTGAAAGCCGGATACGACGCCACAATTCGCATGCTGAATCAAGTGCAGCTTTGTTCGCGCGCCGAAAGTTTGGGAGGATTGGAAACCCTGATCACGCATCCGTCTTCAACAACCCATGCCGACCTGGATCCGGAATTGCGCCGTAATCTTGGCATCACCGATGGTTTGGTTCGACTCTCCGTCGGACTGGAAGCTCCACAAGATATCATCCGCGATCTGGAGCAGGCGATGGTAGCTGCTGGATGTAGCGTGCAGGAAAAAGAGGTTGGCCATGAAAATCGCTAGCCGCCTGGTAAGTTTTGATCCCGCGCCGGGAGATCGGTTTCGCCCCATTTCCACGCCGATCTATCAGACGGCCACTTTCGAGCAGGAATATTCCGATCAGTTCGGCGAGTACGATTATTCGCGAAGCGGTAATCCCACTCGTGCGGTAGTCGAAAAGCAAATTGCGTCGCTGGAAAACGGAACTCACGGATATTGTTTCTCCAGCGGTATGGCCGCGATCACCACCGCGACGAAATTGTTGCAGAACGGTGATGAGATTCTTGCCGACAACGATTTGTATGGCGGTACCTGCCGTCTGTTTACCAAGGTGCTGAAGCGCACTGGCATCTCCGCGAAATACGCGGACGCGTGCGATCTTGAAAATTTCGAGCGACAGATCACTCCGAAAACAAAAATGATCTACGTTGAGTCGCCCACCAATCCTTTGCTTCGTGTGGTCGATCTGCGCAAGCTGGGTGCCACGGCGCATGCTCACGGTGCGCTGTTCTGCGTGGACAACAGCAGCATGTCGCCCTACCTGCAGAACCCGCTTGACCTGGGAGCGGATGTGGTTCTGCATTCGGGAACAAAGTTTCTCGGTGGTCATCACGACGTCACCGCCGGATCTATCGTCGTGAAAGACAAGGTGCTGGCCGAGCAAATTTATTTTGTGCAGAACGCGGAAGGCAATGCGCTGGCGCCATTTGATTGTTATCTTTTGCTGCGCGGCATGAAGACGTTGAAGCTGCGGCTCGACTGCCAGCAAAAAAATGCGCAAGCCATTGCGGAATTTCTCAGTCAACATAAAGCAATCCAGCGGGTCTGCTACCCAGGGCTGAAAAGCGATGCCGGGTATGAACTGCAGCATTCTCAGGCGCGTGGCGCGGGCGCTGTCCTGAGCTTCACTACAGGTTCCGTTGCGCTCTCGAAAGCCATTGCGGAAAATGCCAAGCTGTTCCGCATCACCGTCAGCTTCGGCAGCGTCAACTCTTCCATCAGCGTGCCGGGAAACATGTCGCACGCCAGCGTTCCGGTGGAGCTGATGTCGCAACGTGACCTGCCGAAAGACCTGGTACGCATTTCCGTTGGGATTGAGGACGAGGAAGACTTGCTCGCCGATCTGGATCGTGCCATCCAATCCTATCGGTGAAGTTTACTGGACAGCTGGTTCAAAAACCGTCGGTGCTGGCAGCCCAGATGTATTTTTGGGCGTCTACGGCCCGACTGAAGTCGGGCCCTGTAATAAAACACTATCGACAGCGCCAAAAAGTTATTTGATCCCGCGATCGCTCTCGAACATGGCCATCGCCTCAATCTCAATCAATAGATCGGGACGGCAGAGAATTGCCTGAATCCCCGTCGAGGCCGGCAAAGGGTTCAGCCCTTGTTCGCGAAAGAACTGTGTCCGTATCTGGTTGAACTCGTCGTAGTCGCGCTCAATATCGCGCAGATAACAGCTCGTCCGCACGACATCCTTCCAGGTCGCGCCTTCGGCAGCCAGCAGGCCGGTGATGTTGTGCAGGGTACGGGCCATTTGTGCGCCAAAATCCCCGACGTGCACAGTTTTTCCAAACTCATCGATGCTCGCCGTACCTGAAATCAGCAGGATGGTGACACCTTTAATGTCCAGGCGCAGCCCGCGGGAGAACGACGACGGCTTGGCGTATTCGTAAGCTTCATTCAGCACGCGCGGCTCTGTGATCGCCTGCTTGCTAACTGGGGTGTGAGTTTCTGATTGGACCAGGATCGTGTCTGTCGGTGACATAGGAAGGATCGCTTTCTTTGCTTCGGATTCTATGATTCACCGCCGGCTTTAACTCCAGCGGTGGAAGTACGTTTAGTTCCTGCATAAGGACAGCTGCCCGTCACGCAACCGTTACGCTGCCCCCATCCGGTACCCGTCGGGATCTTTACCGCGAACGCGCCGCCACCACACCTGAAATGTAGGCACGTTCACGGTCACAATAAAGAGCTTTCGCAGGCTATTGGATGGGCATTCCAAGGGCCGCACGCCGTGCCAGGAATGTTCAGTCCGTTGAAAAAACAGGCTCTCATTTCCGCGCGGCACCACCGACGCGGCCACTTTCAGATCGTCAAATGCAGGGGCGGAATGCGGCTTGTAGCGGCCTTCGTCATCCATCATCAAGATCTGGCCGCCCCAGTTTTCTTCCCAATTTTCTTCGGTATTGAAGTAGAAAATGTGCGTAGCCAGCTTGCGCCGCGCATCGCAATGCGGGGAGACGGAACATCCCTGCCACGCGTAATACCACTCCATCGTTAAAATGAACTGCTGCGGCCCCAGCATCCTTTGCAGCCAGGATTGGTAAACGTCTCCCTGCAATTCGGCGACAAATTCTTTCCACGGTTCCGACAATTCGATGCGCGGCCCGTAATGCAGAATGTAGCGATCGTGTGGAGCTTGTCCGTACCCGCGTTTGATCCCGACCTTGCGATCGAACTTCTCTACATCAGGCATGGCGTTGCGCAACCGCTCAAAGCCCTCTGCCGTCAACGCAGCCGGAATACTGATCCAGGGATAGGGCTTCCGCGCACGGAACTTTTCCGGGGAAAGGGACTCGATATGTCCCGAGTCGAGATAGGTCATACCCAACCTCCGAAAGCAGGCACTTAGGAATAAGGTCTCACTCCAGCGCACATTCCTCCGTGACGTGCATCACGGCCCAACACAAAAAACGGTATGCTTTTGGTATCTAAGACTGTAGAAAGGACCGACCATGAATATTGCCGCAAACGTAACGGATCTGATTGGACGTACTCCACTGGTGGAGTTGCATCATGTGACCGAAGGTTGCAAGGCGAGAGTGGTGGTGAAGCTGGAGAGCCAGAATCCGCTGAGCAGCGTGAAAGACCGCATTGGCCTGGCCATGATTGAGGCGGCCGAGCGGGAAGGAAAAATCGCTCCCGGAAAAACCGTGTTGATTGAGCCCACGAGCGGCAATACCGGCATTGCGCTCGCGTTTGTGGCTGCTGTCAAGGGTTACGACATCATCCTGACGATGCCGGATACGATGAGCCTGGAACGCAGGATTCTATTGCTAGCCTTCGGAGCCAAAATTGTTCTGACCCCCGGCCCGAACGGCGTGAAGGGCGCCGTCGCCAAGGCAGAAGAGATTTTGAAAGAGACTCCGAATGGCTATATACTGCAACAATTTAACAATCCCGCGAATCCAAAGATTCACTTCGATACCACGGGGCCGGAGATATGGAACGACACCGACGGGAAAGCCGACATCCTCATTTCCGGCGTCGGCACCGGCGGAACCCTCACCGGGGTCAGCGAATACATCAAAGCGAAAAAGCCTGGCTTCTGGACGGTCGCGGTCGAGCCTGCCGACAGCCCGGTGCTTTCCGGCGGCAAGCCAGGGCCGCACAAAATCCAGGGAATTGGCGCCGGATTTGTACCAAAGGTACTGAAGACCGACCTGATTGACGAGATTGTGCAGGTGACCAACGACGAAGCCATTGCCATGGCGCGGCGGTTGCCGAAGGAAGAAGGCCTGTTGGTTGGCATCTCCTCCGGAGCGGCGGTACATGCAGCACTGCAGGTGGCAAAGAACCCAAAGAACGCGGGAAAGTTGATCGTTGTCATCATTCCCAGCGGCGGCGAGCGGTACCTATCGACGGTGCTGTTCGATGAGTTCCGCAAAGAGGCGATGGAGACAAAAACGTCCCCCGTCACGGTATGACGCGGCCCGATACGGTTGACGTATTCGCTATGAGACGATCCGAAGTGGCTCGCCGCGGCGAGTCCAGGTGAGACCGCTTCTATGAATCTGATTCGATTGATTCGCGAAGACGTCCGGTGCGTATTCGAACGCGATCCAGCCGCCACCTCGAAAGCGATGGTGCTGCTGTGCTATCCCGGCCTGCACGCTGTGTGGGCCCATCGCATCCATCACTGGCTGTGGTCGCGCGGCTGGCGGCTGCTCCCTCGTCTGATGTCGCAAACCACGCGCTTCTGGACGGGAATTGAAATCCATCCAGAGGCGCAGATCGGTCGACGATTGTTTATCGATCACGGCATCGGCGTCGTCATTGGCCAGACCACAATCATTGGTGATGACGTGACGCTCTACCAGGGTGTGACGCTCGGCGGTACCGGAAAGGGTACCGGAAAACGCCATCCTACGCTGCGCGATGGAGTGTTTGTCGGCAACAATGCCAACATCCTCGGCGATATCACCATTGGTGAGCATTCCCGCGTCGGTGCCGGCTCCGTGGTGCTGCGTGATGTGCCTCCCGACTCGACCGTCGTGGGTGTTCCAGCGCACATCGTCTACCAGGCAGGCAAACGCGTGCTGATCACCGATCCTCGCGAAATCAACGATCCTTTATCGGATGTGATCGTTGCGCTATGTGACGAGGTGAAGCGTCTAAAGTCGCGCGTTGAACGACTGGACGGCCAGCTGCAGCAATCGCTGCTGACAGATCCGGAAAGCGCGCTCGCAGTGGAAGAAGAAGAACGCGCTCGTTATCGCAGCCAGCAATATCCGCGGTCAGATTATGTGAGCATGGGCGAAGGAATCTGAGAGTGCTCGTCTGCGCGCGGCGCGCCCAGGTCACATTCCTGGATGTGAAAGGTGGTTCGCATTGGGCACCAGTTCCATGTAGAGCGAGCGCGGCAGATTTGTATTCCAGTGGTCAGTTGCTTCGGCGAAGCCCACAAATCCAAAAACTTCTCGCCCGTCTTCCATAGAAGTTCTGAGAGTGTGCCGATCGGGCAAAGCCAGGAGCAGAAAGCCTTTTTCAGCAGCAAGCTGGAAGCGAGAAATGCGAGGAACAGAAACATCGCGGCCGGATGAATCTGGGGAATGCTGTGGGTTTCCAGCAGGTATTTCGTGTTCATCATTCCCGCGATGGGCAGCCATCCTTCCACTCCCGCGGGCCGGTTCATATACAGCGTTTTTCCGGCAGTTTCGTAGTAACGCGTCCACACGCAGAATTGAAATCCCAGCCCTATGTTCAACATCACAAAGACAACCTGAACGCTATGACGAAACCCCTGCGAACGGTCCTTTAACGTACGTCGAATCAGTTTCTTGCGAGATTTCGCAATCGACGGAGCGGATCCTATGAAGACTCCATTGGGCATGCCGCTTTCTCCCACGGGCTGCTGCAACTCGGCCTCAGATTGTTGCGACATTCGCACCCTCAAAGGTCGACTCTAGTGGAAGCGGAAAGTGACAGCTGTGATGCACGTCACAAACGATTGACGCCCGGAAAACAATACTAGAGTGTGCTGAATTATCAGGGTGCAACCATGACTGACAACTGTGCCAACAGGATGGAAAACGAAGGCTGCTTCATGTGCAAGGAAAGGCATGCCGACTGGTTTTGCAATCTGTCTCCGCAAGCGCTGGTGGAGTTCGAAACGCTTGGTATGCAGATGACAGTTCCTGCAGGCAGTACGCTCTTCTTTGAGTCGCAAACTGCGCGCAGCGTGTACATCTTGTGCGGCGGCCATGTGAAGCTGACCACCTCCTCAAAAGACGGCAAGACGCTGCTGGTGCGCATTGCCAAGCCGGGAGATGTGCTGGGCTTGAGCGCCGCCATCTCAGGCACTGCGTACGAAATCACGGCGCAAGCGATCGAGCCGGTTCAGGTGAAATCATTTCAGCGGCAGGATTTTCTGCATTTCATCGAACATCATTTGGAAGGCAGCATGCATGCGACCAAGATGATCAATAAGGAATATCGCGATGCCCTTGGCGATGCCACCCGTCTCGCGCTTTCCATGTCGATCGCCGGCCGCGTCGCCCGGCTGCTGCTGGAAATGACCTCGGGCGCGCGAGATGCCAAACCGCGCTTCACCATGTCCCTGACCCACGAAGAACTTGCCACCATGCTGGGCACGACGCGCGAATCCATCACACGCGTGCTGAGTGAGCTCAAGCGCAAAGAGATTATTTCCATCAAAGGGACGTCGCTGACCATCTTGCGCAAGTCTGCACTCGAGCTGCTCGTTTAGGCCGTCAAATCCTAGAGTTGATATAATATCTGTGACGGTCGTCACCGCTGTTTTCAGTGCTTCCTCGCTATTGTTGAGGGAAAGTGGGGCCGCATGTCTGACGCTCTATTACTCCACCGCATTCATTTCGCATTTACGATCACCTACCATTACCTGTTTCCACAGTTGACCATGGGATTGGCGTTGCTGATCGTCATCCTGAAGACGATTGCCATTCGCAAGAACGATCCTGTCTATGACGATGCCGCCCGCTTCTGGGCGCGCATTTTTGGGATCAATTTCATCATGGGCGTGGTGACCGGAATTCCAATGGAATTTCAGTTCGGAACAAACTGGGCCCAGTTTTCTCGCATGACCGGAGGCGTGATCGGCCAGCCGCTCGCCATGGAAGGAGTCTTCTCCTTTTTTCTGGAGTCGGCATTTCTCGGACTGTTCCTCTATGGAGAAAAGCGCCTGTCCCGCTGGCAACATTGGTGGGCCGCATTTCTAGTGTTTGTCGGCTCCTGGATTTCCGGCTTCTTCATCATCGTCACCGACGCATGGATGCAACATCCCGTCGCGTATCGCGTGCTGGCCAATGGATCGTACGAAGTGACCAGTTTCTGGAAGCTGCTGCTGAATCCTTGGGCATTGCTGCAATATGCTCACAATATGAGCGGCGCTGTCATCACGGGAGCCTTCGTGATGTGCTCCGTTGGTGCGTTCTATCTTTTGGAAGACAAATTCTCAGACTATGCCCGAGCGTTTCTCCGGGTGGGTGTTATCGTCGGCGTGATCGCCTGCATTTTTCAGATTTTTCCCAGCGGAGACTTGCATGGCAAGTACATGGCGCATCAGCAGCCAGTAACAGTGGCCGCCATGGAGGGACTCTTCAAAACGGAACCAGGGACCCCGATGGTGCTGCTGGGGCAGCCAAATGTTGAAAATCAACAAATCGACAACCCGCTCGTCGTGAATAAGGTGCTCAGCTATCTGATCTATGGCACCACCCGGGCAGAGGTGAAAGGATTGGACAGTTTTCCCAAAGACCAGTGGCCGACGAATATTCCGCTTTTGTTCTTCGCGTATCACATCATGGCTGGCCTGGGCACCTACTTCGTTGCCCTGATGGTGCTGGCAACCATCTGGCTATGGCGCGGAAAACTCTTCCGTACAAACTGGTTGCTGTGGCCGCTGATGTTGAGCTTCCCGTTGCCGTACGTCGCCAATATCGCCGGGTGGATGACGGCCGAAGTCGGCCGACAACCGTGGCTGGTGTACGGCTTGATGCGCACCACCCAGGGATATTCCCAATTTGTCTCTCCAGGGAACACGCTGTTTACCTTGCTCGGCTTTATGGGACTCTATGCGATCTTGTCGATCCTGTTTGTCTTCCTGATTTATGCCGAACTCGTGCGAGGGCCTCAGCGCACCCCCGCTTCCGGCATCCACACCGGCGCACCGGTCAGCGCTGCATAGGAAATAGGTGCAGGAGATACCATGATGGGCTTGATCTGGTTCTGGATTGTCGCACTGATGCTGGTGGCGTATGTGGTGCTTGACGGCTTTGACATTGGAGCGGGCATCGCGCATTTTCTCATCGCACGTTCGCACCAGGACCGCGACACCATTTTGCGTTCCATCGGCCCAGTGTGGGATGGCAATGAGGTCTGGCTGCTGGCCGGTGGTGGCACCCTGTATTTTGCGTTTCCGTTGCTGTACGCATCATCATTCAGCGGGTTTTATCTGCCACTGATGATCGTGTTGTGGCTTCTTATTCTGCGCGGTATCGGCATTGAGTTGCGGTCACACTTCGGCACCGTAGTCTGGCGCGGATTTTTCGATGGCTCCTTCGCCATCTCCAGTATTCTGCTCGCCATCTTTCTTGGCGCCGCGCTTGCCAACGTCATTCGCGGAGTGCCGCTGAACGCCGACGGATATTTCTTTGCTCCCTTGTGGACCAACTGGAAAGTCGGTCCCAATCCCGGTATTCTCGATTGGTATACGGTCATCGGCGGACTGGTTGCGCTGGTTGCTCTTGGCATTCATGGGAGTCTGTATCTGGCCATAAAAACCGGCGGAGAACTACAGCAACGGGCCCGCAATCTGGTGCAGCGCGCGTGGATTTTTCTGCTGATTCTCACCATACTCAGCCTCACAGCCACCATGCTGGTTCGCCCTGCCGTCTTGCAAAGTTATTTCCACTATCCAATTGCTTTCCTTATCCCCGCGGGCGTGCTTGGCAGTTTGTTCGGCATCGTTCTTTACTCCCGCAAGAACAGGGATTTCCCGGCTTTCCTAAGCTCCTGCCTCTACCTGACGCTGATGCTGGCTGGAGCCGCTGTGGGTCTTTGCCCGGTTCTATTGCCGTCCAGCCGCAATGCCGCCCAGGACATCACCATCTCGAAAGCACTCGCCGGCCATCACGGCCTTGCGGTCGGGTTGGTCTGGTGGGGTTTTGGCATCCTGCTGGCGATTGGATATTTCATCTTTGTCTATCGCATGTTTCGAGGCAAAGTGGCAGAAACTGTGGAGGCCCATGGCGACTGATCGACAATGAAGCCGCAGCTCCAACGTGAAACGGATGTCAATTCTGCGGTCTTCGGTGACCGCGCGTCAGAACTCTCATCTAATATATGTGCACCGCCGATTGAGAGGTTCCTGTGACCACCGACATCCGCACCGCCCCCGCCCGTCGTTCCGCCACTGCCCCCAACAAGATCGCTTCCCGCAAACCGCTCACTGCCGAAGAGCTGCACAAGATGGACGCCTATTGGCGCGCCTGCAATTATTTGTGCGTCGGCATGCTTTACCTGCGGAACAATCCATTGCTGCGCGAGCCGCTGCGCTCGGAGCACATCAAGCAGCGCCTGCTCGGCCACTGGGGATCGGATCCTGGCCAGACATTTGTCTGGGTCCATCTAAATCGCCTGATCAAAAAATACGACCTCGACATGATCTACATTTCCGGCCCAGGTCACGGCGCGCCCGCCACTTTATCCAACGCCTATCTTGAGGGAACATATTCTGAGGTCTATCCCGACAAGAGTGAAGATGAAGAGGGAATGCAGAAATTCTTTAAGGAGTTTTCTTTCCCCGGTGGAATTGGAAGCCACTGTACTCCGGAAACTCCCGGTTCGATCCATGAAGGCGGCGAACTTGGCTACAGCATTTCGCACGCGTTTGGAGCGGCATTCGATAACCCAAATCTGATCGCCACAGTGGTTGTCGGCGACGGCGAAGCAGAAACGGGCCCGCTGGCGACCTCCTGGCATTCCAATAAATTTCTCAATCCCATTCGCGACGGCGCGGTGCTTCCTATCCTGCACCTGAATGGATACAAGATCGCCAATCCAACACTCCTGGCGCGCATTACGCCCGAGGAGTTAGACCAGTTGCTGCGCGGCTACGGATGGACACCGCATTTTGTTGAAGGTGACGATCCACACATCATGCATCAACAAATGGCGGCGACGCTGGAACATTGCGTTCAGGAAATTCGTTCCATCCAGAAGCATGCCCGCAGCACCAACACTGCCGATCGGCCTCGGTGGCCCATGGTGGTTCTGCGTAGTCCCAAAGGTTGGACAGGTCCGAAGGAACTGGATGGGCACAAGGTAGAAGGATTTTGGCGCGCCCACCAGATTCCAATTCTTGATGTCACGACCAATCCGGCGCACATGCGATTGCTGGAAGACTGGATGAAGAGTTACAAGCCGGAAGAACTGTTCGATGAGTCGGGGGCACTGATTCCAGAGTTAAAAGATTTGCCACCCAAAGGTCATCGCCGGATGAGCGCCAATCCCCATGCCAATGGCGGCTTGCTGCGCAAGGCATTGCGGCTGCCGGATTTTCAAGACTTCGCGTTTATGGTCACCAAGCCGGGGACAAGCGAAGTAGGACCGACCGAAGTGCTGGCACATTTCCTCGCCGAAACCATGCGCCGGAATATGGACAGCTTTCGCGTCTTCGGTCCGGACGAAACTGCCTCTAACAAATTGCAGGCCATTTATGAAGCCAGCAAGAAAACCTGGCTCGCCAAATACTTGCCCGAAGATCAGGACGGCGGCGAGCTATCACTCGACGGCCGCGTCATGGAAATGCTGAGCGAACACACGCTGGAAGGATGGTTCGAGGGCTATGTCCTGACCGGACGTCACGGCCTATTCGCCAGCTATGAGGCGTTTGTCCACGTCATTGATTCCATGTTCAACCAGCATGCCAAGTGGCTGGAAAAGTGCAAGACAGAAGTGAAATGGCGCGCGCCAATCTCTTCCATCAACATCCTGATTACTTCGCTGGTCTGGCGGCAGGATCATAACGGGTTCACTCATCAGGACCCGGGATTCCTTGATGTTGTGACCAATAAGAGCGCAGCCATCACGCGCATTTATCTGCCGCCCGATGCCAATTGTCTATTGAGTGTCGGCGACCATTGTTTGCGCAGCACCAACTACGTCAACGTGATTGTTGCCGACAAGCAGCCCCATCTGCAGTATCTGAATATTGAGGAAGCTGTGCGGCACTGCACCAAGGGCATCGGCATCTGGGATTGGGCGAGCAACGATCAGGATGCAGAGCCGGATGTGGTGATGGCCACGGCGGGTGATATTGCAACCATGGAATCGCTCGCCGCGGTGGCGATTCTGCGCGAACGCTTTCCAGGATTGAAGATTCGCTTCGTCAACGTGGTCGATTTGTTCAAGCTGGAGCCGGACACAGAACATCCCCACGGGTTATCCGACCGCGATTTCGATTCGCTGTTTACTCTGGACAAACCCGTCATCTTCAATTTTCATGGCTACGCGTCGCTGATCCATAAGCTGACATATCGACGTACCAATCACGACAACATGCACGTACGCGGATATAAGGAAAAGGGCAACATTAACACGCCTCTGGAACTTGCGATCCTGAACCAGGTGGACAGATTCAACCTGGCTATTGATGTGATTGATCGTGTGCCGAAACTGCGCGCAACCGGAGCGCACGTTAAAGAATGGCTGAAAGACCAAATCACCGACGCGATTGATTACGCGCACGAAAATGGGATCGACCGAAAGGAAATTCGAGAGTGGAAATGGCCCCTGGGATGAAAATTGACCTGAAACATTTGCCGATCCTAGTTTTGAATGGCGGATCTTCGTCAATCAAATTTTCCATTTATATTTCCGATGGCAAACAGCTGACGAAGCTGAATGAGGGTGAAGCGGGCGGCATCGGAACACCCAAGCCGCAGTTCAATTTTTACGCTTTTCGCGACGGAAAACGCGAGACGCTGGCGTTGGAGTCGGAACCGAAAGATCTTGACTCGATCCGCGATGCCGTGCGAAAGATTGCAGCTCTGTTGCATCAGCCGGGATTGACTCAGCCTGCCGCCATCGGCCATCGCATCGTCCACACGGGACCGAATCTGCACGCGCATCAACCGATCACTTCGGCAGTGCTATTGGAAATTGAAAAGGCGACCTGTTTCGCTCCTCTCCATCAGCCGATCGGACTCGAAATTGTTCGCGAGGCGAAGAATAGTTTTCCAGGCGTGGAAAACTACGCCTGCTTCGATACCATCTTCCTTCAGGATTTGCCGGAGGTCGCATCGATCTATCCGTTGCCGAAAGAAATTCGCGATCAGGGGGTTCATCGCTACGGCTTTCACGGTTTGTCGTGCGAATCGATCATGGAACAATTTCGAGAGGGTCGAGTTCCGAATCTGAACCCGCCCAAACAGGTTCCAAAGCGCGTAATCTACGCCCATTTGGGCAGCGGCGCTAGCGTCACTGCAATTCGCGATGGAAAAGCTCTCGATCATTGCATGGGTCTTACGCCTACCAGCGGCGTGATCATGGGCACTCGCCCCGGCGATCTCGATCCCGGCCTGGTCTTCTATCTGATACGTCTGCAAGGTGGCAGCGCGGCCGATGCCACCCACGCCGTTGAGCAATTGCTGAACAAGCGTTCCGGCATGCTTGCACTCTCCGGCCTATCCAACGACATGCGCCTCCTCCGTGAAGCAGAAAAAAATGGAAACGAGCAAGCCGCGTTGGCGATTGAAGCCTTCGCATTGTCGGTCAAGAAAATGATCGGCGGTTATGTCACGTTGATGGGGGGTCTGGATGCGTTGGTCTTTTCCGGTGGCATCGGCGAACGCGATCCGATGACGCGGACTCAAGTCTGCACATGCATGGATGTTTTCGGACTGACGCTCGATCCCGCCGCGAATGATCCGACTCACGCCGGACCGAAGATCATCAGCGCGCCGGACTCGAAGATCGTTGTTTATGTCTTGCCGGCGGACGAAGATCGCATCATTGCTGAGCACGTGGCGCGGCTCGCTGCGGAAGATTAATCCGCGGCAAGCCTATTTCAACGCGGTCCACAGGCTGGGATCGACGTGGGGAAACACGCTGTCCTGCACTTCGATCTTGTGCAGCGCAGCTTCCTCGTCGGCGCTGAGCGTACCGCCACCGGAATGCACCTGCCACATCTTCTCAATCGTGCGGAAGGACGCCAAGTGTTCATTGAAGCGGTCTTCCGCGTAGTCTCGCGCCGCTTCTGTCGTAATCAAAAACTGCCAGTCGGAAGACTCCAGCAGTAACAATTCGCGGCACAACTGCTTTAGGATGCGTTCTCCCACCGGATTATTTTTCCAGTGATCCGACGTTGCAGCAGCGCGCACTGCGACCTCTGCCGGATACAAATATTCCCACGTCCAGCGAGTATCCGGGCTGAGCCAGACTTCATGCGTGCCGTTCTTTCCCCACGAACCTTCGGGCAGCGCAAGAAAACTGTCCGGCGGATGGCGATCAAGATACGCGGAGCAACTGGTCAGCGCGACCGGAACTTCTTCCCGCGCCATAATGCGCGCTACTTGTTCCAGCCACATTGTTCCTTCAAACCACCAGTGACCAAAAAGCTCGGCGTCAAATGGAGATGTCAGGATGGCGGGCACGGGATCTTTAAATCCAGACCGCAGCGAGTCTACCACCAGGCTGACATAATGTTCCGCATGCGACTTGGTTCTGGCTGCTGCTTTCTCCGGAAAATACGGGGTCTTGAACGCCATGTCGATCTTCGAGCCCGTCACTTGCCAGTAGCGATGACCGCCGGGAAAGCGCTTCTTATGGAAGTCGAGATAATTGCCATCTCCAGGGTACCCGGCATCTCCACTCCAAACCTGCAGGCCCGTGCGAGGATCGCGCGGAAAAATCGTGACCGGTCTGCGGTGAGCGCGAGGGCCCTCCACATAGTACGGCTTGTACAGAGAATGCTGCGGTTCGCAGGTCTCAACTTCCAGAGATGCGGCGACTCCCACCGGTCCACCAGCCCGCAATTCATACGGGGTAAACAGTACCGATTCTTCCACCAGGTGGGTATCGACAAAGAAGTAGTCGATTTTCGCATCTTCCAGCGGCTCTTCCACGCCTCTGCGATCAAACGGATGCCAGGGCTCGCTGCTGCCGTGCGGCACAACCGGATAACTCCACATCCCCGCAGGTCGATATGCGCATTCCGGTAGCCAAATTCCTCGCGGGTGCATGCCAATATGTCGTTCATGGGTAGCGACGCCCGTCTGCACCTGTGCCCGGATCGACTCATCAGTCCCCAGCAGCGGAAAATAGCCATGGGTTGCACCGCAAGTGATAATGTCGATCAATCCGCGGTCGGCAGCCTCGCGAAATCCGCGGATGATATCGCCATTGAGAGCGTTAAAATCATCCAGCGCCTGCTGGAAGTACGCACGCCAATATCGCGCCGTCTCAGCCAGCTGCGGTTCGCCATTCTGGCCGAAGTAGGCCTCATCTTCACGGGCGGCCGTAATCTTGCGCTCCAGATACTGGGGAAATTCCTTGCGGAACACCGGGTGAGCCAGCTGTTCCAGCAAAATGGGAGAGAGATTCAAGTTGGCGCGCAAGGCAATTCCGTCTCGCTCCAGGTTGGCAATCACGCGCAACAGCGGCAAATAGGTCTCGGCAGCGGCCTCCAGCAACCATTCCAAACCATGCGGCCAAGTTCCATGGTTCACCACATACGGCAAATGCGCGTGCAAAGTGAACGTCAAGTACGCAGAAGGATGTTCGTGAGGCGAGTCGATCATGAATTCCCCTTTAACGTTACGTTAGATGCAGTTGGGGAAGAACGAGAATCAGGCGCCCTCGCCGTCTGGGCGAGGACTCGGACAAAGGCTACCCTGGTCGCGAGACCATGCAGGTTCTTGCCTTTACTATAATCTTCCTGGCATGAAAATCCGGTAAGGATTTGCCCGCGAGGCGCGGCTTCGGCGCAGACTTTAACCCGAGTCATCGCCGTGAGCCTGGGTCATTGGGCCACCAGTCAGGGGCAGAAATCACCGCTTTTTGGCCGCACCGTGACCTAATTTCAGGGCAAATGGGGAACCCAACTGCACATTGCCGGGCCAATATCCATTTGCTACTATCCAGATGATCGCGTAATTCCTCCACTACGCGAAGGAGATAAGCAAATGCCAGAACAGGAAACGACAGGAATTGGTTGGTTTATCGCAGGCCTTGGCTTAGGTGCGTTGCTCGGTATTTTGTTTGCCCCCAAGGCAGGCAAAGAACTTCGTGAAGGCTTGATGACTAGCGCGAAGGATAAAAAGGATTATGTAACCGCCCGCAGCCGAGAGGCGCGTGAGCAAATCAATTCCGTGGTCGACAGAGGCCGTGAGCAGGTGAACGAGTTTGCTGAGCGTGGCAAGGAAGCCGCCGAGAAGGGCCGCGAACGCTGGAGCGGCATTGTGGACCGTGTTGCCGGCAGCCGCTCTGAGGCTGAACACCACGTGAACGATGAAGAAGAGCCGTTTCATGGCGGTGCAGCCGAAAATCGCTTTTAATGCATCTCAAAGGCAGGTGCGCCTTGCGGTTCCTGCTGCCGTTGGTATAGTTGTGCCTTGCGGTTCTACACTTGTGCTCAGGCCACTGACTTCGGCTCCCTTTCAGCGGATTTCGCCCGATGGGGCCACGGTCGGGTCAAGCGTCTGCTAGCGCAAATTTCGTAATGAGGGGGCTTCATGCCAACCGGATCGACGGTTTTCCTTGTATTTACTGGGGTAGTTACGTTTGCCGTTGTTTTGCAGACGATTGTCTTGGTAGTGTTTGCCGTCGCTGCCAAGGCGGCTCAAGCCAAAATCATGGAGCAGGCAGATCGGCTGCAAGCCGAAGTGCACACCATCGTTGAGTCCAGCGCGGACATCATGGAGACGCTCGACGACTTAACTCCGCGCATGCGCGCCATTACCGAGAACGTTCAAAAGGCAACGGAGACGCTGCGCAATCAAGTGAACCATATTGACGGCGTGGTGACAGACGTAACCGGAAAAACACGCTTCCAGGTGTCTCGTATTGATAACATGGTCACGGACACGCTGGATGGTATCGCTCGCGGAACCCGCACCATTCAGGACAATATCATGGCGCCGCTGCGGCAGATTGGCGGATGGATGAACACTATCCGCGCGACTTTGGATCTGCTGCGTGGTGGTGGTGACCGCCGCGGCGATCGTAGAACCCGCCGCTACGACGAAGACTACTAGCCGTTGGGAATTGTTAACGCTGAGGCTGGACTCGCACCTCAGCACTGGGGTAGGCCCTGCTTTTAGTCCCTGGACGATAAACTGCTGGGAAACGCCTTGAAGCGCTGAGGTCCGAGAGTCTGCAACTTTTCCGGTACTTCTTTGCTTGCCGCGCCTACTTCAGCAAATTCTTGGCGATGAACAGAACATTGGCCGGACGTTCTGCCAGCCTGCGCATAAAGTATGGATACCAATCCGTGCCGAACGGAATATAGACGCGCATGCCGTAGCCTTCCTTCGCCAAAGAAGTTTGCAGGTCGCGGCGTACCCCGTACAGCATTTGAAACTCGAAGCTGCGTTTGTCGATCCCTTCTTCTTCCACAAACTTCTTGGTTGCACGGATGATCGCTTCATCGTGCGTTGCCAGTCCGTGAAAGACGCCGCTGGTCAGCAAAATTTTCGTCAGTTTCAGATAGTTGGCATCCACATCGGCTTTATCGGGGAATGCCACCGTCGGCGGTTCTTTATATGCGCCTTTGCACAGCCGAATGCGAATGCGATCGGCCAGCAGCAGGTTTACGTCTTCCTCACATCGATAGAGATACGACTGCAGCACCGTTCCGATGCGACCCGTATGATTGGGCATGGCATGAATCTCGCGGGTTATGTCGATGGTCGCCTGCGTCAGATCGCTGCCTTCCATGTCGACGCGCAGAAAATTGTCGGTCGCGGCTGCGTGGTCGACCAGCTCGCTGGTAATCTGCCGCGCGATGGCTGGGCTGATGTTCATGCCCATCTGGGTCAACTTCGCGCTGACATTGGCGTGCAATCCTCGCTGCTTAATGGCATCCAGCAGTTGGTGATAGATTTCGGCGGCGCGGCGCGCCTCTTTCTCGGTGGAGACGTTTTCTCCCAGGCTGTCGAGCGAAACCGGAATGCCCTCGCGGTTCAGCGTCTCGGCGACACGCAGGGCATCCGAAACATGCATGCCCGCGATAAATCGTCCAGACATTTTTTGGCCCATGCGGGACTGCTCGGCAAACGAGCGCAACGATTTGTTCTGCGACAGCGCAATTAACGCAGAGCGAAGCAGGTTCATACTCATAGGAAAGGGGCCTCGACCAAACCTTCTATTGTGTCATAACGTCAAACAGCGCGAAGTGACGGCCGACCTAAATCGACAGAAACTCAAGTTATCGAGGAAATTTCAATGAAATGGATGTGCAGTTTCTTTATCTGCCTTGTTGTAACGCCATTCGCCATTGCGCAAAATGCACCCACAGTGAAACAAGCCGAATCCGCGTGCGGTTCATTCGACGTGAAATTCGATGTGAAGACGAATGCCAAACAGCATCCGCTAGCGCAAGCAGAAGCCGGGAAAGCGCAGATATACGTCATCGAGGACTGGGATTGGGCGGATACAGGCAGAATCAACAGGCCTACGGTGCGGGTGGCAATGGATGGAAAATGGGTCGGTGCGGACCAGGGCGATTCCTACATATTTTTTCCCGCCGATGCGGGCCGGCGCCACCTATGTGTCAGCTGGCAGGCAGGGATGGGAAGCTCCAACAACTTGATCGCAGTGTACGGATTCGATGCGAAGCCAAATCAAACCTATTATTTCCGTGCAAGTATACCGCGAGGACAGGGCATCTCATTCTCGCTGAATCTTGAGCCGCTGAATATTGACGAAGCGCAACTCCTGCTGGCCAGATATCCACAGGCAAGTTCAACCATTAAAAGGTAACGCAATTGCCAACGGTCATCGGTTTTCGATGGCCACGTATTTGTTCGGATAGGCTGGCCCGGTATATTCGGCGCGCGGGCGAATCAGTCGGTTGTCCTCGAACTGCTCGATCACGTGCGCTGACCATCCGGCGATGCGGCTCACCGCAAAGATCGGCGTGAACAAGTCGACGTCAATACCCAGCGTGGTGTAGGTCGACGCGGAATAGAAATCCACGTTGGCGTTCAGTTTCTTCTCTTCCTTCACGAAGAGTTCAATCTTGCGCGACATGTCGAACCATTTTGGATTGCCGTCGGCACGTCCCAGATCCTGCGACATGCGGCGTAAATGCGTCGCTCTTGGATCTTCGGTGCGATATACGCGATGCCCGAAGCCGGGTACTTTCTTTTTGTCGGCCAGCATCTGCCGTACATATTCCACTGGATCGGCACCCGCTTGATCGATGGCGAACAGGATGCGCATCACCGCTTCATTCGCGCCACCGTGCAGTGATCCCTTCAGTGCTCCGATGGCTCCGGTGATCGCCGAATGCATGTCAGACAACGTGGCGACGATGACGCGAGCAGCGAAGGTGGAGGCGTTAAATTCATGGTCGGCGTGCAGAATCAGGGCAACATCCAATGCGCGTTCGGCCGTTGCGGAAGGCTTTACCCCGTTCAACATCCATAAAAAATTACCGGAATGGCTGAGCGACGGATCGGGCGCGACGATCGACTTGCCCTTGCGCACGCGGTCAAAAACCGCGACGATCATAGGAATTTGAGCGGTCAGACGAAAAGCTTTGCGCACATTCGCTTCGTGCGACATTCCTTCCTGGTCGGGATCGTACATGCTTAACGCCGAAACTGCGGTGCGAAGTGCCGCCATCGGCAATGCATCCTTCGGCAATTCTTCCAGCAACCGCACCACTTCAGGTGGTAGTGCACGTGCGGCGGTCAGTTGTTGATTGAAGTCAGCAAGTTCCGACTTGGTAGGCAGACGGCCAAACCACAATAGATACGCCGTTTCAGGAAAGGTCGACTTTTCCGCCAGTTCATGAATATCAATGCCGCGGTAGGCCAAAACGCCCGCGTCTCCGTCGATCAGACAAATTCCTGAGTCGGAAGCAACAATGTCTTCCAACCCGCGTGCCGCGGCAGTCATAGCCATGTTCGTGTTCTCCAGACAAATTTTTCTGTGTGCAGAATCCGGTGCCAGTCCGCCCTACACTCCTACCCTCGATACTACAATGCAAGCCAGCGGTTCGTCATGCTAGACAGCGTCTCATGTACCCTTTCGCAGGTTACTTCAGGCTTCGACTCCCACGGCTCGTATGAATCGCCGCAGTTGTGGCCCTGGCGCGGCTACTCCTCATACCTTCATCATTTGTGCGACCCTTGTTTTTGTGAAAATCTAGTGTGTGCCGTTCGACCGCACCCGAAGTGTCCTGAATCACTTGTTCCGCTGCATCCGCATCGCACGATGCGAGGAGTTCTTTCGAAATGCCTGAAGACGACGACTTATACGGGGAGCAGAGAAATTCCCCCGGCCTGTTGATTTTGATCGCTGGGCTCTCCTTCCTATTGGCAATCGGCGCGCTCGCGTGGAGTTATTTTCTGCAGGGGCGTCTTGACGCCACCGAAGCAAAATTGACCCAGGCCCAGGAGCACATCGATCGTCTGTCCGCGCAGGATGCGGAAATATGGCGTCAAATGCGGGCGACCAACGACGAGTTTGGGGCCAAGCTCGGCATTACCCAACAGCAGATTGAGCTGCGGGCGCAAAACATCCTGCATCAACAGCAGGTGGCGAATGCGCGCATGGCCAGACAGCAGGCAGCAACCCAGCAAAAGGTGACAGACGTCTCGCATGCCGTTTCCAACGTGCAGACAGATGTGGGCGGCGTCAAAAAAGATGTCGTCAGCACGCAGAAGGAACTGGCCAGCACTGAGCAGCAGCTCCATGCTGTTGTCGGCGATTTAGGCGTGCAGAGCGGCCTGATCGCAACCAATTCGCAGCAGCTTGATTACCTGAAGCACCTGGGGGATCGCGAATATTTTCAATTCACCCTGCGCAAGGGGCAGCCGGCATCTTCCATTTCGATCGTGAAGTTGCAGTTGAAGAAAGCCGACGTCAAGCATTCGCGCTACACGCTCGTCATTTATTCCGACGATAAGAAGATCGAAAAGAAGAATCGCGATCTCGACGAGCCGCTGCAGTTCTACACCGGCAAAAACCCGATGTTATTTGAAGTGGTGGTTAATCAAATCGGCAAGAATCAAGTTTCTGGATATTTGGCAACGCCAAAGAATGCACCCAAGCCGTTTGTTCCGTAGTTAGGAATCAGATTCGCACAGACGCTCTGTGATCTTCTGCATCACGCGTGTTCGCGATGAATGCGACCTACTGCAACGGCAGCGCTACGGAACGTCCGTGCTGGAAGCTGATGATGACTTGCCCGCTCTTGCGCTGAGTCCATTGCGCCTTCGTCCAGGGATAGGCGAACACCATCAGGCCTTCCACGGAACCTCCCGGAGGAATGACTGTGTGGCGCGTCAACGGTGCCATGTTCATCGCGGTCAATTGCGGAAAGCGCTGCATGAAGCGGTCAATATCTTCAGGTAGTGCGGCGGAGCTTTCATCGCCCGACGACTGTCCCGGCATCTTCACATCGGAAACCAGGTCAAAGAGCGTAAGCGGATACTTGCTGATATTGTTGACTCGGGCTTGCACCAGCACCACAGTCTCATCCTGCTCCGGCAACGCCCCCGGCATTCCCGGCCCTTGCGGCGACGCGCCAGAGTCCACTTGCACCTGATATACATACTGCCGCAGCAAACTGGCGGAGGCATCTGGTTTTGAGCGCCCAAAGTATGCAAAGAATGCCCATGCGATACACAAGCCTATTACAACGATAATCCCGGGAACGACAAGCGGGCGCCAGGGTTCAGTCGGCTCGATCTCATCCATCTCGAGCGCACCCACATTTGGGGTTCGCGCAGAGGGGGGTAGGGACGACTCTTCTTGCAACGTCTCGGGAGCTGAAGATTCGGGGGTAATCATGGTTGCAAGCAGTTTACTCGGAATCCGAGGAAATCAGCACACTAAAGTTTAGAGAATTCGAGGGCGAAATTCACTGAGCACCTCTGCCGCCGACCTCGTGTTTACAACATCTTCCGCCCTCAGGCCGGCTCGGCGGAGCTGGCGAATGCCATAACGCATCTTTTCCAGGTGCGAGGTATGGTGCGAATCTGTGTTCACAACAATCTTGCATCCCAGCTCCCAGGCGCGCCGAAGATTGCGATCGTTCAGGTCCAATCGGTCCGGGTAAGCATTGTGTTCCACCGCAACTCCTAATTCGGCGCAGCGCTTCAGAATAGTATCCAAGTCGAGAGCGTATGCCTCGCGGCGCAGCAACAATCGTCCGGTCGGATGGCCAAGGATTCGGACAAATGGATTTTCAATCGCGTGCAGAATTCGTTCCGTCATCTGTTCAGACGGCTGGCCAAAATGCGAATGCACGCTGGCAACAACAACATCCATCTGCGCAAGAACATCGTCAGAAAGATCGAGCGCTCCGTCGACCAGAATATCAACCTCAATTCCGGGGAAGACCCGAATCCGCCCCTCCATCGCGCGATCGACGCCGCGAATGCGTTCGATGTGCTGTAGCGCGCGCGCATCGTCCAGGCCATTCGTCATAGCAAGGTTTTTCGAGTGATCCGTGATCGCAATATATTCGTAACCATGTTCGAGCGCCGCATCGGCCATTTCACGGATTGTGTTTTTTCCGTCCGTCTCATTCGTGTGCATGTGCAGATCGCCGCGAATCTCAGACTGCTCGATCAGCTTGGGAAGCCTGTGCTCCGCGGCCGCTTCAATCTCTCCCAAATCCTCCCGCAGTTCTGGGGGAATCCAATCGAGGCCGAGCGCGGCATAAATTTCCTCCTCAGTCCGGCTGGGTAGCGCAGTACCATCGTCCAATCGCGCCAATGCATATTCATTCAGCGTGTAGCCCATCTTCAACGCCCGCTGCCGTACTGACACGTTGTGCAGTTTGGAGCCGGTAAAGTATTGCAGCGCGGCTCCGTAGCTCTTCTCGGGCAGCATGCGCACATCCACCTGCAAGCCTTGCCGCAGCCGAAAGCTCACTTTGTTCTGCCCCTTGCCAAGAATGTCGGCGATGGGTGGATAGGCGGCGACGTATTCCACAACCGCCGCGACTTGGTCTTCTTCGCAGGCCGGACCGGTGATCAGAAAATCCAGGTCACCCACCGTTTCCCGCCCGCGGCGCAATGATCCTGCCGGTGTCACACGATCAATGCCCGGACAATTTCGCAGATATTCCGTCAACTTTTCTGCCGCCAGCTCGGCGTCGTCCAAGTGGAATCGTCCAATGTTTTTGCGATATTCCGCGATGCCTTGCAGCAGCTTCGCCACCTGCTTGGGTCCACACCGCGGCAGGTTATCCAGGCGGCCCTCTTTACACGCTGTTTCCAACTCGTCGACGCTTGAAATTTGCGCAGCGTCCCAAAACAGCGCTACCGTTTTCGGGCCCATGCCGGGCAGTCGCAACAACTCCAGCATCGATGGCTTGTATTTGGCCAGCAATTCTTGATGCAGACTCAGCGTGCCTGTCTTCTCCAATTCGACGATATTTGCCGCCATTCCTTTGCCGATGCCAGGAATCTCCAGCAATCTCTTTGGTTCCGTCGCCAGCGCGCCCACAGAAACCGTGCTCTGCTCTACTACCTCCGCGGCGCGCCGATACGAACGAATGCGAAACGAGTCGGCCGCGCTTACTTCCAGCAGGTCGGCAGTCTCCGACAATATTTGTGCAATCTGGCGATTTTCCATGGCGAACAAGCCGGGCAAGAATTCCAAGCCCTCGAAGGCATCATCGCACTCAGCCGACAAAAATGAAAACCCGGCGCAGGGGCCGGGTCAGGAAACCATATTGAATGAAAACTTATGTTGCATGCGGTCGCACCCCAACTGCGGCCGGGATTGTTTCAGATGCGTGACACGCAGGTGAGCGCACACGAACCCAGTCCATTGCAAAGCTCCTGCAATTCAAGAAAACGGCTGTGGAGATGAGCGTTAGCTTCGCATCGTCTCGTGGACCGCGTCTTGCAAGCGCATCACCTGATCCGCTTGCGGTCCTTTATCTCCCTGCACGATGTCAAACTCGACAGGATCGCCTTCCTTCAGGCTCTTATACCCGTCCGTCTGAATTGCTGTGTAATGCACGAACACATCGGGACCATCGTCGCGCCCAATGAATCCGAACCCTTTAGCATTATTGAACCACTTCACTTTGCCTTTGTGCTGAGACACGGAACACGCACCTCTAATCTACAGATCGGAAACCGCCAAGGGATCCTGCCGATATAGACGTAGGAAGCACCGAATTGTTATGCAGAGAATAAAAAAAATATGAATGCGGGACAGAAGAAATGGCGAAAGATAGATCGCCCGATGTTTTTTCTGGCCCAAGAGATCATGTTTACTGTGGAAAAATGCGCGCGCACCCAAGTGGACGATGCCGTGAGAGTGCCGATATGGGAATCGTTGTTAGGAAATCCCAGCGGCGCGACGACGCACGTACATCAGAATCGCGATGATGGATTTCGCGTCGATAATTTTTCCGCTGTCCACCCACTCCAATGCCTGCGATAGTGGAATCTGCTGGTGCTGAATATATTCATCCTCATCCGGCGCGGATTCTCCGCAACTCAATCCCTCTGCCAGATACACTTGCATCCACTCACCCAGAAACCCTGGACTTACGTAGAACCGCGCGATCTTAGTCCAACGCTTGGCGATGTATCCGGTCTCTTCCAGCAGTTCGCGTTTCGCGCCCGGCAGCACATCTTCCTCCGGCTCCTTGCGACCCGCCGGAATTTCCCACATATACTGACCGGCGGCATGGCGATATTGGCGTTCGACGACGATCATTGGATCGGCCGGATTGCGTGTGTCATCTACCGCAAGAATCACAACCGAACCCGAGTGCCGGATGACATCGCGACGAGCTGTCTCGCCTTCCGGTTCACGAACATAGTCGGTGTACACGTCGAACAGAGGTCCCTGATATGCGAGCTTGGAGGAAACGAGCGCAACTTTTCCGCCCTTACTTCCGTTCAGCGTGGCACTCGGAGAAGGAGATTTCGATGCGCCGGTCTTTGCGCTGGCTGCCGCTTTCTTGCGAGGCGCAACTTTCTTTTCAGAGATCAAATGTTTGTGAGTTTTGCTATTCGCCTTACCGCGCTTTGCTCTCTCTGTCTTCGTCAACAGTGCTTTCTGCCCAGATTGCATCCAGTTCCTTTCAGGGTGTTCGTCTCAGCCGGAATGTCTCCCAACAGTATCGGCGGAACATCCGTTCCACATGAGACGTTAAACCAAACTCGCTTGTGTGCATCAGAAAAATCTGAGGAAATCCTGCACAGAATCTATCGCGTCGCTGGATGGGCTTCCTGATTCCCAATTTCGGCGAACGTCATATTCACCGCCGGATGGCCGGTCGCACGCTTCCACTCCTGGAACAGCTGACCATAGCTTGCCTTCATGTAATTTGCCGGCGAGATGCCAAGCTTAGCGGCGATTCGATCGATCCACTCTGAGCTGCCTTCCAACTCGGCGAAGTCTCCAATGGGAGTTACATCGACGACGACGTGGCCCTCGTTATCGGCCCACTCTGTCCGAAGCTTCTCGTACACAAACGTGGGAGAAAACCCCATCCGCTCGAAAATAGCGGCGAGCGGACGACCGTCCTCAATCTCGGTTTCTGTTTCGGCGCGTACTTTATGAGAACTGTTCGCAGAGCTCTCCGATGGCGCTTTGTGGGTCAAGATCCAGCGGTCGCCATACTGACGGATGCGCAGCAGTTCCCCGCGCTGCCGCAACTCGCCGTCCGGTTTGTCAAACAGCACATTGCGCTCCATCGTCTCCGCCGTCTGCAGATGAAACCCCAGCCTCGGCAGCTGGGTGGTGAAGCCACCGCGATCTGTCAATCGGACTTTGATTTCTGTTTCCATCTTGCCTGTCGCCGTCTCCCCGGTCATACCCATAGTTTCGCAGATACGGGCCACTTGCACGAATAGATCATTTGACACATTAGGATGGAAGACGGCAGGCTTGCGTTGCGCACGCAGCCTTCGCAAACCCTATGACCGCCAACAAAACAGTTCGGCTGGAGATTTCTGTCGAGTCCACTTCGTCTGCAACCGCGCGAACCGCTCTTTCCCAGGCTGCGGAAGTCATCCGTTCCGGCGGTACAGTGGCGTTTCCTACAGAGACGGTCTATGGTCTGGGGGCAAATGCGCTTGATCCAGCCGCAGTGGAGAAGATTTTTCTCGCCAAGCAGCGGCCCGCCTGGGATCCCATGATCGTCCACATCGCCGACCGCGACATGTTGGCGAAGGTTGCGGCTCGCGCTCCCGGAAATGCCCAGCAAAAAATTGATGCACTCATGGATCAATTCTGGCCCGGCCCGTTGACCATCCTGCTGCCGAAACAGCCGGCTGTGCCTTCGATTGTGACTGCCGGGCGCGACCTCGTTGGCGTTCGCATGCCAGCGCACCCGGTTGCGCTGGCGCTGATCAACGCAGCCAACCTACCCATCGCGGCGCCTAGCGCCAATCGCTTCGGCCATACCAGCCCCACCACCGCACTGCATGTGTTGGAGGACCTCGAAGGCCGCATCGATCTGGTGCTGGATAGCGGTCCCGCCTGGTGCGGCGTGGAGTCGACGGTGATCGAAGTTCGCGACCACGAAACCATTCTCTATCGCCCCGGCGCGATCCCTGCCAAGGAGATTAAATCGATTGCCGGGCCAGTTGTTCTCTATCGACCGTCGACGACCGTCGCCACCCCGCCACAGCTACCAGAATCCCTGCCATCCCCAGGTGTGGACATGCGCCACTACGCGCCCAACGCCTGCGTCATCCTGCTAGATATGAGCGAGCACACGGAAAACGACCGCCAGAAGCAATGGCTGCAGGCGGTGCAGGAACAGTTGAATACCGCGCGGAAAATTGGCGTTCTGCTGCCTGCGGATTGGCCGTTGCCCGATGGATTTCGCGGCATCCATTTTGCCTGGGGTAGCTGGGAGGATGATCAGGAGTTGGCACAGCGCCTGTTCGCCGGCCTGCGAACGCTGGATGGGATGGGAGCGGAGGTCATTCTATGCCCATTGCCGGGCGATTCCGGCTTGGGTGCGGCCATTCGCGATCGCCTGCTGAAGGCCGCTCGCGCACAATAGCCTGCTTGCGCGTCGCAGTACCCCTACGACATGGTTTGAGGTAGATTTTCGCCAGCTTTATAGATGTAGCGAATGCTGTCTTTATAGACCAGTACGCGGGTTCGGGCGCCGCTTTGCGGGCCGCCACGGCCAACGTTTCGCAGCTTGATGGCGAATCGGTCGTACCACTCAATCACGCCCTCCAGTTCGTCTCCGTTTTCCAGCATCACGATCATTCGCGTCTGCGCCTGAATCTGTTTCTGGAAATAAAAGACCTCGGCGTGAGAGCTATCTTCGACAGTGCCGTCTGGCATGGCGCGGGCTGTCAATGCTGGGCCATGGCCAAAGATCGTGGTCTGGCGGGGCGGACCCGACCGTAACGCAAGGTTTGGCCGGATCAAACGCCGTTGCCCGGAAAAATCGCTGATTGGCTGCGTTGTCGCGGGTACTGCCACCACGACGGCGGTGCGCTCGACCGGTTTGGGCTTGGGCAATGGCATGGAATCATTCGAACGGACAGCAGTGCCAGGTTTTAACCTCCGGGACTGAGGTGGAGGAGAGATCATCAACCCAATTGATTCTGCTGAATGAATACGATGCTAGTCGAAGACCGAACGTTTTCCAACTGCAGTGTTTGTTTTTTAATTTTCGAGAAAGGTTGATTTGGAACTACCGCTGCTGGAGAGCCGCGGTCATCGCGTCCAGGGAGAGCGAACGCAGCAGGTTGCGTCGCATACCCGACTCTACCTCTGCAATGCGCCGCACCGCTTGTTCAATCCAATCGAACGAAACACTCTCGGCCAGACGGCGAAGTTCCGGCAAAATGTCGATGTTGCGCGCCATGTCCGACTGTCCAGCCTGCAGTAACATCATGTCTTCCAGCAATAGATAGAGGCTGCGCAGCAAATCCTGAGTCTTCTGCTGGCCCTCCGCTCCGGCGCGATAGGTTTCCGTCACGCGAAACAGCGCTGAATGGTCCAATTCAGCCGTCGCCGTCCTCAGCAGCAGCAAAGCATCCTTGCGGCTTGCGAGATAAGCGTCAGCGTTGAAGGAAATCGTCCTGCCAATTGTCCCTTCCGCCAGCCGTGCTACCAGGGTGCGTCGAGCGGTCGGCCATTCCGGGTGCCGCTCGGCCAGTATTTTTTCCAGCGTCTCCATTGGCACGGCGTGCAAACGCATCTGGCTGCAGCGGGAGCGAATGGTCGGCAGCAGGTCCGACGGATTTTCCGCCAGCAGAAGCAAATGAGCATACTCCGGCGGCTCCTCCAGCACCTTCAGCAGCGAATTGGCGGCCTCGCTCATAAATTTTGCGGTCGGGAAAATGTAGATCTTGTCTTTTCCTTCCGACGGCGCCCGCTGCGCGTTGTGGATCAGCGATCGAACCTGGCCCACTTTGACCAGGTTCTGCGGTGGATCGGGAGGCACCACCAGCACGTCAGGATGGGTCTGGATCAGGATGCGGGTGTCTTTGCGGTCGGCATCGCGCAGGTCTTCCCGCGCCTCAACCGCTTCTGCCACGCGCACGTCCAGGTCCAGCGCGGCGGCAATTCGGGTGCAGTTGTGGCATACATCGCAGGCATCCGGAAGTCCGTTGAAAGTTTGCGGGTCCAGGCAGTTCAGCGTCTGCGCCAGCGCAATCGCCAACGAATACTTGCCTGCGCCTCTTGGCCCGGAAAGCAGAATCGCATGCGGCAGACGTCCGGATGCAGCGGATTCCTGCACTTGCCGCACCGTCGCTTCATTGCCGAGAAAGCTGCGAAAGTTCACATTTCGAGCCTAGCAGAATTAGCGTTACGTTCTTTGGCGACCATCATCAACGGATATTTCGGCCGCAAAGTAATTTTTGGCTGCACATCGACCGCCTGGCCGGGAACCATGTGGAAGCTCCACCGCTGCGCCAGCGTTGCCAGAATTAACACGCCTTCCATCCACGCGAAGGCCTCACCGATGCACTGGCGCGAACCGCCGCCAAAGGGGAAATAGGTGAACCGCGGCCGTACTGCTTTCTGCTCCGGCGTGAAACGCTCGGGATCGAACCGCAAGGGCTCCGGATAAAATTCTTCACTGCGCTGCAGAATGTATTGGCTGAAGAAAAAATATGTTCCCGCGGGCAGTCGATACGGCCCCAACTCGATAATTTGCGTGGATTGCCTTCCCATCGCCCACGCTGGCGGATACAGCCGCATCGATTCCGCGAACACCATCTCCGTGTAACGCAGGCGCGGCACGTCTTCCAGCGTCGGTAGTCTGCCTTGCAGCACTTCGTCAATTTCGTGGTGCATTCGCTCCGCTGCCGCTGGATTTTCCGATAGCAGATACCAGGTCCAGGTCAGTGCATTCGCGACCGTCTCATATCCCGCAAGAAAAATCGTGATGACTTCATCTCGCAGTTGCCGATCGCTCATCCCCGCCGGAGGCAAAGGTCGACTGTGCCCTACGGCGGCGGCGGTTTCCCCCTCATCCCGGGCCGTCATCAGCATGGAGAGCAGGTCGCCTCGGTCTTCATTGGCTGCCCGTCGCTCCGCAATCATGCGATAGACCTGGGCATCCAGCCGAGCCCGCGCTTTGCGAAACCGAATTAGGCCCGGGATGGGCCAGCGCAAATAACTCTCCGCCCTCGGCAGGGCGATCAGGTAGTTGTAGAGGCGCATGATCACGTTGACCTCGTCGTTGATCTCGCGAATGGCAGCCGTCACGTCGGTGGCAAACAGTGTGCGCGCGACAATTTCCAGCGTCAGCTCCATCATCGCGGCCGACATGTCGAAGGTCTGTCCCGGTTGCCAGTTGGCGCGCATCGCGGCTCCGCGTTCCACCATCATTTCGGCGTAGGACTGGATTCGCTGGCGATGAAAGGCAGGCGCTGCGATGCGCCGCTGCCGCATGTGAAAATCGCCCTCGCTGGTAATTAAACCCTCGCCCAGCAGTATCTTCATCCGGTTCTGAGTGCGCTCTTTAATGAATGCCGAGGCCTGCGTCACGAGTATCTCGCGGATCAGTTCCGGCTCGTTAATGAACACAATGTTGCTGCCGCCCAGCTTGTAATGCGAAACAGGACCAAACGTCTTCGCCAGGTGTTCAAACAGCAGGATTGGATTTCCCGGCCGAAAAAAACGGCGAAACAAATAGAGCGGCAGATTGCGTTGCAGGCCCGGCGGAAAACGAAATAACTCAGACTCGCGCCCCGAATCGTGCTGTGCCGAAGTTGCAGATTGGGAGGGGCTGGCCATGAAGGAAAGTGAAATCAGCGCACAGGTGCAGATTCAATCAGACAGAGGCAGCGACGCGTGCCAATCGTTCCTCAACAATTTCCACGATACGCTTTTCAATGGCATCGACCGATGCATCTTCTGCAATTGTGACCACACGCAAAGTCTCCCGCGCGGCAATTTCCTGATATTTCAAAAACACTCGCTCGTAGAAAGCACGGCCCTCGGTTTCAAATCGATTTTCGTCTGTCCCCTGGGCGATCTGGCGGCCGTTCCGTCTCCGCGCTCGAGCAAGCGAAGCCTCCAGGTTCGGCAGCAATAAGATTGTCAGGTCGGGCCACAGATCTCCGCAAACGGCGCGATGCAATTCCAGCACCGGCGCGCTCCCCAGGTTGCGTCCACCACCTTGGTACGCTTCGGTGGAATCGGTAAATCGATCGCACAGAACAATTTTTCCTTCTGCCAAAGCCGGCAGAATAATCTCGTGGATCGACTGAGCGCGGTCGGCAAACATCAGCGCCATCTCCGCCAGCGGAGCAACGTTTTGCGTGGCGGAATGCAGCAACACCGCGCGAATCTGATCGCCCAATTCTGTTCCGCCCGGCTGGCGAGTGGTCGTGACAACCCGGCCTTGCGCTTGCAGGGTGCGCGCTAACAGGCGAAGCTGGGTAGATTTGCCAGAGCCATCCAGTCCTTCAAACGAGATAAAAAAACCGCGCGGCATGGCGGTAGGGTACCACTGCCGACGGCCACGCATGGGAAGGAGCGGCGCCCCGATCGATCCTCTCTGAGAAAATCGCATCATGGCACTGGAATTCACCACTTCCTATCTCGAGGATTCGACCCACCTGTTCCGCCATTTCAAGAAGCTTGCGGAGCGCGCCATTGCTCAAGCCACGGATCTGCAGCTATACCAACTGCTCGACGAGGACGCGAACTCCATTGCCATCGTCATGCAGCATATGGCGGGCAATATGAAATCCCGCTGGACGAACTTTTTATCAGAGGACGGTGAAAAACCGTGGCGCAATCGCGACCGCGAATTTGAGCAGCCTCCTTCCACCAGAGAGGCCCTTCTGCAGATGTGGGAAGAGGGCTGGGATTGCCTGTTCCAGGCGCTCGAATCCTTGACGGATGCGGACTTGGCCCACACCGTCCTGATTCGCGGCGAGGCGCATTCCGTCATGCAAGCCATCAACCGCCAGATTGCGCACTACTCCTACCATTGCGGTCAGATTGTTCTGCTGGCTAAACATTTCCAGCACGCCGAATGGACTTCCCTCACAGTTGCGAAAGGCGAGTCCGAAGAATTCAACGCGAAGGTACGCGCAGGCAAAGCCAGCCAGCGATAGGCAAATTCTGTGCCCGATGTCTGCGCGCTGCATTACACTGTTGCTTCGTCTGCACACCGACCATTTCAGGAGTTCTATGCGCCTAAACATTTCTCTTGCTTTTGCAGCCTTTGCCGTTGCGGCGATACTTCCACACAGCAGTTTTGCACAAGCCGCCGCAACGTCCACGCAGCCGGCTTCAGCGACACCCATCACCATCACCGTGGATGCGACCGACGCGCCACGCAAGATGCTGCACGCGGACCTGGTGATCCCGGTGCAACCAGGCGACCTGAGCCTGGTGTACGCGAAATGGATTCCAGGCGAGCACGAAGCCTCCGGTCCCATCGACGACCTTGCAGGCCTCGTCATCAAGGCCAATGGCCAGACGCTGCCCTGGGTGCGCGACAGCGTCGATATGTTCAAGTTCCATCTGCGCGTGCCCCAGGGCGTGACGGAATTGCATGTACACGATGATTTTCTGGCGACTGCCGGTCCGGTTGGCTTTTCCGCCGGCGCTTCCACCAGCGAAAATCTGGCGATGATCAGCTGGAATGAAGTGATGGTGTGGCCGCAGGTTGCTTCCGCGAAAGACGTGCAGGTGACGCCCAGCATCATACTGCCAACCGGCTGGAAGTTTGCGACTGCGTTGACAACCACCGGCACGGAAGGCACCACGACTCACTTCGCTACTGTCCCGTTGAATGAGCTTGTGGACTCACCCGTGCTCTCTGGCCGCTATTTCCGCGAAATCCCATTAGCGCCGGAAATCTCTCCGAAGCATTATCTCGATCTCGCCGCCGATGGCCCGGAAGACCTGGAAGTTCCTGCGCAAATGCTTGCGGGATTCAATGACCTGGTGCGGCAGGCCAGCGCGCTGTACCAGTCGCACCACTACTACAGCTACCACTTTCTGATGACGCTGAGCGATCAGGTCGCGCATTTCGGGCTGGAACATCATCAGTCGAACGACGATCGCGTGCCGGAGAAGACCTTCCTCGATCCCAATCTGGATGTGCTGGAAGCCGGCTTACTGCCGCATGAATTCACTCACTCGTGGAATGGAAAATATCGTCGCCCTGAAGGATTGCTCTCGCCGGATTTTCAGACACCGATGAAGGGCAATCTGCTGTGGGTGTATGAAGGCCTCACAGAATATCTCGGCGACGTACTGACAGCTCGCAGCGGCCTGTGGACGGACGATCAATATCGCGACGCCTTGGCAGATTCGGCTGCCAACCTCGACAATCGACCGGGGCGCACCTGGCGCGACCTGCAGGATACGGCCACAGCAGCGCAAACTTTGTATGGAGCCAGCGGTCAGTGGGGCAACTGGCGTCGCAGCGTCGACTATTATCCTGAGGGCGAGCTGCTTTGGTTGCAAGTCGACACTATCATTCGCCAGCAGAGCCATAGCAAAAAATCGCTGGATGATTTCTGCGTGCGATTCCTTGGCCTGAACGGCAATACCGGTCCGATCACCGTGCCTTACACTTTTGAAGATATCGTGAACAATCTGAATGCGGTGCAGCCATACGATTGGGCAGGATTCCTGACAGAGAAATTGACGACCAAGGTAGATCACGCGCCGCTGGGCGGAATCGAAAATGGAGGCTATCGCCTGACGTATTCGGATACACCCAACTCGATGGAAGAGTCCATGGAGGCACTGCGAGGCGTCAATGCCTGGTACTCGCTCGGCCTGCGTATTTCTCACCAGGGTGTGCTGCGCGATGTGCTGTTTTATTCGCCGGCATACAAAGCAGGCCTAGGCCCGGGAATGAAAATCGTCGCGGTCAATGGACGCGCTTACACTGACGCGTTGATGCACGACGCCATTCGCAATTCCAAAACCAGTCAGGCGCCGATTGAGTTGATCGTCGAAAATACGGCCTACTTCCGCGACGTCAAGATTGATTATCACGGAGGCGAACGCTATCCGCATTTGGAGCGCGTCGACTCCAAGCCCGACATGCTGGATGAAATATTGCAGCCGTTGCCGATGAATTCGAAAAAGTAAGGATTCTTTTCGTACTGCCAATGACGCCGCTGCGCATCCATGGGGGGCGGCGTTTTTGCTGGCCGTTCGCCTGGTATCAAGCACGCAGCGTGAGGAGAGAAACTGCGCAGCGGCCCGACGCAAACCGCCACGCAGCGACTCTCTTTCTAAAACAGCAGCTTCGCTCCGAACTGAATCTGCCGCGAGGTCGTCGAGGTCGTTGTGATCAACCCGGCCGTCGGGGACGGAGTCGCTGTATCGGAGGCATACACCACGGTATTGGGGGTGCCGAAGTTCGTACGGTTCAGAATGTTGAAGAATTCTGCCCGAAACTGGAGATTCACTTTTTGCGTGAGCGCCGTATTCTTTCGCAGCGAAAGATCCAGTTCAGAAATTCCCGGGCCAGTCAGCGTGTTGCGACTCAGATTCCCATAGGTGCCTGGAAATGGCACCACAAACGCGTTCGGATTGAAGTATTGCGTTGGCCCGCCCTGAACGACGTTTCCGCGAAACTCCGGATTGACCGACGGACGAATCGGATCGCGGCTGTCTCCGTTGTTGGTTGGGTTGAACCCGAGCTGCGGCGTGAAGGGGAACCCGGACTGCAGCGTGGCGATCTCACTAGCCGTCCATCCGCCAATGGCTTTTTGCTGCCAGCCACGCAGGTTGCCCAGGAATCGCTTGCCTTGGCCGAAGGGCAGCTCATACGTGGAATTGATCACAGCGACATTGCGAACGTCGGTATTCGCGCGTCCGTAATCCAATTTTGGATCGCTGGGATACATCACAAATCCGGGCGCATTGGCGCCGACACTGCTGTTCCACGCAGTTCCGTCGTCCAGGCTTTTCGACCAGGTGTAGACACCACGCACTTGAAAACCATGTTGGAAGTGCCGGTTCAGATCGACCGTTAGCGCGTTGTAGTTGCTGATTCCATCGGAAACCCAGGTCGTGCTGGCGCCTAATTGCGGATTTGCATTGGGCGCATTTGCGGGATAGTAGACAGTGCCAGCCGGCAACGTGCCGGGGCATGGCGATGCCGGGCAAATGGTCGGGATCGGCTCATTCACATCTTCTGAAAGCATCTGATGGGAACCGTGGTATCCAATGTAGCCCAGGATGAGTGACGTATCGGACGCGAGTTTCTGTTCAAAGCTGGCGGAGTAAGACAGCGACCTCGGCGTATAAGCGTCCGATTGAATTCCACTGGGTGAAACCTTGCTGCCTGCAGGTGGTGGTGCGCCGGGAACAAAGTGCAGCTGAGACACCGCCACATTTTTCAGCGTCTGCGTGGTGTTGAATGGAGCGTTCTGATCCAGCCGATAATCCAGGCTGTCCAGCAACGACTCGTAGATACCAACGCCGGCATGAATCACCGTGTTCCCGTTTCCCTTTGGCTGCCAGGCGACGCCGACGCGTGGCTCCGGCAGGAATTTTGCGCGATTCTTTGTGAAGGCCGAATCGGCAACCCGTGGCGCCGTTTCCAGCACGCCCTGCGAGTCGAAAATATAGTTGGAAGCGCGACCCTGGGCCTCGTTCCAGCCGTTGGTGGACTCGAAACGGAACCCCGCGCGCAACTCCAGATTTGGTAACAGGTGCAACGTGTCCTGCACAAACCCTGCACCTTCCAGTGATCGCCAGCCAAGCTCTGTTGGCGAGGGAACAACCGTGAGCGTGGAAACGTTGCCGAGCAAAAAGGCGCTCAGGCTGCCGAAGGATGCCTGGCCATATTGATCCTGCGCAAGATTGCTGTTGGACTGGATGCGCTGCAGCCACACTCCGGCCTCAATTTGGTTTCTTCCACGAGAGATGTAAACATGATCGGCGACGGTAAACAAATTGCGTGCGACATTCAAATTGCTGCCGGCGTTTGTACCCGCGCCGCTGATCTGGGAGGCGCCGTTCAACGCTGTACCGCCGCCCACAACCACTGCACCAATCGGCTTCCCTGCAACCCAGCCGGGTAGATCGACGGGCGTTTCTCCGGTGAAGTAAAAGCTAGCGCGGGAAAAACCGACACGAAACGTATTCAACATGCTGGATGAAAACACATGCTCTTCTTGTGCGCTTAAAACCTGCTCGCGAAGCGTTTCATAATCCGTGCTCAGCGGATTGATGGTTGGTGTGGTCGCCGTGCTGTCGTCAATTGTGTAAACGGCGGACGCTGTATCTGCCGCGGAAATGTTGTAGTCGAGGCGAGTTGTGCCGAAATCTTCTCGAATGCGTTGCAGCGGGTGACTGTAGGCCTCCGCGATGCCACCGCCCAACTCCGGTCCATTCTGCACCGGCCACAAATCCAGCAATGGCTGAACGTCAGGGACAGCCGCCGCGCGAGAAGCATTGTCGGGCACCAGCGTCACATCTGATAGTCCCAAATTCTGCCGAAAGCCTTCGTAATTGCCGAAGAGCAGAAGTTTATTCTTCACCAGCGGTCCACCCAGCGCGCCTCCAAACTGGTTGCGCTGGAAAATGGGAATATTTCCTTGGTCGAAATAATTGCGCGCATCCAGTGCGCTGTTTCGTAGAAACTCAAACGCGCTGCCGTGCAGTTGGTTGGTGCCAGATTCCGTGTCGATGCTGATCTGCGCGCCGGTTCGTTTCCCGTATTCCGCTCCGTAGGTGTCAGAGACCACGTTGAATTCGCGCACCGCATCCACGCCCAGCAACTCTCCGCTCACTCCTCCCGGAGTCACGTTGATCTCCGAAGCCCCTGTATATTCAATTCCATTCAGCAGGTATAAGTTGTCTTGCGGTCGATGCCCTGCCACGGAAAACATATTGCCCGGAGAGGAATTTGACGTGCCGACCGCACCGGATCGCTCCCCCGTGTAGTTCACTGAGGCAGGGTTCAGAGTGATCAGTTCATCGTAACTGCGCCCGTTCAGCGGCAGCTCTTTCACCTGTCGCGCGCTCACCAGGCCAGAGGTTGGCTGAGTCGTAGTATTAATGGCGAGTGGCACATCGGTGACCGAGATCTGTTGCTGCAACTTGCCGACGGAGAGCGAAAGGTCGACCACGGTGCTCTGTCCCACGACCAGGTTGATTCCGGTTTCGGACCGCGTGCTGAAGCCCGGTTTCTCGACGGTCACCTTGTAGCGGCCCACCGGGAGCGAAGGCGCGGAATACACGCCTGCCGAGTCGCTCACCAGGTTGCGAACTGCTCCGGTTTCTTGATCTATAACTGTTACCTGGGCGCCCACGACTGCCGCGCCGGAAGAGTCCCGGATCGTGCCTGAAATGGTTGCGCCAACCACTTGAGCGTGAGCGTGAGGGAGCGAGAACAGGCCTGCGACAATGACAAAGGATAGAAGCCAAATAGAAATAGTGCTGCGACGAGAACGCTGCATCAACGGAGGTCTCCTTCGATGTTGGGCAAAAAATCAGGATGAAATGAGAGTCGGGGAAAAAGACGGATCAGTCGATCAACAACAACAGATCGATGTGCTGGGAGCACAAAAGAGTCGGCGGAAGTGGCGGGAAGTGATCATGGATTTCGGTTGATCTTGACGATCTCGTTGGTTGATTGGAATCTCCGCTGCAAATAGAAAAGCCGCTCGGGTCGACCCGGCGGCACCATTGCGCAAGGGGCGAACGAAGGTTAGCTCAACGACGCAACTCCATACACGGAGTGCATCCGGAAGCATCCCAACAACACGAAAATGCGCGTCCGAGAATCATGTTTTCAGAGTGTAACCGGATGCTTGTGTGCCGTCAACCTGGGCAGTTCGCGCCGCTTGCGAATTGACATCCTGGCCCGCATCCGACATTCTAGAGATGTCATGGCTATCCGGCTTTGTACCCTGACGTGTCGGTTCCAGGTTCGCTGTTGTTGTTGTCGCAGCGTTGCCGGCCCAGGGTGTGAGCACTGTCGATAGTTCCACGATCTCCTCTTCAGTCTCCTAGAAATCTAGAACCCTGCGGCCGCATCTTTTGCGAGCGCGGGTCCTTTCCTGCCTGTCTCGCATCCCATTTCACGGCAAAACTTTTAGAACGAGCTCACGATGGAACTGGCGATTGGATTTGTCATCGCGTTTGCAATTGCAGTCACCGGCGTCGGCGCGGGCACCATTACCGCTCCCTTGCTGATCCTGTTTTTGCATGTTCCCATTGAGCTCAGTGTCGGCACAGCCCTGGCGTATTCCGCCATCGTAAAAATGATCGTTGTGCCCGTCCAGATCTGGCGCAAGCAGGTGGTCTATCGCGTCGTCGGCTGGATGTTGTTAGGTGGTCTACCCGGTGTGATTCTCGGCGTGGTGCTGTTTCGTCGCGTGGTGCGGCACGGCGAGCAGAACATTTTATATGTCGCGCTGGGCAGCATCATTGTCGCGTCGTCGGCTTGGCACCTGTACCGAAACCTTCGTCCACCGTCGGCAACCCGAGCAAGAAAAACTCATCCCGCATGGATTGCGGCACTTATGCTGCCGATTGGTACAGAGGTTGGCTTTTCATCTTCAGGGGCCGGGGCGCTGGGCACGCTCGCATTGCTCAGCATGACCACGCTGGATGCATCGCAGGTAGTCGGCACCGATCTTGTCTTCGGACTTTGCCTGTCTCTGGTCGGCGGCGGCATGCACGTGTTCAGCGGAAGTTACGACAGCGGGCTTCTGCTCAAGCTAGTACTCGGCGGATTTTTCGGGGCTCTTGTCGGCAGCGGCGTTGCACCGCGATTGCCGAATCGCCAGCTGCGGGTTGCACTGGCCTCGTTGTTGTTAGTGGTGGGAACACTGTTCTGCGTGCGGCCGTTGCACTTCCATCCCATCGCCAGCCTGCAGGCTGTGGTTCACGCCAGCGTATCGGCATCCAGTTCGCTCGATCGCTAAATAGATTCAGCGTGTAGCTGATTGCAACGTGCCAGCGACAATCGTGGCCTGCACTTCCATATGCCCGCGAAACTCGTGCCGCGTCAATCGATAGGCAATGTTCATGATGTCCCCCACGACCGGTGGTCGATCCAGCGCAGTATCAATTGAAAACCAGACTGCTTCCAGTATCAGGTTATCGCGCTGCAAGCGCAGGCGTCCGTGGCGGCCATTGCTCAGCGCACGATAGTTGGCCACCCGAAATGCCCCCGAGTAGAGCGGTGCTTCGAACCCGCGCCCGAACGGCCCCATCGCCTCCAGCGCTTCAATGCTTTTCAAGTCATGTGCGCCGGCATCCAGTTCGCCATCCGTCCAAAGAGTCGGGCCTGTCGCCACCGCGCCTCCGGTTTGCTCTGCAACTGCGAATGTGAAAGCCTGCCGAAACCGCTCCATGTCGACCACGCGAATGGTTGCGCCCGCCGCCGCCGAATGGCCGCCAAAGGCCACCAATAAATCTGGATAGGAACTTGCAATCTCTTTCAGCGCGCGCTGCACGTCGACCCCAGGCACTGACCGAAACGATCCACTGGCGAGCCCCATCCCGTTGCCAGAGTCCGATTCCGTTGCCAACGCCGGCGCAGTCGCCCGCGCGCCTTGTCCCTGCGGAGCGAAGATCGCGCAAGGTTTTCCAAATGCTTCCACCACGCGGCTGGCCGTAATCCCATGGACGCCCGAATGGCCGTCTTCCAGAAACAGAACAATCGCTGGACCTGCAATTTGTGCCGCCTGCGGAAATGCCTTCGCCCGCAATCTGCGCTCAATCGACTGTCGCTCGGAATTCTCGCGCTTCAACTGGCTCCAGCAGGATGCGGCTTCTTCATCCGTTTTTGCGATAAGAAAACGAAACCCGACCTCAGCCCAATCCAGCCGTCCAGAGGCTGCAATCGCGGGTACCAGCCGAAACGCAATTGTCTCGGCGTCAATCTCGCCATCTACCTCTGCAGCAAAAATCTTCCAGCATAGCCGGCATCCCGAACGCACCAGCCGCATGCCACGACGCAGAAACGCGCGATTGATCAGGCTCGCACTTGGAGACAAAGAAACGCAGTCCGCAATGGTTGCGACGGCAACAAAGTCCAGCAGGCTGGCGAGCGATGGCAACTCCGCGAAGACGCCCTGCTCCAACAGCGCGCTGCGCACCTTCGCCATTACCAGAAATGCAACCCCTGCACCGCACACATGCTTGTCATACTCGCAATCAAGCCGCGACGGATTCACCACCGCATACGCCGATCGCGGCGGGCCGTCCGGTGGAATCACGTGATGATCGGTGACGACGACATCAATCCCCGCTGCGGCCAGCGTAGCAATTCGCGGCTCGTCGCTGCTGCCTTTGTCCGCCGAAATGACCAGTTGTGCGCCGAAGGCTTGTATCCGCGATACCACCCCTTCACCAATTCCATAGCCTTCTGTCAGGCGATGGCTGGTGACAACGCAGATGCGCTCGGGCGCGACTCCAAAGGCCTCGACCATCGCCGTCCATAGCACCGCTGCCGACGCAGTCCCGTCCATGTCGTGATCGCAGGCCAATGCAATGCGCTCACCTTGCACAATGGCGCGCACAATGCGTTCCACGGCACGATCCATGGAAGGAATCGCGCCAGGGTCGACGATGTCTGAAAGTTTTGCTGCGGTGAGCGATTCCCACTCAATGAAGCGATCCATCCGCCGCCCGAGGAAATTCGCTATTGCCGGAGCGGTCCCTGCCTGCTGATAAGCATCACGAACCTCCGCGTTGCAGGGTCGCTCAATCAGGGATTTTGGAGGCAATTTCCATGGCGTGAATTCTTCTTCGATGGCAACGATTTCCGCGTTCAGTTCGCTGCCCGGAGGCTTCGGATTGCAAGCTTCAACGGCCACCGCTGCTGGGTCGTCATTCACGCGTCATCCTCGTCATCTTCTTCGAGTGCGTTTTCAATCAGCTCCTGCAGGCTATCTACGGTGTTCACCATGGCCCGATACTCCCGGTACCACTCCGTCTGCGTCTCATGCACAAAAAGAATTCCCTGATGCGCGAACGCCAACTCAATGTGGCCGACCTTGCCAATCTCAAGGAACAGCCGATTCACCTTATCCATCTCCGCGCTCGACGCTTCTGCGTTTGAAATATCCTGCAGTTCGCTCGCCAGCAGCTCCAGCGTGGTTCGGTCCACCGAATCCTCGCCGATGCATACCAGCGGTGCGCCCGCAGTCTTCGCCATTTCAACAAAATCCTTCCAGCTCTCCTTGGCTGTCGGGGCGTTGTCATCGGCAGTTTCCGGATCACTCCACCACACACGCGGAGTGTCCTCCGGAATCAGCGCAGGGAAATGTCGCATGCCATGGCCTTCAATAAAGGCGATCATGTCATCTTTCAGCGAAGTCAGGTTGTTGGAATCCATCTTTTCCATCCTAGACCAGTTTTCCCACCCCTAGAGAATGCAACAAAACTAGCCCGGCGCCACGAACCCTTTATGATGAAAGGGAACCACTGGATTTTTACGGGAGCAAGACTTCTTGGCAAAGTATCAGCGGCACGTATTTGTTTGCATCAACCAGCGCGAACCCGGCAGCCCCCGTCCCAGCTGTAACGCCGACGGCAAATCGCAATTGCAGGCACGGTTCAAGGCGGCTGTGGATGCTGCTGGACTTAAAGGGAGCGTCCGCGTCAACAAGGCCGGCTGCCTGGATCAATGTGAACATGGGCCAACCGTCGTCTACCCGGAAGCCGTCTGGTACGGGCATGTCTCTGAGGCCGATGTGGATGAAATTGTTGCCTCGCATTTGGTGGCAGGGTGTCCTGTCGAACGACTGCTTCTGGCCGACGGCTGCGTTAACACCGGAGCCTGCGAGCATCGACCTCCCAAGACCTGAAAACTGTTGCGGGTGGCATCTCGAGCCACTTGCTGTGCTATATTCCGAGGGGAACAATGAATTTCTCAAGAGATTATGTTGGATATTTAGGCCGACGCACCATCAAGCATCTGATCGATGTCAAGATGATCCAGACCGACAAAGTTGAGGTCTTGAATGCCCGCGTACAGGCTGCCCTGATTGATGAATTGATGCTGGAGGATCGCATCAACGACGAGGTTCGTCTGATCCTCGAGGCGTATCAGGAAGAGATGCGCCGCACCGGCGCCAGCTACCAGGAAATGTTCAAGAAAATCAAGCAGGAACTCGCCCGCAAATACAAGGCGGTGCTATGAGAGTCTCCCACGACAAGCTCAACAAGCTGGCTCACGTGATCGCAGATACTCTGGCGGAAACCGACGAGTGTGAATTCCACGAAGACCGCAATACCATTCGCCAGGAATCGCGCAAAATGCTCGAAAAGCTGTTTGCCGAGGAAATGAAGATCGATCAGGCCGCGCGCCTCAAGGTCTCTTCCCACAAGAAAAATATTCCTGAAGGCAGCCAGGAGTGGGAAATCCTGTACCGCAAGTATTACCAGGAAGAAGTGAAGAAACTCGGGCTATAGTTCGTTTTTCTCGATCCGCCCGCCGGTACTTCGCTGTTATTTTCGCGACAAGTGAATCGGATACAATTCCTATCCGGAGGTCTCTTATGGCCGAACAAGCAGAAGGCATTGTCAACCTGCCAACCCATTCTTCAGTCGATGAAACGATTTCTTGCCTGCAATCGATGCTGCAGGAAAAAGGTGTCCAGATATTCGCGCTGATTGATCACAGCGGTGAGGCGAAACGCGCCGGCATCGAGATGCGTCCCACCAAGCTTTTGATTTTCGGCAACCCCAAGGCTGGCACACCATTGATGCTGGCGGCTCCTAGCATCGCCATCGATCTCCCGCTGAAATTGCTGGTGTGGGAAGATGCCAGCGGACAAGTCTGGATCTCCTACAACACGCCCGAATATCTGCAGAGGCGGCATGCGTTACCCCAGAACTTAGCTGCCCCTCTCGGCTCTGTGGAAGCCCTGGCGAAAAATGCAGCGAAATAGTTCTAGCCCGCGATCCGTTGTGGAAAGCGGCCGGTCATGCTGCAATTCGCTACTGCACAGTAAAGGCTTGTTGCAGCGGTACATTCTCCGACGAATCCCCAACGTACACGACAAATTTTCCCGGATCCACTTTCCATCCGTGCGTCGTCGTGTCCCAATAGGCCAGTGAGCGTTTGTCGAGCGTGACGGTCACGTGGTGCACCTCTCCCGGTTGTAGCATCACGCGCGAGAAGCCCTTCAGCTCCATTTTCGGACGCTTTACCGTTGCCGACGGATCGCCAACATACACCTGCGCAACCTCCGCCCCCGCAACCCGGCCGATATTTCTCACATCGAACCCAACCTCGATCGGTCCATTTGGGGAGGCCGTCTGTGGCGACACAGAAAGATTGCCGAACGCGAAGCTTGTGTACGACAGCCCGAATCCAAAAGGAAACAGCGGCTTCACGTCGCTAGTTTCATAGTAGCGATAACCAATAAAAACTCCTTCGCTATATTTAATGTCCCGTGTGCCGGGCAGCTCGTAATACGTTTTGTAGGTGGGATTGTCTTGAACCCGCTTCGCCCAGCTGATCGGCAGCTTGCCGGATGGATTCATGTCTCCAAACAGAATTTTCACCAGCGCAGTGCCGGCTTCCTGTCCGCCGTACCAGGTCTGCAGTAGCGCTGGAGTACGGTCGATCCAGTCCTGAGTGGCCACGCTGCCGCCTGCCGTCAACACCACGATGGTTTTAGGATTAACTGCCGTCACCTGGCGAATCAGCTCCTCCTGTCCAAACGGAAGTTGATAGGTGCGATCGCGCCCCTCCGACTCCGTTGCTGGACTAAAGCCCACCGAAAGCACCACAGCGTCCGCCATTTTCGCCAGCCGGATGGCCGCCGGATCGACCAGCTTGTCCTGCGCAATGATCCCGAGTGATGGCGTGTTAGTTGGCTTTCCCGGAAAATAATTGAACTGTACCTGCACCGGTTTCCCGGCCTCCATCGTCACATTTGCGGACTGGAGCGAGCCGCCTTCGCCCTGGACTTCAGAAAAAAAATCCTTGCCGTTGATCAAAATTTCGTCATGATCTCGGCGCTGGTCCTCCGCCACTACCGTGTAAACCCCCGAAGTTTGCGGAATAAAATATCCATGCCACTCCACCCGCCGCGGTGTCTTGGTTTGCTGGCTCAACCAGGAACTGGCCACGTGATCTACAGTTTCATCTACGGTGGAGAACAACCGATCATTCGCCGACAAAACGTATTCGTCCCGCTTCAAGCCTGTGTGTTGACAGGCCGCATCCGTACACCACTTCGTGTTCTTGAACACATCCTCGGGCTTCACCACGCCAGAATTCCAAAGCACATTCACGCCCGGGTGCAGGCCGTTGCTCAAGCCCGTCATAAAACTCACCGGAGCAAACGCATCGACATGGGAGCTGCCTCCGCCGCCCGGCACCGCCGGATATGCGTCCGGGCCCAGCACAGCCAGCGTATGAATCGTGTTGCGATTCAGCGGCAGCAGATGGTTTTCATTCTTCAGCAGAACCGCACCCTCTTCCGCCGACTGCAGTGCAATCGCATCGCCGTGTTGGTTATAGAGAGGAATGCTGGGATCAAGCTGGTCCCGATCCAGAAATCCAAACTGCATTGCAGTCCGAATAATGCGTCGAACTTTCTGATCGATCGTGGCCACGGTGACCTGACCGCTCTTGATCGCCGGCAGCAACGTCGCAGCCGTCATGTACTTTGCGTCCGGCATTTCCAGGTCCAGGCCGCCATTCGCGTCCGCGACCCCGTCGTGCGCCGCGCCCCAGTCCGACATTAAGATGCCGCGAAATCCCCACTCTTTGCGCAGCACCTGGATGTTCAGGTACGCATTCTGCGTCGCATGCTCGCCGTTGATCAAATTGTAGGAATCCATGACAGCGCCGACGTGGCCCTGCTTCACCGCGGCTTCAAACGCTGGCAAATAAATCTCATGCAGCGTGCGTTCGTCTATTACGGAGTTCGATCGCTGCCGGTCATACTCGGAATTGTTGGCGTCGAAATGCTTCACCGTGGCGCTGACGCCTTGGCTCTGCACGCCGTCGATATAGCTGACCGCAATTTGCCCTGCTAGGAACGGGTCTTCGCCAAAATATTCAAAGTTGCGTCCGTTCATCGGCTCTCGATAAATGTTCACTCCAGGTCCCAGCAGAAAATTCACGCCGCGCGCTCGCGCATCCTCGCCCAGTCCCACACCTACTTTTTCGGCCAGCGCACGGTCCCAGCTCGCAGCCAATCCAATACCCGCCGCATACGCCGTCGAGGGTCCCCAGGTGCGCACTCCAAGCGGCCCATCGGACATCTTCAGCCGCGGAAATCCGATACTCGGCTCGCTGCGAATGTACATGCTGTCTTCGCCGCCGATCAGCGCGATCTTCTGTTCCAGCGTCAGCTTCTGCACCATCGCATCCACTTTCTGCTCCATCGCTGATGTAATGGGTTGAGGGCCTTGATTGGTGGACATCTGCGCTAAGGCGCTGACAGGACCCAGCAAAAGAAAACTTGAAAACATAAGCGACATACAGGCAGGGAAGGCTTTTCGCATCTTCATACAATCCTTTGATCGTTACGCGGGGATTTTTACAGGCGCTCCGCAAATTTGCAGCCGAACCGCCGTAGCCACGGTAGAGCCGCTCGGATTGTTTGTCAAACAAGCGCCCGCATTTCGCGCGCAATGTCCACGCTGCAATCGCAGTTGAGACGCCGCTGTCGAACGCGCTCCGGTTGTAGCTACGGGTTGGGTTCGTTATAGTGAAAAGGGCACAGGGCGCTATCGTCTAGGGGTTAGGACGTGAGATTCTCAATCTTAAAACACGGGTTCGATTCCCGTTAGCGCTACCAACTATCTTCCGCTAAAGCCCGCTATCTAAGCGGGTTTTGTTTTCTGCCGCAAAACCTACTGACGCATGCTGGCGGCAAAAAACGCTCTTCGTGGTACACAAAATGGTACACAGGCGATCTGGCACTAATACAACTCGCTATGCTTTGCGCGAGCTAGTATTTGCTGGCATGCAGGTTAACGAACTGTTGCGCCCCGTTGTAAAGGCTCAGTCTTCTCTGGATTTGCCGGGATTGCTCCAATCTAAAACCTTGTCATTTGTACACACTTGACGGAGGGACTCTCCAGACGGGAAAAAGCCCTTTTTGTGATAGAAAGTCAGTTCTGTGGTGGGGCTGAAACCAAGCGCATAATTACAACCAAAATCAGTTGCGACGGCAACGGGTACCGCCTGCCCTGTGACCCTTTTAGTTGTCCGGGCTCCTACTGAACTGCCCGGAGCATAGACGGCTTTCGGCCTGCTGGATTTTCTGCGATTGGGGAGGAGGCGCAGATTCGGCGCAGAGTCAGCGCACCGTGTCAATTGATGTTGCCAAAAGAGTGCTGTTCGTGGCTCAATTCTTGATCTTGATAATCTCTTTGATCTAACGCACCCAACGCATCGATACTGTCGTCGTCCGGAAAATCTCTCAGATTACGATCGCACGAATCCGAATGCGACGGTACTATCGTAAGTAATGAATATTGCGGCGGTTACGGACCGGGGCACGCGGCAGCCCCAAGCCTTTCTGAACGGTGAAGTTCACGACTGGTACCGTACGGTGTGGGGCTATTCGGATCATCTCGTCGCGAATCTCCTCAAAGAATTTGCGACCTCGGAGACTCGCGTCCTGGACCCGTTTTGTGGGAGTGGGACAACACTAGTCGAATGTATGAAGCATGGGCTGGATTCTGCGGGGGTTGATGCTAACCCAGTGAGTTACCTTGCTGCAAAGGTCAAAACAAATTGGCGATTGAATCCTGACCGGCTTGGAACCCTCCTAGAAGAGCTCGAGGTTCCTTACGGTCGCTCATTGTCAGGCCGGGCGCACCTAAAAGATCCGACGTATCTCTACCTTGAAGAGACAGGGATGCTAGATCGCGGATGGATTAGCAACGAGCCTCTCAAGAAGGCTATCGCTATCAAACACGCAATCCGCGATTCGAAAACTACTTCTCTGTACAAAGAAGCTATGACGCTGGCTCTACTGAACACCCTTCTTCGCACTGCCGCTAATGTGAAGTTTGGCCCCGAGCTATACTGCGGCAAGCAGAAGGAGGATGCGGATGTCTTCGGTGACTTTGCGAAGCGGATCACCTCAATGGCTGGCGATTTACAATTGGCAAAACTTCTGATTCCTGGAGCAGCCGTCGTTGTTGAAGGTGATTCTCGATACTGTGGCAGCTTGCGCGAACAGCTTGGCAAACCAAAGTTCTCGCTTGTGATCTGCTCTCCCCCTTACCCTGCAGAACACGATTACACTCGAAATTCACGGCTGGAATTGGCCTTCTTGGAAAAGGTGAGCGATAGAGAGACCTTACGTGAGATTAAACGCAGAATGGTGAGATCTCATACAAAAGGAATTTACACCGGAGACCATGATGCGAATCTAGTAGCGAAAAATCCAATCCTCACAAAACTTACGGCGCGCATAGATTTACGAGCGGCTGATAAGAGCCACGGATTTGCGAGGCTCTACTCAAAGGTCACAACCGAGTATTTCGGGGGGATGAAGCGGCATATGAAAAGTTTGTTGCCCCTGCTGAAAAAAGACGCAATTGTCGCCTACGTTCTGGGGGACCAATCTAGCTATCTACAAGTGCCAGTCAAAACGGCGAGAATCTTGGCTTCATTGGCGAATGAATTAAGCTATGAAACGGTAGAGATCCGTCATTGGCGCGATCGTGTATCCAGCTTTGAGTTCTACTGCTGGCGTCATACGTTCGGCACCCGTGCCTCACAGTCCGGCATGGATCGCTTCACGCTCGCTCGCCTCATGGGGCATAGCTCGCCTTCCGTGGCCGCACGGTACTACATCCACGTCACAGAGACACACGTTGCCGATGGCTTCGGGAAGTTTGTCGAGTACCAGATACGCAATGTCGCAGAAGGCTTCGCCGCCGCATTCCCGCCAGCAAGCGAAGCCGTCCAATAGATGGAACGAATCTATTGCGCTTTGTTGTAGAATATGGCAGACGCTTTTGGGCGATTCAATCTAAGTAGGGGGATGTCTGTGATCACGAGAATGACAATCGATCCCGAAAAGCTCATAGCGGCAATGCTCTACATTGCCAAGTCCGTTGATGTTGACAAGTACAGAATGTCGAAGCTGCTATTCCTTTCTGACTATGCGCACCTTGCTCGCTATGGCCGCCCTATTGTGGGGGGCAAATATTGTGCGATGGCAAACGGTCCTGTCCCTTCCGAAGCACTGAACGTAATGAACTTTTTGATCGGTGGTCGGCAAGATTGTGATATTGATCTCTGGTCAGAAAAGGAGCTGCAAGAGAGTTTCGAAATTGTTCCCGCACGGTACCCACTCATCAAGCCGAGGAAGGAAGCCGATTTCGAAGTGCTTTCAGCATCAGATGTCGAGATTCTCAACGAAGTCGTTCGAAAATTTGGCACGATGTCTTTCGAACAGTTGTTCAATTTGACTCACGAAATGCCAGCTTATGTGAGAGCCTCTGAGCGTAATCCTGATTCGAATAGCGCTCATATGGCGTACGAGGATTTCTTCGACGGAAACGAGTTTGAGATTCCCGGCGTCCGAGAAGAATTCCTTGAGAACGTGAGTTTGACACGATTGTTCCCGAGCCGTGCCTTTTGATCCCTGCTCCATCCCGCCCTATACAGTGATAAAGGTACCTGTCGTCCTCAATGGGATACTTGAGCGGAAGCGATTCGTCGTGATTTCTCACTTTAATGGCTCCGCACTGGTCATTAAACCCACCTCTGGGGTGCAGAGATTTCAGTCCAACAAGAACTTGGCTGCTGGGGTTGTAATGTACGACGCCGGGGAGGTGGCGGTATTTGAACTCCCAACCGTCGTTGATCCTGGAAACCAGTTCGCGATTTCGCATAGGCAACTGATTGGCTACCATACAAACGGTGAACTTGAAATCCTCGGGACGCTCCCTCCCGAATTCGAAGCCGATTTGCGCGACGCGATTGATGATTCTATCGAACTCTCGCCAGTCAAGAAGAAAAGGCTTAAGTCACAGCTACCGCCGCGCTCCTAAGATTTAGGCTATTTTCTTCTTTGTGGTACACAAGGCGGTATACAGTTTGGTTGCGTTGGTCTCTAAGTTGCTGACCTGCTTGGCTAGGCTGCTAGATTCTCAATCTTAAAACACGGGTTCGATTCCCGTTAGCGCTACCAACTATCTCCCAGCCACTCTCCGCGCAAATCCGGACGGCAACCCAGATTGAGAAGGCGGTTCGAATCGAAGCTACCCGTGGTTGCGGCGTGTCAATCGATTTACGATCTTGTAGCGATCTCCGCGATACGTCGACTGCACATGTTCGATGGGTTGGCCATCCTGCAAGTAGGAGATTCTTGTAAAGAAGAAGACCGGGCTGCCCTCGGCAATTCGCAGTAGACGGGCTACTTCGCCGTCCGCCAGGCCAGCCTCGGCAACTTCATCCGCAACGAACATGTTGATCCCATAACGCTCCGACAAGGTCTCATACAGCGACTGCCGAGGATCGAATTTGTCCAGCAAATCTGGGCATGCGCGCAGAGGCAATGAGCTGGTCTCAATTCCCATGGGCACACTGTTCGCTTGTCGAATACGCTGCAGATGGATGATATTTTCACCGGCTCGAAGGCGGAGGGCCTCAATCACTTCCGCGCTGGGGTGCCGTATCTCGAAAGAAAGCACCTTGGACCGGGGCATCGAACCACGGGCCTTCATGTCCTCAGAAAACGACAGTACTTGGCGGAAGTCCTTCTCCAGTTTGATTCCTGAGACGAAGGTTCCCTTTCCTTGGCGGCTATAGACGACGCCCAGTTCACAAAGCGACTTGATCGCCTGGCGAACCGTCATCTGGCTCACTCCCAGAGTCGCGGCAATCTCCTGCGCGGAAGGAATAGGCTCACCCGGCTTCAGCGCTCCAGATCGGATCTGATCGAGCAGACGCTGTTGGATTTGACGATAGAGCGGCACGAAGCTGCCGTGGGTAAGCTGCGGTAGGGACGGCATTGTTCTATTCATCTAGCTGACTATCTATCTAAGCAAAGTGTCGAGAGCCTGTCAAAACTACGTGAAAGCTTCCCAATCCCGCGGTAATGGCTGCCGTCGAGACGTGGTTTCGATGTAAGAGACTGCTCCTATAATGCACGAACATGCCGCACACGCTGCTCAGGCGACGACATCAGGGCAACCGCTTTTTTAAAATTGGCGACGCAACCGCGCGCCACCGCCAGGCTGCCATAGAAATCGTTGTAGCGGAATCCTGTTTCGCCGCGCCACATCGGAAAAATCGCGCAGGCATTCATCCATCGTTCGAACACGGGAGTGATGTCCAGATATGTGTCCGGAACGAACCCGGTAGCGTCTTCCCAGTTGTCGTCGAAGAACAGCTTTGCAACCGAATGCGCAGGTAGTTTCCGTGCGATGGCTGGAAGCGCGGCATAAAAAATTGCGTCTTGAACGATGTCGTAACAGGCCTGATGATCCTTGTGCCAGCTTCCTCGCCAGTGGGTGACGACGACATCCGGTTTGTACTGTCGAATAAAGTCGCAAACTGCAAATTTCACCTCATCGTTAACTGGGATTTCTCCGTCAGGATAGGTAAGAAACAATGCTTCCGCACCGATTGCGGTCGCGGCTTTTTGTGCGGCCTCGCGCTGCGCCTCTCCATATTGCTTGGGTGGAATTGTGACCGATCCCTTCTCCCCCAGCGAGAGACTCAACAACGAGCCTTTTCCTCCCTGATGAGTCGCGAGGGCTACGGGTGCGCCCATGGCAAAAAAGGCGTCGCCCGGATGCGCGGCGATGGACATGATGTTGTAGGGCCCATCCTCCTCACCGGGAGCCGCACTCGATGGACGCCCGGGCATCACGCCTGCCTGCAGCGGGCTAGAGCCAATGGAAAGCGCGGCCACGCTGATCCCGGCTTCCTTCAGAAAATTCCTTCGCGTCGAGCCAGTCATGCTTCAGCTTCCTCCTCGTAACCACGCCGCGAACCGGCGATGGAATGCCAATCGTGACGATGCCTCAGACGCCCCTCTCACGTACCCAGGAAAAACACGCCTGCTTGCCTCAAAATATAATCCCGCTGCGAATGTTCCGGCGAAAGCCACGCCTTCTGCCTGCTGTTGAAGTCCGCAACTTGAAATTCGCAGTAATGGAAAAATAGTGCCCCTGACCAACTCATCTAGAAGACTAGTTGACACAAATTATACTTCAATGATACAAATTGTTTCAAACAAAATTGCTCCATTCTTCGTTGGAGGAAACATCCATGTCCGCGGAAACTTACCTGGTTCGTGCTGAAGCGACGATCGCTGCCATCCGGAAAACGCAAACAAAAAAGATCGAGGAAGCCGCGGCGGTTTTTGCCACCTCTATTCAGGCCGGCGGCAAGGTCTATCTATTTGGAAGCGGGCACTCGGTCATTCCTGTCCTGGACATTTTCCCCCGCTACGGTAGTTTCGTCGGCTTTTACCCGATCTACGATCCCCGTCTTATGTGGTTTAATGTCGTCGGTCCCGGCGGCGCGCGAGAGTTGCTTTGGCTCGAAAGAACGGAAGGCTACGCCTCGGTAGTCCTGCAGAGTTATCAGCTGGAGCAGCGCGATTCCATCCTCATCTTTTCGCACGGCGGCCTGAATGCCGCACCGATCGAAATGGCGCTCGAGGCCAAGAAAAAGGGCCTGACCGTGGTTTCTGTCTCGTCTCACCAAAATCACAAGCAGGCAAAGCCTACCCATTCCAGCGGTAAAGACCTTGCCGATGCTTCCGACATTGCGATTGACAATTGCGTGCCTCCGGAAGACGCTTTGGTGGACGTGGAAGGGATCAAAGAAAAGTTCGCGGCCGGGTCTACTGTCGCCGCTGTCTCCATTGCCATGGCGATTGTGGCGGAAACTGGCGTGCGGCTGGTACGGTCCGGAGCGAAGCCGCCCACGTTTGTTTCCCCCAACGTCGGCCTGCCCGCAGACCACAACCAAAACGTCTTCCGCGCGTACGAGCGCTTCGTGCGCGGCCGCTAGGAGCTGTCCGCAACCTCGAGTGGAAGGAATCAACTCCTCGGCTGGAAATCTGGGAGCAAAATGAATCGTGTTATCGCCGGAGCGCTCGCGTTCTTCCTGATGGCCGGGACCACGTTCGCGGAATCCCACGCCCGAAGCGGAATGGTCCCAGCGAGCACTGAATCCGCTCCTGCCCACAGTGCATTTTTCCCCATGGCCGTCTGGTATAGCGGCGGCAAAGCCCGGGCCCCCATGCTCGGGACCGTGGACGCGAACTCCGCCCAGCAATGGGGTCAGGATCTGGACCAGATCAAACATGTGGGCTTTAACACCGTCAAGACCTGGATTGACTGGTCGACTGCGGAGCCTGCCCCCGGTGTTTTCGATTTCAAAAATCTGAACCTGTTGATGAAGCTGGCTCATCAGCGCGGTCTGCGCGTGATTGTGCAGATCTATATGGACTCCGCACCGGACTGGGTCGGCCAGCGCTTTCCCGACGCGCGTTTTGTCGATCGAAGCGGAGCGGTGATCACGTCTCAATCGGCTCCTGGCTATTGCGTCGACGACCGGGCAGTGCGAGAAAAAATGGTGGAATTCTACGTAGCCCTTTCCAAGGACGCCAATAGGTTCCCCGCGCTCTACGGTTGGGATGTGTGGAGTGAGCCGCACATTGTCAACTGGGCGGAAATTTCTTATCTAAAGGATCCGGAATTCTGCTATTGCAAATATAGCCAAGAACGATTCCGCGAATGGCTGCAGGCCAAGTACAAGACACTCGATGCCTTGAACGCCGCATGGTACCGGCGTTTTACCAGCTGGGACCAGGTATCGCCGCCGCGATTTTCTACCATCCTTTCCTATGCGGATTATCTGGATTGGCGCGCGTTCATTGATGACAAGCTGGCAGAAGATTTGCACACGCGCGTAGTCGCCATTCGCAGCGTCGATCCCAGCCATCCGATTACCAGTCATGCCGACGATCCCGGACTTTTCATTTCTCCCACCGATGGCTACGGCCAGCCCGACGACTGGAAGATGATGAAGGCAGCGGATTTCTTTGGCACTTCCATCTATCCCAATATGGTGCACATGTGGCCAGACTGGATGCTGGCCTCCGGGCTGGACTTTATTCGCTCCGCCGGCCACAGCTACGGCAAAGGTTTCTGGATTGGCGAATTGCAGGCTGGCCAGGGCGTCAGTGGCATGAGAATCGCCAAGCCTGTAACAGCGCAGAACGAGCAGTTCTGGCTATGGCAGGTCCTCGCGCACGGGGCGCGAGAAATCGCCGTATATGCGTGGTATCCGATGAGCTCCGGATACGAATCAGGGGGGTACGGTCTGATCAATCTCGATGGCACGGTGACCGATCGAGCCCGGGCCGCGGGTGCAATCGCGCGCGTAGTGGAACAAAACGCCGCAGCAATCAACCGCGCGCAACCGGCAACAGCCCATGTGGCGATTCTGTATGACCGTCTTTCCTACATGGTCGGCGGCACCGAACCGAGCAACGTGGTCCTCGGCAACGCCGAACGCGATTCGCTCTACGGCGTCTATCGCGCCTTCTGGAAGGAACAAATTCCCGTCGATTTCCTGAATGCCCCCACGTTGACACTCGCGGACTTGCGTCCCTACAAAATTGTCTTCCTACCGTATCCCGTGATGCTTTCCAAACAAGTCGCCGATGCCGTCAAGGAATATGTCGCTCAGGGAGGCACTGCTGTTGCCGAAGCGCGTCTGGCCTGGAACGACGCGCGCGGATACGCAAGCACGGTCATTCCCGGCTTTGGCCTGGATCAAGTATTCGGCGCTCACGAGACGTCCATCCATCCGGAACCCGAACCGCGTCTGGTTCTTGAGTCGTCCGCAGCATTGCCCGGTATGAAGGGTGGCGACGTTATCGACGGCGCTGCGTTTGAAGAAGACCTGCAGCCGCTCGCAACCGCGTCCGTACTGGCGAAATTTTCTGACGGGCAACCCGCAATTGTCCAGAACTCCTTCGGCCACGGAAAGGCCGTCCTCGCCGGTTCCTTCGTCGGCCTGGCGTATCAACAGAAACAGGACGCCGCGACAGGGAAGTTTCTTGTCTCGCTGGCCAGTGCTACTGGCGTCACCCCTCAAGTTCGCGTCTCCGGTCCTGGAACATCGGAGGTGGAAGTTCGCCGCCTCATCAGCGAGAACGAGCAATTCATTTTCGTCTTCAATCATGGCGCCAATCCTGCCAACGGCACGATTTCCCTCCGGCTACCATGGCAGGTACAGAACGCGCGTGACCTTGTCAGCGATGAGAAACTAACTTCGGCTGAAA
>DATJUD010000173.1:0-27329 GCA_035502695.1 Acidobacteriaceae bacterium
CACAACAGCCGTCGACACCGGAACTGCTGCAGGGCTATTCGCACGATGCCTCGGCGAAAGAGGTGCAGTGGGAACAGAAATTTCGCGCGATTCCGTCGACGGATAATTTGCGCAGCTACATGCAGCGGCTCTCGGCGTACCCGCACAACGTGGGATCGCCCTACGATAAAAACAACGCGGAATGGATTGCCGCCAAGTTTCGCTCGTGGGGATTTGATACTTCGATCGAGACATTTTATGTGTTGTTCCCTACGCCGAAAGAACGGGCGCTGGAGCTAGTTGAACCGACGAAATTCACCGCCAAGCTGGCAGAGCCGCCGATCGCTGTCGATCCCACGTCGAACCAGCAATCGGAGGCGCTCCCACCCTACAATGCGTACTCCGCGGATGGTGATGTAACGGCTCCGCTGGTGTATGTGAACTACGGGACGCGAGAAGATTACGAAACACTGGCTCGCATGGGCGTTTCCGTCAAGGGCGCGATTGTGATTGCGCGCTATGGACACGCGTGGCGTGGCATCAAACCCAAAGTCGCCGCGGAGCATGGTGCCGTGGGTTGCATTATTTACTCTGACCCGCAACAGGATGGCTACGGCGAAGATACAACCTTCCCAGCGGGACCAGCGCGACCGTTAGAGGGCGTGCAACGCGGTGCGGTCACGGACACATATTATCCAGGCGATCCGCTAACGCCGGGATGGGGTTCGACCAAAGACGCGAAGCGTGTTCCGTTGAAAGACAATCCGGAAATTACAAAAATTCCGACGCTGCCGATTTCGTACGGTGACGCGCAACCGCTGTTGCAGGCCTTAGGTGGACAGATGGTTCCGCGTGCGTGGCGCGGAGGATTGCCGATTGCGTATCACGTGGGTCCAGGTGCGACGAGGGTGCATTTGCGAGTGTATTCCAACTGGGATATAAAGCCGATCTATGACGTGATTGGTCGGATGACCGGCTCGACGGAACCGGACCAGTGGGTGATCCGGGGCAATCACCAGGATGCCTGGGTGAATGGAGCGGAAGATCCGATCTCCGGCCTGGTGGCGGAAATGGAAGAAGCGCGCGCACTTGGGGAGCTTGCGAAACAAGGATGGAAACCGCGCCGAACCATTATTTATTGCGCGTGGGATGGTGAAGAGCCCGGCTTGCTGGGTTCGACCGAGTGGGTGGAGACGCACGCCAAGGAGCTGAACGAGCACGCCGTTTTTTACGTCAACTCCGACAACACGGATCGAGGCTTTCTGGAGATGGCCGGGTCGCACTCCGTGGAACACTTGATGAACACAGTGGCAGCCGAGGTGCCCGATCCTGAAACAAAATACTCCGTGCTGGAACGGTCGCGGTTGAATCAGATTGGCACGGCAACAACCGAAGCGGAACGAACAGAGATTCGTAATCGGCGTGATCTGCGCATTGACGCTCTTGGCGATGGGTCCGATTATTCGCCGTTTCTCGACCATCTTGGAATTCCGTCCGTTGATCTGAGTTTTGACGGCGAAACTCCGGGAGGTGTGTATCACTCCGAATATGACGATTTCTACTGGTACACGCACTTCTCCGACACAAAATTTGTGTACGGTCGCGCGCTGGCGCAGGTGGCCGGAACGGCCGTGATGCGCATGGCCGACGCGGAGGTGCTGCCGTATGAGTTCACCGATGTCGCGGACACCATCCATACATACGTGGACCAATTGAAGAAGCAGATGACGGAAGCACGGCAGAACATCGCGGAGACCAATCGGCAAATTCAGGAAGGCGTCTTCGCCGCGATGTCCGATCCGCAGACACCGTCGTATCCGCCCAAAGTAGAAGCGGTGCCGCCGTATATGAATTTTGCGCCGCTGGAGAATGGGGCTGCCGATTTGACGATCAGCGCAGAGAATTACGAAACGGCGTTCGCTCAACTCGAAAAAGATGATGCCCTGCTCGACGGTACACAGGTAGATGACGTGAATCATCTGTTGATGCTGACGGAGAGGGCGACACTGCTGGCCGCTGGTCTCCCAGGCAGAAGCTGGTATAAGAACCAGATCTATGCTCCCGGAGCCTACACCGGGTACGGTGTCAAGACTCTGGCAGCCGTGCGTGAGGCGATGGACCAACATGACTGGCAGCTCGCCGACCAGCAATCTCCAGTAGTTGGAGGTGTGCTGGTCAACTGGAGCCAAGCCATCGACGCTGCGACTGACAAATTGGATGCAATGGAGCGAAAGAAACAGTAGCTATTTGTGTCCGTCGCCGACCTGGTGCCATTCCGCATCGATCTGTTCCAGCGTTCGACCTTTCGTTTCCGGCACCAGGCGATAGACAAAGAACCATGCGATGATACCGATGACGGCGTATAGCCAGAAGGTTGCGCTGCGTCCCAGGGAATGCAGCAAGCTGAGAAACGTAAGCGCAACGATTAGATTCGAGCCCCAGTTCATCATGGTAGCGACACCCATCGCGCGGCCGCGAATTTTCAAAGGATAGATTTCTGAAATTAACAGCCAGAAGACTGGACCCAGTCCGATGGCAAAACAGGCAACATACACTGCAAGACTGATGACCGCAAGCCATGCCACGATGGGCGACGATCCGGCTAAGAGAAATGCGCCTCCCAGGACCCCAAGGCTGATCACCATACCTACCAATCCCCACAGCAGGAGGGGACGTCGGCCAGCGCGATCAAGCATTCGCAGGGCAACAATCGTCAGCAGAACATTGACGACTCCGACGCCGACAGTCGCTAAAATCGCAGCCGAAGCGGAGTGCAGTCCAGCCAATTGAAAAATTGTTGGTGCGTAATAAATGACGGTGTTAATACCGGTGAACTGCTGAAAGATTGCCAGCCCGATACCTATGATGAGCGGACGACGCAAAGAAGCATTCAGTAATTCGCGCCAGCTGCCTTCCTGCAGGCTCAGGTCGGATTTGATCTCGGCCAGCTCCGCGCTTACATCGCCGGATTCGCGGATTCGTTGCAGCACGGCACGGGCCTGATCCTCATGAGATCGCCCCATGAGCCAGCGAGGACTCTCCGGGACAAACAGCAAGCCGATCAGCAGAATCAGTGCGGGAATCGCGGCCAGGCCGAACATCCAACGCCAAGCCTGTTTATCCGCTAATCCATAATCTGCCAGGTACGACACCACGATACCGAGGGTGATCATCAACTGGTTCAGCGAAACTAATTTGCCTCGAATGGCCGGCGGCGAGACTTCAGAGATATAGAGCGGGGCTGTAAATGAGGCAATTCCAATGGCGACGCCGACCACTACGCGACCGATTGCCAGCAGCGTTGGTGATGGCGCAAGCGCCGTGCCGATGGCGCCGATGATGAACAAAATCGCCACCTGGATCAGCAGCTTGCGGCGGCCTAAAGCATCGGCCAACTTGCCGCCAAATGCAGCCCCGGCTACTGCGCCCAACAGGACAGCCGAAACCACGATCTCTTCCTGAAATGTCGAAAGCAAGAAATCTTTTCGAACAAAAAGTATTGCTCCGGAGATGACTCCCGTGTCATAGCCGAACAGCAAGCCGGCCAACGCTGAGACGCCTGAAACCATGGTGACAAAACGGCTGGTTGCCGGTTTGGTGTGGCTGGGTTGTGGCGATGACAAAATTTACCTCCGCGCTTTCATGTGCGTTACTCCATTGTGAGGACACAAGCGTCCGCTTGGGTTGCCGAAGCAGTCCATGAGAAGCATACCTGATCTCCGCGATCTCGTTTCAGTTCGCAGGTTTTTGAGGATGAGGCCGCAGCCTGATGGTGCCCTTTAGAAATTGAACTTCAGGGCACCTTGCAGAATGCGCGGCGGCGCAGCACTAATTACAGCCCCGAATGTGGAGCTACCTATATTGCCGTCGACCGATGATGGTCCATTGAACTGCGCATGATTAAAGGTGTTGAATGCTTCTACGCGGAACAGCATCGATCTCGAACCCGTCAGCGCCACGGTCTTGGCCACCGCCATATCGTAATTATCCGCACCAGGACCGAAGAAAAATCTCCGCTTCGCCGTGCCGGGAGTTCCCAGTGCATTCATGCTGAATGCCGAAGTATCAAAGTATTGGTTGCCCGGCTGCCGCGGATTGTGATTCAGATGGAGCGAGCCGCCGTTGTAGTCCGGCTCATCGATGCTGCTATTGTTCACTCCGTTGGGATTGGTTCCAATCAGCGAGTTGTCTCCGTTGTTGATCATGGTGACGGGAAAACCGCTTGCAAAACGAGTGATTCCGGAGAGTGTCCAGCCGCGTGTCAGGCGACTGGGATGGAAATATCGATCGAACGGCAACTGATATTCGTAGCTGAAAACAAAATTTTGTTTCACATCGAATGCAGAGAGAGCGTAGCTCCGCGATGGATCGAAGGGATATACCTCTTCGCCGATATTGGATGATTCGTCCATCGACTTGCCATAGGTGTAGGAGCCAACAAACTGCAGGCGGCCGCTGGTGTGCCGTGCGCTCAGTTCCAGGGCGTTATAGTTGGCGTTGCCTATGGTCGATTGCAGCGCATTGCTTCCGAAGCTAGATCCAAGCGGCCCGCGGGTACCGTTGATGGTCTGGCCGGCAGCCGTGATGAACACATTGCTCTCGCCATTCGGCCCACACGTCGCGGAACCCGGAGCCACCTCACTGGGAAGGCTCAGACTGAGACACAGTGCAGGGTTGCCAGGATTCGATTCCCGCAGGACCAGCTGGCGATGACTGGATGTCCCGACATAACTGGCAGTGAGAATGGTCTTCGGTCCGGCCTGTCGCTCGACCGAAAGCATCCACTCCTCCGAATATGGAGGTCGGTTATGAACATCAAATCCCGGAATGCCGCTGATTGGCTCATAGGTGCTCCAATCAATATTTCTATCGGGATTTGTACGCGAAGAATTCAATGGCGCAAACGTATACGGAAAGGGCTGGCCATAATTCTGCCCATTCGATGCCGTCACGAAGGGCGTGGCAAACAACGGCGGGGCCGGGCTGGAGTAAGTGGTACCGTAGGGCGCGTTCGCAGCCAGCACGCTAATTGAAAGCGCTTCGATTGCAGTATAGAAATCGCCGAAGCCGGCGCGGATGCTGGTGGTTCCTGGAGCGCCCAGGATTTTTCCCATGAAGCTGTCCGCATCCGCCTGTGGTGACCAGGCCAGGCCGACCCGCGGCGCAAAGCTCTTGTCATCGATGGGCGCAATGGTGTCCGGAATTCCTGGATCGGTTGGATACAAGATGCCTGCAGGCGCGCCCGGAAAAACTTGAGACTGCGCTCCCGCTACAAACGTTGAAATCTGATTGTATTTTTCCGTCCATGGCGCGATGCGATCCCAACGCAATCCATAATTCAGCGTCAGGTTCGACAACGCGTGCCAGCTGTCCTGCGCAAACGCACCAACATATCTATTGCGAGCATAAAACGGATTGAGTTGGCTCTGATTGAACTGGCTGGGCACGCCAATCAGGAAATCCGCGAAGTCAACTCCCGTCTCTGTTCCTGAGAAAACAAAATTGCCATTGAACTGTGCGATGGCGTCTGCATTGACCTGATCGAGATGAAGATCGCCGCCGAACTTCAGCGTGTGATTGCCCACAACCTTCGTGAACGTATCGGAGATTTGATACGTGTTGTTCACCTGAATCAACTCATTCGCGGCGGCACCGATAGAGTAGGCGTTGAAGTTAATGTTCTCGACACTCTGCCCTTTGGGATCGAGAGCAACAATGCTGGGCGTACCGTCGGCGTTGACGAAACCTTGCGATGCAAGGCTGACATTGCGACCGCCAACAGGCTGACCCAGATTGGAATCGTCACGCATGTAGCTCAAGTGAAATTCGTTGATTGCCATGGTGTCGAAACTCTTTGTGTCGCCCAGCGAGATCAATTGTGCGCGACCGGTGTTCAGCGCATTGAAGCCGGGAATACTGGCACCACTCTGCGCAACTGGATATGGATTATCGAGGTCGAAGTCGTCGATGAAGTAGTAAGCGGAAATCAGGCCCCATCGCGTGGTTGCGTCCAGTCGCATGGCTCCCTTGTCGTCGCGCAGTGTCTGGTTATACGCGGAGGTAGAGAATGTGCCCGCGGAAGAATTTGGCGCCGGAATATACTGCAGTAATCTCTGCGCCGGTGTAGACCAGACATTTTGCGGGATCACCGCATTTGGAAACACGCAGTCCGTTGAACTGGTGCATCCCGGAGTGTAATACCGTTCTCCCGATGCCACTGCGTAGCCAAGTTTCTGGGTCAGTAAATTTGCGAAATATGGCCCGCTCACCGTTCCGGTCAGGTTGCTGGCAAGGTCGGACAGGTTCCCCGTGCGATCCGCGTTCGACGGAACGCTGATGATGCCTGTATCCACGCCCTGCGTCTGTCGAGTACCTTGATAGTCAGTGAAGAAAAATATCTTGTCGCGACGCACTGGGCCGCCGAAGGTTCCCCCGAACTGGTTTTGGCGGAAAGCACCCCGCGTCGGCGAAAAATAATTGCGTGCATCCAGATCCGTGTTGCGCAAAAACTCGAATGCATCTCCATGCCATTGGTTGGTGCCGGATTTTGTAATCACGTTGATCTGGCCACCGCTGAACTCGCCGTATTCCGCATCGAAATTGCTGGTCAGGATGCGAAACTCTGCGATGGCGTCCAGGTTGGGGATAATCGCTGTCCCGGCATTCACGTCTTCTTCAGAATCAGCACCATTGACGCTGAAGTAGTTGGCAAATTCTCTCTGTCCGTTCACGGAAATCGTGCCCGGATTCAAATCCCCCGAGGGATCGAGGATGGTCGCCCCAACGTCCTGTACGGTGTTCGATGTGATGGATGTTGCCGGAGCCACGCCGGGCTGAAGAGACAGAAGGTCGGTATAGCTTCGGCCGTTCAAGGGAACCGCAGTCATCTGGCGCCCGCTAATGACTTCACCCATCTGCGTGCTGCTGGTTTCTACGTGAATCGTGTTATCGGTGACGTGAATTGTCTGCGCCACGCTGCCTACTGTGAGCGTGACATCGAAAGTGAGTGCCGCATTCGTGTCGAGCCGTATTCCCTTCCGCTGATAGCTGCGAAAGCCTTTGGTCTCGACATCAAGTTCGTAGGAGCCGACCGCAAGCACGGGAAAAGTAAAGTCTCCATTGCGATTTGTCCGCGTCTGCTGCGTCAGGCTGGTGTCTACTTCGCGCATGACAACACTCGCGCCGGGGACAACACTTCCGGAAGAGTCTTTCACCGTACCCGAGATACTTCCGCCGACACTTGCCGACGCGGGGGCACAAAACATCAGCGCCACAAAAAACATAACAAGCGCCCAAACAACGCACTCAATCCTGCGGATCGAGTGAATGCGCGAATACGAGGTGCGGCTAGTGTTTTTCAGAAGGGAAACTTGCAACGAAGAAAGGTTTAAAAAAATGTGGCTTCTGCAATCAAACTGTTCTGTTCTAACATGCGTCCGATACATCATTTCCTGGGCCTCACAAAGCTCACGTGGATATAGCCGGGAAAGCGAAGTGAATTCACCTACCAGCGGAATTGTTGAAACTTTGCGGGCGGGAGTCCTATAGTGAAGGAAGCCCGCAGTCATTCTGGCTGTGGTCACCCAGATCCATGCGTACTCCGCCAAGAGTTAGCCGCGTGGATCTGGTTCTTTCATTTCAAGTCATCCTGCCAACGCCTCTTTCCGGGCGGCGCACTGTCCGCACAGCCCTCCCACTTCTAAACGCATCACCTGGATGGAAAAATCGTTCTTCTCCGCGATCTCGCGTTTCAGTTTTTCAAAGGTTGGGGTTGTAAATTCCTCGATTTTTCCGCAACCGAAGCAGGCCAGATGCAGATGGTCTTTCTGGGTTTTCACTTCGTAATAATGCTTTTCACCGTTCAGGTGCATCAGGTCCAGCTCATCAATCATGCCGCGGCGCTTCAGCAGCTCGAGGGTTCTGTACACGGTGGCGCGATCGATGTTGGGGTCGCGTTTACGCGCCAGCTGCAACAGACTTTCTGCATCCAGGTGGCTTTTTGCCTCCTGGATGGTCTCAATCAAGGCGCGTCGTTGCGCCGTCAATCGAATTCCCTGTTGCGCGGCTTCGTGTAATAAATCGTGTCTCTTGAGCATGGCGTGCTAGTTGCGACTTAGTCGCATATATATAATATACGATATGTTTGGTCGTAATTCAATAGCCGCGCCGTAAATTGTCATACTTTTGAACTTGACGCCCACGGCAATCAACTCGGATCGCTGTTCTTGAATTGCGTCAATCATCTCAACATACGGTCTCGTCGATGGGATCATCGTGCGCACGGTAGAATGAGAAGAAAATCGCGGGTAGCCCGTATTCGTATATTGCGAAATCTTCTCCTCGTTCTCTCAGCAGCCTGTTTTACAATGCTTGGCTCTCATGCGCAAGCGCAGACGGCCGGGAATCCGCCCGCCTCCTCGACCGCACCTAAGCTTCCCGCTCAGGGCCAGTCCGCCGCTCTGGTAGCACAGTCTCCAAGCTCTCCGACCCTGCCGACAAATCCGCGAGCCGAGTCCGGCGCTGGCATCTCCGGAACCGTCACCGCTCCCGATGGACACGTGATCATGGACGCCCTGGTGACACTTGTGTCGCAGCCTTCAAAATCGCAGCAAACCGCCCTTACCGACGGCGAAGGAGCTTTTCACTTCGCCAAGTTGTCCCCGGGAACATTTCAACTCACCGTCACCGCGATCGGCTTTGCACCTTGGGTCTCGCATGACATTACGCTCACCGCAAACCAGCAGTACGAGGCGCCGGAGATTTCACTCGAAATTGCTTCCGCGAGTACAACCGTTCACGCGGTCTTTACCGGGTACGACCTTGCGGAACAGCAGGTGCATTTGCAGGAAAAGCAGCGGGTCCTGGGCGTGTTTCCGAATTTCTACACCAGCTATGTATGGAAGGCGGAGCCGCTGACGGCCGGACAGAAATTCCAGCTTGCATGGCGGTCGGCGATTGATCCAGTCACGTTTCTGTCTGCAGGCGCGGTCGCAGGAATCCAGCAGTGGGATGATGATTTCGAGGATTATGGGCAAGGCGCAGCGGGATATGCGAAACGCTATGGCGCCAACTATGCGGATGGGTTCATCGGGGTGATGCTCGGAGGCGCGGTTTTCCCGTCCATTCTGCATCAGGACCCGCGATATTTCTATAAGGGCACCGGCAGCATTCGCTCTCGTGCACTCTATGCGCTCTCCACCGTGGTGATCGCTCGGGGAGACAATGGTCGCTGGCAGCCGAATTATTCCAATGTGCTGGGAACGTTCGCCGCCGGAGGCATTTCCAACATCTACTATCCGGCAAACGATCGCGGCTTTGGACTGACGATGGAGAACTCGCTGATAGGCCTTGCCGCGGGCGGAGGCGCAGCCCTGTTGCAGGAATTCCTGATTCGAAAAATTTCGCGCGGAGTTCCGCCGTCATCCTCCACACAGCAATAGCGGTGATCGGCCTGCCGCGCCGCCGCTTCTACGTCACGGCTTTCTAATGAGACACTTAAGCCTCGCGCGGGGTTTGTACGACCTCCAGCTGATCTCCTCGCTGGATATTTATCCGTTCGATCGATCCTGCCGGCAACTCGATCACCGAATGGATGCCCCAGCTCACTCCGCTGATTCTCCATGGACGAAGCCTCTGCCACGCCGCGCACACACGCAGCTTGCCGTCGAGCGCAATCACGTCAATCGGAAACAGCATGCCGAATGTATGCACGCCCGATGACGGTCGGATCCAGAGGCCCGCATCTCGCTCGAGCCCCCTTCGCCCCAGCAACCCGATCAGCCGAGTAAAAGCTGTGTCCGCGACTGCGATCCTGGTTCCAATCACGGTCGCCCGCGTCACATTCCGGATTGTCACCTGCTCCATCTGGATGATTCGCCACTTCCCCGCTTGCTGGCTTCGCGCCACTGTTTTGTCTGTCCGCTAGGCCGATTTTCTGGTGCGACGGAGAATCAAAACAGCAAGAACTACGACAAACAGAATGCCGGCGACCACCTGAATCCCCGTACTCAAACTCATTTCCGGGTCTCCTCTCTACAGAATGTGGAACTCGCTTCGATCTGCATTACGCAGACTTTCTCTTCCTGCGAACCACCAGAATGCCAAGAACCACCACAAACGCGATGGCTGCAACAACACGCACGATCAAGGACATATCCATCGAAATTTCCTCCTTTCTGCAGGCAATCCTGCGAACTGCTTGCGTGCCGCCCGATCCACTGTTCGCGGGAACGGGCCGACTCTTAATGTGCCAAACCGGCCAGACCGCGGCCGATACTCAGCACCGCCGGCGCCAGCAGCACAATAAACATGCTGGGAAAAATAAACAGCACCAGCGGAAAAATCATTTTGACCGTCGTCTTGGCCGCTAGCTCTTCTGCACGCTGACGGCGCTCCTGTCGCATTCCATCGGCAAAGATGCTCAACGCGCGAGCAATCGGCGTCCCGAATTTTTCCGTCTGCGACAACATGCTGGTAAAGGAGGCGATTTCGCGGAGGTTAGTTCGGTCCGCCATACTTTGCCAAGCATCCATGCGCGGCTTGCCGGCACGCTGTTCGCGGTTGATCTGCAAAAACTCCTCATTGATTTCCGGATGGCTGATGCTCAATTCGACTCCCACTCGCAACATGGCCTGATCGAGCCCAAGTCCGGCATCCACACAGATCACTAGCAGATCGACCGCGTCGGGCACGCTGCGCCGAATCCGTTCCCGCCTCGCCTTCACGGCATGGTCCAGCCAAAAGTCTGGCGCAAGATAGGCCAGCGTCGCCAGCCCCGCGACCCAGATGAAAGTATTCGATCGAATAAAGCTGGCGAGGACAATCGCAGCCACCGGACCCAGCATTTGCGCCGCAAAATACTTTTCCGTGGGCCCTGGGCCGCGCAGCCCAGCATTCAGAAAGCGCTGTCGCAGACGCTCGCCCTCAGCTAATCCAATCTTTGCCCGCAATCGGCGAACCACCCGCAGCGACATCTGTTTCAATTGCTGGCTTCGTCGTGGACGAATATCTGCCATCTGTGCGCTGGCCGTGACCTGCAACACGCGACGCGTCGAACTCGAAGTCGTCGGAATCACCAGCGAGGTGAGAAGCAGGACGCCGCAAAATAATGTGCCCGCCACCGCAAAATAGAAAATGTGAGCCATGGTGCTTATACCTTGATGTCGACAATTCTGCGAATAAAAAAACTTCCAATCAGGATCAGTCCGGCCCCGATATACAGCAGCTTGTGACCGACGGGATCGTGGAGAAGAATGCGGGCATATTCTGGATTGATCAGGCTGGTCAATAACAGCATCAACACCGGCAACAGGCTGAGAATTGTGCCAGTCAGCCGTCCTTGCGCTGTCTTCACGCGGACCTCGCCGCCAATGCGAATGCGCTCCCGAATGACATGCGCGGTACGATCCAGAATTTCGGTCAGATTACCGCCCGTCTCCTTCTGCACCAGCATCGCTGTCACCAGAAAACGCAGATCCTTGGACGGCACACGGTCTGCCATCTGCAGCAACGCATCGCGCAGAGGAAGGCCGAAATTCTGCTGGCGGAAGACGACATTAAATTCGGTCGCCACGCCAGCACCGGATTGCTCGGACAACACCTCGATGGCCGAACTGAGGGAATGACCTGCGCGCAGGGCTCGCCCCATCAAATCAATCGCGTCCGGAAGGCCGCTATTGAACGCGGCCAGACGCCGGTTTCGCCGGTGCTTCAGGTAGATCGTCGGGGCCATCAAGCCCAGCAGCGCCACCAAGCCGTCCAGCAACACGGCCGGAAAGAAAATATATGTGGCAAAAAATGTAAGTATGCACGCAGCGCCGCTGTAGATGACCAACATGCCGATCGTCCAAGCGCTGCCCGTCTGCAGGAGCAGCGTTTTCAGGTTTTTTGAAAACTGGAAGCGATCCAGCAGGTGGTCGAGCCATTGAAACTTTCCCGGCTCATCGAGCTTCAGGATTCGCTCCGCGTCGAGCTGACGGGTCTTGTCTGCCTGCCGCGCCAGATGAATGTCGCCGACACGTCGCTGCACCGCCTTCTCGGACCGCGTCCGGCGCGTAATCCATAGAGCCAGCGCAAAGCTGGTGAGCAGTGTCCCGAAAAATACAATCATCAGCAGCAACATGCAACAACTCCGAAGAACAATTTTCGTTGCCTGCGAGCCATCCGTTTTTAGCCCCGCATATTGTGTCGCCCACGCCTGACTCTCTGGCAGCGGTGCACCCTTGCAGCGACTCGCAACTACGCCTCCATCGAGTGATCCATCATATTCAGCGGCAGCGCGATCCCCGACGCCTTCAGCTTCTCGGCGAACTTGGGAATGATGCCGGTGCCAAAGAACCTTCCCTTCACTTTTCCCTGGCTGGTAATGCCCTGCTTTTCGAACAGAAAAATATCCTGCATGCTGATCACATCTCCGCTGGTGCCGGTGATCTCGGAAACATGAGTCACGCGTCGGGTGCCATCGCTCATGCGCGAGATCTGCACAATCAAATGCACGGCGGCGGCGATCTGTTGGCGAATCGCCTTCTCCGGCAGCGCAATGTTCCCCATCATCGCCATGGTTTCAATGCGGGAAATCGCTTCGCGCGGATTGTTGGCGTGGATGGTGGTGAGCGAACCATCGTGGCCGGTGTTCATTGCCTGCAGCATGTCCAGTGCTTCCTCGCCGCGTACCTCACCCAGCACAATGCGATCGGGCCGCATACGCAGCGCGTTGATTACTAGTTCTCGCTGCCGCACCGCTCCTCGTCCCTCGACGTTCGGCGGACGGCATTCCAGGCGGACGACATGTTTCTGCTTCAGCTGCAACTCCGCGGAATCCTCAATGGTCACGATCCGTTCGCGCTCGGAGATGAAGCTCGAAAGCACATTCAGCAGCGTCGTTTTTCCGGCGCCGGTTCCTCCCGACACGACAATGTTCATGCGCGCCCGCACGGCGCCCTTCAGCGTCTCCATCATCTGCGGCGTCAGGCTGCGATTGCGCAGCAGGTCTTCGGCCTCCAGTGGTGTGCTGCCGAAGCGGCGAATAGATAGAATCGGGCCGTCGACCGCCAGCGGCGGAATGATGATGTTGACGCGCGAACCGTCTTTCAATCGTGCGTCCACCATCGGGGAGGACTCATCGATGCGCCGGCCCACAGCCGAAACAATCTTGTCGATCACGTGCATCAGGTGCGTGTCGTCTTTGAAGACGACGTTAGTTTCTTCCAGAATGCCGCGCCGTTCCACGTACACCGTGTTACAGGTGTTCACCAGGATGTCGCTCACCGTCGGGTCCTGCAGCAGCGGCTCCAGCGGTCCCAGTCCGAAGACTTCATCCATCAGCTCTTTCGCCAGGCGGTCCCGCTCCACCGCGCTCAGTGGAATTCCCTGCTCCCCGATGAATTGGTGAATCAGCTGCATCAACTGACGCTGGGCTGCCTTGTTCTCCTGAATGAACGGCAGCTTCTCCAGGTCCATACGCTTGATCAGTTCCTGATGCACCGCGGACTTGATCTCCTGCTGCGTCTTCAGCGACACCGAAGGCGGCAGAGGGGTGGGCAGAGAGCTTCGGTCCGGCGTCGTCATCGGCAGTAAGGCTTCAACCATGGATGCACCTCTCAACTCGCTTCGGACGTTTCACGGCAAGGGACACTATCATTTCCAAAACGCCAGCCGCCGTTTCTTCGGCGTGTCTGTTTCTGGATTGGATTGGGCATGCACCATGCGGTTCACCCATTTGCTGATCTTGGTGGTGAACTCCGAACGTCGCTGCGGGGAAAGCGGCTCGCCCGCATTGATGGCGCGAACCAGTTCGGCATACGCGTTCGGAATGGTTACCGACACGGGAAAACGAACGGCTGCTTCCACCTGCTCGGCACTGACGGCATCGTTTGAGGAGGAGCGATTGATGGCAATCCGCAGTTTCGGCGCGGTCTTCGCATCAAGCCCAAAATTCTCCACATGCCGCGACAGATCCCGCAGGGCCGCAACATCGGGCGTTGCCACCAGGTACACTTCGTCCGCAGAATCGATGATGGCCGAGTTCACATTCTGCGTCTCCAGCGAGGAATCGAGAATCACGTAATCGTATTCGCTGCGTAGAAACGACAGCACGTGCTCCATGTCGTGTGGACTGCTGCTGTATCGCACCGCACAAGTATCCGGGGATGGAAGAACATCCAATCCGCTGGGGTGGCGCGTCAGGAATCCGGTCAGCAGTTCTACATCCAGTCGATCGACATTGCGCAGCAGTTCGTCAAAGTAGTACGGATTCTCCGTCAGACCCAGGTAGAGACACACATGGCCGAGTTGATGATGGTGGTCAATCAGCAACACCTTTTTGCGGTGCTGCCGAACCAGAAACGTGGCCAGGTAAACGGCCAGCGTGGTCCCCCCCACCCCTCCCTTGACGCCAAACAGCGCAATCACGTTTCCAACATTCTTCGTGCTCTCCGGCGCCAGGGCAGCAAAGCGCGACTGCAGCCGTCCCACCATCTCCGTGAATTGCGACAAATCGAACGGGCAGGGCAGAAACTCGCTGCATCCGGCGCGCATCGCCTGCAGGATCAGCTCCTCATGACTGCGTTTTGAAACGGCGATGATCGCAATCTTTCCGGGGAACATCTGGTGCAAAATCTCTGCTGACTGGGCCGCCTCGTCCGGTTTGCGATCAAAATCGATCAAGGCAATCTGGGCCGCTGAATCCTTCACCCGCTGGGAGAATTGCGGCCGCTTGTGGTGTCCCATGTAGTCGTGAAACTCGCCGGCGAATTCTGTGTCCGCCGCATAGGCACAGCCATCCATCACGTTGGCCACCGTTTCCGGATCGACGCAAACGGTGAAGACGGTAAACCTGGCCGGGCTCGAATTGTGCGGTTTTGTCGTCATCGGTTCACGGTTTCGCCGCCGGCTTGGGTGCAATAGATTTGTCGAACTGGTCACTGACCATGTTGGGAAGCGAGTCCTTCGGCAGCTTAGGCGTCGTATTCTCATGCAGCGGATCGACGATGGAGGCGGTCACAATCACCACCAACTCATCGACGGAGTGGTTGTTGTTCTTCGACTTGAACAGTTCCCCTAGAATCGGAACGCTGGCGATACCGGGAGTTCTGTCCAGCAGCACGGTCGTGCGATGGTCGAGCAACCCGGAAATGCTGAAGCTCTGCCCGTTGCGAAGTTCCACTTCCGTTTCGGCGCGACGCGTCGAAATCGCCGGCACGGTGTAACCGGAAATCGTGACCGTGTTGGTATAGTCGAGCGCACTTACCTCCGGCGCCACCTTCAGCAGAATTGTTCCATCGGGATTCACAGTTGGAGTGAACTGCAATTTGACCCCGTAAGGACGAAACATGATCGTCACAGAAGCAAAATTTCCGGCACCTCCCTGAATCACGGGATAAGGAAACTCGCCACCCGAGAGAAAATCGCCTTCATGTCCGCTGACGGTGGTGATGCTGGGCTCAGCCAGAATTTGCAGGACGTTGTGAGCCTCCAAATCCGCCATGGTGGCACCGATATTGAGCTTGGAATTATAGAGAAAGAAATTCAGCGGATTGCTGACTGACAATGCCGTCTGGATTGCACTTCCGGCTCCCGACGTGGTGCTGGTGGTCTGGGTTGTACTGAGGCTACTAAACTGCTGCGTGCCTGTACTCGAGGTATTCTTGCCGCCGCTAAAAAAGTTGAATCCGAATTGATCCAGCTTGGCGCGATCGACTTCCGCAATCCGCACCTGCAGCCGCACCTGCGCGGGATGCACATAGGTTACTGCCAGCGAGCTCACCACATCCTTGGAATAGAAGGATGCAAGTTGCAGGGCTTCCTTATACGAGTCGTCGCCAATCGCCGTCCCCGTAAGATAGACACGCCCTTCTTGAGAGTCGACGTGAATCTCCTGCCCCGGCAGCGCGTCTTCGATGGAACGACGCAGCTCGGTCACATCCAGATCCGCCGAAACTTCATACAGCACGGATTGTCCTGCGGCGTTCCACAGTGCGACGCTGCTGGTTCCCGGCGCCAGTGCCGTGATCACCACTTCTTTGGGGCTGGGGATAAAGGATCGCAGCACTTTGGGGCTGCCAACGTAGACACGATGCAATTTGTCCGTTGTCTTCAGGAACATCGAGTGCCCGATGAGCAGATGCAGCGGAATTTCCGTTTCACGGTTCTGAAGATCCATCCCGAGCGGCAGATCGACCCGCATCGGCGCTGCAGCTTTCGGCGCGTTCGCCTTCGGCAGCACAGGTGTCTGTATCCCGGAGACAGCCGTCGGTGCAGGTGCGGGGGAGTTCTTCTCCTGCGCAAAGACAAACGTGCTTGCCATGACGAGCGCTACCAGGATCGCCATCATCGGACTAAGCATTCGAATTGGGTTGCTTCGCTTCAAATTTCTCCCATGCAACAGAACTGCCTAAAAACTCACGCCCGACTGCTTGTCTCCAATCACCGTCTCGACTACGTCAGGGGCGGCACGCCGGATCGCTGCGGTACGGACGACTCGTTTTTTGCTGACCGGCGCAGGACCTGTACCGGGAATCAACTCCGCCAGTCCGACCGGCGGATCGTCCACCTGGCCATGATCCTCACTGTTGCGCAGCACAAAGTGAATGGTCCCCTGGGTGCTCGCCAGCACCACCCGCTCGGCATCGTTCGGCTTCACCAGCACGGTGACCACGTTCACGCTGGTTGGCTTGCCATCGAGGTTGGGTTCCACCTGACTTCCAGCAGCTAGGACTTCCGCGTCCTGCAATACCGTCGCGGTGGACGGCTCGGGAGCTGTCTCGGAGCGATAGGTCACCAGCACGTCCACGTGCGATCCGGGAAAAAGAAATCCTGCGACCCCGACCACCTCATTGGATCGCAGCGCCAGGGCTCGCATCCCATCTGGGATTTTTGTCGTCAGCCCCGTGCCTGGAATTGCCAGATCGCGATCCAAAATCGGCGCGCCCGCAGCCAGCGGATAGAGCAGCGATCGCCCAATTACATCCTGTGGCTTCAAAAACGCTCCTGCCAGCGGCACCGATACCGGCCACTGAACCAACTTGAGTTTGCCGGCTTCCAACACTTCTCCCGCATCCAGCGGAGCAGCGGCAGCCACATATTCCTGGGTGACCACGACTGCATTATGCAGTTTCAGTTTTCGGCTCAGCAGTAAGGTGCAGCCGCCGGAAACCAGCAGCGCCACCAGAAATGCCGAGCTTAATCTGCGCTTGATCATGGCATCATCTCGGCACCAACTGCATCAGCAGCACAATCCAACAGCCCGCCGCGATCGGAACGCCGTAGGGAAGACGCAGCGCCTGTGGATTGTCCAGGTTCAAGTCAGGATGAGGCAGCGCACCCGAGGTGGCATGGTGCTGAATCAGGGATGCGACGTTGACCAGCGTCGTCTTGAGTTGTCCACGCGAAATTGCCAGAACCAAAGCGAACATTCCGCCGGTGAAGGCGATCGCCAGGAACAATTCCGCCAGATGGCCAAAGCCGGCGATTATGGAAATGGCAGCCATCAACTTTACGTCGCCCGCACCCATCGCTCCCACAACAAAGAAAATGAAGAACACGGCGCCGCCCACTAAACCCGCAACCGCTGCCACTCCCATCTGTCTCCAGCCGCCTGTCTCCAGGTGGAGTAATAGCCCGAATGCAATCGATGTGCCCGTCAGCAAATTGGGGATACGGCGGCTTCGCGCGTCTGAGATCGCACCCACAGAGGCGCACAGCGACGCGAGCAGCAGATAGACGCACTCAAGAGATAGCTTCATCGCAGCCCACTGGAAAATTGATTCGGCAACTGATGCAGTTTCTGCATGTATGAGGTATCGCGTTCGGAACCCGCAACGTCTGCGCGCTGTCAGGGCACGGCGCGGCAGTTTATACTTGCCGAGCCACGGGGCCTGTATTGCCTCTTCGCTCATCCGTTGCCGGAAGGCCGAAGGATTTATTTCAGGCCATGCTCTGCTGCCTGCAGGATTGGGAACTACGCCGCTGCGCTCGTCAGTGTGCTGCCGACGCTGTTGAAGGCGTTGCCGATGTCATTGGCAAGCGTCTTCATTCCAACCAACGCGCCCAAGGCGATCAGCGCTGCCACCAACGCGTATTCGATTAGGTCCTGACCGGAATCTTCTTGTGCCAGGCGGATTAAAAGTGCTTTCAAGTTTGTCATCGCTATTTCTCCTTAAGCGTTCTATCTGTTGTCTGATCACGCCACGCGCCACTTGCCCCAGGAAAACCTTGGAGCACATCCTGGAAGCCGTGTGGGTTTGTGTCGTTGCAATGAATCCTACGCAGGAACCATGAGAGAGCGACCGAAATTACAGTTCCTCGACAGTACTGAGGTAATGGAGAAACCGGGCTGTTCAAAACGAATTTTCAAAATGGGAAAGATGTGCGGTTTTTGCCGGAGTATTCGCCGCTGTTCTCGCAGCTGCTACTGAAAGATCGCCGCCGCGGGAGAGCTGCTTGCGGTTATGCCCCCGGTCAACCCCATCTTGATCGTCCCGCTTCCGGCTAAGGTCAGCTGGTCGGTCACAATGTTCCCCAATAGGTAGGATGTGGAAGTCCCGGCGCCATTCAAAGTGACCTGATCCTGATAGGTGGAGTTATGGAAGTAGAGCACGCCGGTGAAGTTCAGCGACGCGCCTGCGCCAATGACAGTGCCTTGGTACACATCGTTGTGAGCTAAATTGAACAGCAACCCTCGATTGCCGGCAACCGACAAAACATCCGTGCTCGGCGACCCGACGTAGGTCCCTTGCGCGGTGCATTGGGATGCAAGAACATTCCCCGTGAGCGCCGATGGCATCAAGCTGGAGCCGGTCGTGCCGTTGCAGTTTAAATAATAGGAAGGCACGGTGTTGATATAACTACTCGGCTGTCCTGAACCACCGTCGAAGACCGGGCCTCCGCTGATGAAGTAGAACATCACGCCCTGGGTGGACGGTTGCAGGCCGACCCACGCATTTCGAATGGTGGCGCTGGAACCAACGGTCAGATTTCCATTCAGGTAATAGATCCCAGGCATAAAAATCGCCACGTCGCTGGAGTAACCTGCGAGTGAAGTTAAATCGATGCCGCTCGGATAGTAACCCGGATTGAATTCCAGGCAGTTTCCGTAGACATTTCCATACTGAGCGCTATAGGTCAGGTAGTGCTGTGTTGGATTGGTATTGGGGCAACTGTCAGTTCCGGTGGCGACCCAGGTGCCCTGCGTGGTCGGCCGCGCGGGAGCGCCCGGCACCGGGTTGCTCGCCGCCACCGGAGCTGACGGAAGTGTCGGCGCAGGAACGCTGCTGTAAGGATCTGCGAAAGTTGCCACCGGACTCTTCCAGAGCTTTCCTGCAGCGACTCCATTCAGAACGTCGTTCAAAATGTAGTTTGCCCCGCAAAATTGATTCGTGAGCGGCCCTCCATGAATGGACAAGTATCCGCCCGTACCGCTAGGACCGGCCATGCTTGTGTCAATGGGATAGCCACTTCCACCATCACAATACACGGCATTGCTGCTTGAGTTTGCGTTGGGTGCTCCATCCGCCGACGAGTTCACCTGAATACTATTATTTGGACCCCCGACGATCACAATATGCGAGCCACCAGTCAAATAGAGTGCTTTAGGAATCGTCGGGTTCAGCACCAGAATCGGCGCGGCCTGCGGCACCGTACCGGTCAGCCCGCAGGTACAGGAGGCGACTACCTGTTGATAGCTTGTACCGTGAATCGTGTACAGGAAATGAGTTTTTACGTTTTCGCTAACCACGACCTTTAAAAACGGGTAGGCAGTGAGGGAACTGGATGGAGTGGTGACACTGGGAACAGAATTAGGAAAAGTCCAATTCACTGAGTTCGACGCACTGTCTGCGGAAAGTCCTGCGCCGTTATAACCGTTCGCGTTCGCATAAAAACAAATCGTGCCCGTACCCGAGGTGCAGTCTCCGGGCGTTCCCGGAGTAAAGCCCATGTTCGGCATTGGTGTGCCCACCGCCACCATCAACATGTCCATCGCTCCAGCCTGGCACGCGGCATCGGCTGCAGTTTGTGCTGCCTGGCGATGGAACCATAGATTCGTAAGGTCAACGGCGAATCCCACGATCGCCAGCAAAAAGATCGCCAGCATCAGCAGCAGTGACACCATAATCTGCCCAGACTCGGCCCGATCCCTCGAACCTAGCGGTGCCGCGGAAATTCCGCATGAGGCGATCGAACTTGTTTTTCCCTCGCGCATGAATGTCTATCTCCGGTGCTGCTGCCCGCTAGTAAAAGATCCGTCCTTGCGCGCTTAACTGCACGGAATTCGCAATCCCCGGCAGTTTGATATACGGCACATAGGTGTAGTTGATCGTCACATTCACGCGCGACGGCGGAGCGGAGCTGCCATCCGGATACGTCACTTGAACCGCCATTTGTGACAAGTCGTGGAAGGAATATGCAGCGGTCGCCGTCACCACGGATTTCACATTCGCCGCGGAGGTATCGGCGCACCCGCTGCTGGGCCCACTGCAGTTTCCGCTGTCGGTGCCATGCACAATCGCATAGCGCACGCCCTGGCGCGCCGCATCGCCGAGAACACTGTAGGTGTACGTCAGCATACACATCTCAAACATCCAGAACACCATCGGAATCACGATCAGGAGAGACAGCGCCGTTTCTACCACCAGCGAGCCATCTTCGGAGCGAAGGCGACTGATTCGGAGTCGCCAACATAGATCGGGTCGCTTCATCTAATCCATCGCCCGCATCGAAACCTGCCGATGAAATTTCATCGTTGGCAGAAGTGAATATGAAAAAAAGCTGAGCGGAATCGGCGGCTGCACTGTGTAGGTGACGTCGACACGATTCAGGAAAAAAGTTGGCGCCTCTGGATCTGCCGCTGGAGTGAAGACTGTGCCCGCCGGGCCATAGCTGGAGCAATTCGTGATGTTGTTGGTGGTGCCTATACTTTTCGAGCACACCTCGACAGTTGTTGTCGTTGCGCTGGCCGCCAGACTGGAGAGATCGCCGACCGCCAACGCTGCAACCGAAGTGTTGGTCGTGATCGGACCCGCAATCGGCAATGCGCTTTGCGCTGGCGAGTCAAATCCCTGAACCGAATATTCAGCCGCATTCCTCGAAGCGGAAGTAAGATTCGCCGCAACGATAAAGAAATATCCAAAGTCCACGGCGTAGGCCACCAGCAAAATCAGGATCGGCAGAAAAACCGCGGTCTCGACCAGACTCTGCCCGCCATCCTGTCGTAGTCCCCGCCAATATCCGCGTCGTCGCATGTCCAGAGTCCTTCCGCATCCCATATGCGCTTCGCATTCCCTCTCGTCGCGCGTCCATGGCACGCGCATGAGCCACCGTCCCTTCGCGATTTCGCGTGCGCTTCTGGTCGCTTCCAGTCGGTACCTAAGTAACGGAAAGGCGCGTCAACAGAGAGTGGGATCGCGCTGTTCTTTGGGTAATATCTTGCTACACGGGTTGCTCTCACAGACAGGAATTTTCAACGTCCATGGTTACGTGCGTAATTGCTCCCGAAGAAGAAACGAAGCTTCGGCAGCGCCCGCCGTTGGTCCGCAAGTTGTTTGGCTTTCCTGCCCTGCTCGCGGTCCTGTTCGCGCTGGTCGTGTTTCTCGCCATCCCAAAAAAGATCGCCGATCCTGACATTGGCTGGCATCTGCGCAATGCGCAAATCCAACTTCAGACGCGCGCATTCCTGCATCGGGATCTCTATTCCTTCACCACCACCGGCAAACCGTGGATGGACCACGAGTGGCTTGCGGAGATTCCCTTTTATCTCGCCTGGCGTGCGCTTGGCCCGCGTGGAATTTACCTCGTCACTGTCGTCGCCATTGAAATCATCCTGCTGGGCATTCTCGGTCTAGCCTGTCTGGAGTCCGGCAGTATCAAAGCTGCGTTCGTCGTATGCTTCGCCGCCATGTTTCTGGCCAGCGTCTCCTTCGGCCCGCGAACGCTTCTGTTTGGTTGGATGTTTCTCGTTCTTGAGTTGGGCCTTCTCGCCGAGTTTCGCCGCGGACGCGATTTCCTGTGGGCGCTACCGTTTGTCTTTTTGCTGTGGATCAACGCCCATGGCTCGTGGATCATTGGCCTGGTCGTTCTTGCGGTCGTTGCCATCTCCGGCTGCGTCGAGGGCACCTGGGGGTCGATCGAGGCGACTCGCTGGACGCGCCCGCAGGCACACAAACTCGCGTGGGTCTCGCTGCTGTCGACATTGGCGCTGTTCGTCAATCCGTACGGATGGCGGCTGACGCTCTATCCCTTTGACCTCGCGTTCCATCAGAAATTGAATATTGCCAGTGTCGATGAATGGCGCAGTCTCGACTTCCATTCTCCACGAGGAAAAATTGTTCTTGCCATCATGGCGGGTGCGATCCTGCTGCAACTGGTGCGACGTCGGCGTTGGAGGCTCGATGAAGTTCTGTTGCTGCTGATTGGAACCTATGCCGCGCTGACCTATTCGCGCTTTTTGTTCTTAGCCGCAATCTTGATTGTGCCGCTGATGGCGAAGGGCCTGGCATCGGCAATGCCCTATTACGCGGATCGCGACAAGCCCTGTCTGAACGCCGCCATTATGCTGGGCGCTCTCATCACCGTGGTGTTACTGTTCCCATCCAATCAGCAACTCATCGATCGCGGCTCCACGATCTATCCCGATGCCGCTGCGCAGAAGTATCTGCAGAACTTCCATCCGCGCGGCAACGTCTTCAACGATTATCTGTGGGGCGGCTACCTGATCTGGAATGTGCGCCAGGTTCCCGTCTTTATTGATTCACGCATGGATGTATTTGAGCGCAACGGCGTGCTGGCGGACTATCTGCACGCAATCCGGATTGAGGACAGCCTGCAAATCCTCGACAAATATTCCATTCAATATGTCCTGTTTGAAAACCATCGTCCGATGACCTACCTGCTGCGACATACGCCTGGCTGGAAAGTCGATTTCCAGGACAAGAGCACCATCCTGTTCGAGCGAACCCGGCCTCTCGCTCAGGTGAACAAATGACGGCCGCCGCGCAAGCTGGCCCGGCCGCACCGAATCGTAAACACCGTGGCGCGATTTGCGCGCTGTATCTTCTTGCTACCATACAGCTGGTCTGGGCCTATCACAGTCGAGTGCCGCCGTATCTCCATTTGGATCGATACGAAAACGGTCTGGAAGTCACGCCGTGCCAGACCCGCGTGCTGATGATGTGGCTGCTGCGATGGGCGCATCACAATCCCTTCCTGATTCACCTCGCTGATCTGTTCTCTCGATTCACGCCGATTTACCGGTCTCACATCACGCCAGAAACATTCATCTTCGCCATCACCGATGCTGCGGGCATCGTTCTCGCCGGATGGGTCGCAACCTGTATCTACAATGCCGCGTCAGAGCGGCGCCTGCTCACGGCTTATGTCTATCCGCTAGTGCTGGTCTTGTGCGCGGCGACATACGTGCTGGTGTCGCTGCATCCCCGCCGTTTCTATTACGACCTGCCGAGCCTGGGATTCTTTGCCGCCGGGCTCTATCTCATCTATTTCCGCAAACATCCACTGTGGTTCGCTGTTTTATTTGTGGTCGCTACTCTCAACCGCGAAACCACGCTGCTGCTGTTATTGTTTTTTGTGCTCGCCGCGATGACTGAATCCGGCAATGTGGATTGGAGGCGCGGCTATTCGCCGCGCACTCTCGCCGTCGTTATCCCGCTGTCGATCTTCTGGATCGTTTGGCACATTTATGTCAATCGGCTCTTCGCGCACAATCATGCTGCGTGGATTCCGGCCTATAAGATCAACCTGGTTCTGCTGGCATGGCCACCCGCATGGCCGCAGTTGTTCGCAGCAGGCGGCTACACCCTTCTCCCGATCGTTCTCTATCGCAAGCGGGTGAATGACGCGACGCTTCGCATTTGGCTATGGACCCTGCCGGCGTGGTTCGGCCTGATGTTGCTTTACGCCATCATGGTGGAGAGCCGGCTCTATGGGGAATTGATTCCCTATCTGGCCTGCATGGGCGCACTGATTGCGGAGCAGTCGATCCTGGCGCGCATGACGATCAAAGCGCAGCCGAGCAAGCCGGCACGAATCCATCCCAAAACAATCATGCCGCCCTCTCATCCAGAGACAGCGGCACGATAACAATTCAGCAGATTTGGAAATGGTAGAAGGGTTCTAGCTGTGTTCTGCCATGATCTGGGCAAGTACATCGCGACTCGGACGAACACGTTCCGCCGCCAGCGTGGCCAATGGCTCATCCACCATGTTCAGCAGTGAGGTGAAGTCCGGCTTCTGCGTATCCACATAGAACACGCCGGTCAGCACCTCATCTTTCGCGTGCGCTTCCATCAGCAGATTCATCGCCCGAACCTTATCGGTCGGATCGTAATCTTCATGCAGCTTGCGCAGGCGCAGATGCGATCCGTCATGCAGTTGCACATCCACCGTGGTATCGGGATCGTAATCGACCGCGATGTCATCGAAGTGGGACACAAAGCCTACCTCTGCGACAGGCTCTTCATGACCCTGCATGAACTTGTAGCTCTTGGTGGAACCCTCGTGATCGTTGAAGGTGACGCAGGGCGAAATCACATCCAGCATCACCGTTCCCTTATGCGCAATGGCGGCCTTCAACATGGCGGAAAGCTGCTTCTTGTCGCCGGAAAAGGAACGCCCAACAAAGGTGGCTCCCATCTGGATCGCCAGCGCGCAGGTATCGATGGCGGGCAGATCGTTGATGACGCCGGACTTCAGCTTGGAGCCAATGTCGGCGGTCGCGGAGAACTGGCCCTTGGTCAGGCCATACACGCCGTTGTCTTCAATGATGTAAATCATGGGAATATTGCGACGCAGCAGGTGAACAAACTGTCCCATGCCGATGGATGCCGTATCACCGTCGCCGCTGATGCCGATGGAGCGCATGGTCTTGTTGGCCAGCAATGCTCCGGTCGCCACCGAAGGCATGCGGCCGTGCACGGAATTGAAGCTAAAGGAGCGCGACATGAAATATGCCGGCGACTTCGACGAGCAGCCGATGCCGCTCATCTTCATCACCCGCTCGGGCTGGATTCCCATCTCGTAAAACGCTTCCGTGATGCGCTCGGAAATTGCATTATGTCCGCAACCGGCACAGAGGGTGGTCTTGCCTCCGCGATAGTCCAGAATCTGAAGACCGATGCGGTTTGTCTTGGGCTGGGGAGTGGCTGGTGTCGTCGACATTACTTGGCTGCTCCTTCTTGTTCGGCGATCACCTGGGTGATCGAGCGTGCGTCGATAGGTAGTCCGTTGAAGTGGCGAACGCTGCGCAGCTTCACAACCTGCGTCGGATCCAGATCGACCTTCAGCAGATGCAGCATCTGCGCGTCGCGGTTCTGTTCCACCACGTAGATGCGCTCATGCTGGGCAACAAAATCGTGAATCTCCTGCGTAAAGGGATAGGCGCGAACGCGGAGATAATCCGTTCCCAGCTTGGATTCGCGCTGCAATTGATCACGACTCTCAATCACCGCCCAATGGCTGCTGCCAAAGGCGATGATGCCGACCTTCTCGCGGCCCTTGCCTTCGAGAATCGGCTTCGGCACCAGGGTCTTCGCCGTCTCAAACTTGCGTGCCAGCCGCAGCATATTATTTTCGTAATCGTCCGGCCGCTCGGTGTATTGCGCTTTCTCGTTATGGCCAGACCCGCGCGTAAAGTAGGCTGCGCTGGGATGATCGGTGCCCGGCAATGTGCGATATGGAATCGCATCTCCGTCCACATCTTTGTAGCGCGCGAATCCGCCCAGTTCTTTTAGCTGCGTCGCGTCCAGAACTTTACCGCGATTGATCGGCTTTTCCGGATAATCAAACGGTTCCGACATCCAGTTGTTCATTCCCAGATCGAGATCAGAAAGAACAAAGATCGGCGTCTGCATCTGCTCCGCGATATTGAAGGCTTCGGTCGCGAATTCGAAACACTCCTTCACACTGCCTGGAATCAACATCACGTGCTTTGTATCGCCATGCGACAGTCCCGCGATAAATGTCAGGTCGCCCTGGCAGGTGCGCGTCGGCAATCCTGTCGACGGACCGGTGCGCTGCACATCAATAATCACACCAGGAATTTCCGCGTAATATCCGAGTCCCGCAAATTCCGCCATTAGCGAAATTCCCGGGCCGGAGGTGGCGGTCATCGAGCGAGCGCCCGCCCATCCTGCACCCAGCACCATGCCGACGGCAGCCAGTTCATCTTCCGCCTGCACGATCGCAAAGCTTGCCTTGCCATCCGGCTCGACGCGATATTCCTTCATGTAATCGATCAGGTCTTCCACCACAGATGACGACGGCGTGATTGGATACCAGGTCACCACCGTGACTCCGGCAAACATGGCGCCCATGGCGGTGGCTTCATTGCCCTCGATGATGATCTTGCCCTGGGTCGCGCTCATCGGCGCCACCACGAATGGGTCCTGCTTGGTCAACGAACTGGCGGCATAATCAAATCCGGCGCGAACCGCCTTCAGATTCAGCTCCGCGGCCTTCACCTTTTTCGCAAACTGTTTGCGAACCGTTTTCTCTACCCAGTCCATGTCAATCGACAGCAGTTGCGCTGCGACGCCGACGTACACCATGTTCTTCACTAGCTTGCGAATCTTCGCATCCGCGCCGGTCGAGGCCGCCAGCTGATCGAATGGCACCGCGTAATAGGTCAGGTCGTTGCGTACCTGGTCCAGGTTCAGCGATTGGTCGTAGATGACGGCCGCACCGGCGCGCAAGGATTGCACATCCTGCTGCGCTGTTTCTGCGTTCATCGCGATCAGTACATCGATGTCGGTCTTGCGCGCCACCCAGCCATGTTTGCTGATACGAATCGTGTACCAGGTGGGAAGTCCGGCAATGTTGGAAGGAAATAAATTCTTGCCCGAGACCGGAACGCCCATGCGAAAAATGCTGCGCAGCAGGACGTTATTGGCAGATTGCGAACCTGATCCGTTTACCGTGGCAATCTGAATAGAAAAGTCATTGACGATTTGCTGGACGCCACCGGCAGGTTGCAGCCCGGGCTGGTCCTGCACCACAAGATGAGGAGTGGTCATTGGTTGATTGCATTCCTTCCATGTTTGGGGATACGTATCATCGGTAATTCCACGGAGGTTCTGACCACGGGCTTTGATTCAAGCCTCTTGGGCGGATGACCCTGCGGCCCTGCAGGCCTGGATCATCTCCACGGAAACTCTTCACCGTTTTGCCTCATATTTATTGTATTCCAGCGCCGCCCAGATCACATTTGCGACGCCGTATTCGCCATCGGTCGTATCTCAGCAATACACACCGCTGGTTCTCTGGTTTTCGCTCGCCTTGCCAACAAATTCGCAGCTTTTACGCAACCGTCGTGCGGAGGGTGTAACTGCTCAACGTCTTGATAT
>DATJUD010000174.1:0-22242 GCA_035502695.1 Acidobacteriaceae bacterium
CGTGGCGGAGTCACAGCTTATTCAGCCCACGATTATTTATGATTTCCCCCTTGCCGTTTCGCCACTGTCCAAGCAGAAGCCGGACGAGCCGGACTGGGTGGAACGCTTTGAGTTCTATATTGGCGGCTTCGAGCTGGGCAATGCCTTCAGCGAATTGAATGACCCGGTTGAGCAGCGTAATCGATTCCTGCAGCAGCTCGCCGAACGCGAACGCGGCGACGCCGAGGCTCACGCCATGGATGAAGATTTTGTTCGTGCGCTCAGCTTTGGCCTGCCGCCCACCGGCGGGGAAGGCATCGGCATCGATCGACTGACCATGGTGTTGACCGGCTCGCGTTCGATCCGCGACGTGATCCTGTTCCCCTTGATGCGCCCGCAAGCGAAAGGCGATGCGGCGACAGACGACAAGCCAGCCGAATCGCCAAACAGGTAGAATCCGGTAAAGCAGGTACCCGCATGGGATTTGACTTGGATTCCGACCGGCGTCGACAGCTTGGCTATCAGCTGATCGACCGCATCAACGAATATTTTTCCTCGCTGAAAGATCGCCCGGTGCAGCCGCCCGCCGCGGAGCGCAGGTTTCTTCTTGAACAAACAGATTTGCCGGAGGTCGGCCAGGAAGCTGCGGCTGTCCTCGATGACATTTGCTCGCAAATGATCGATCAGGGATTTCATGTTCCCAGCGCAAATTATTTTGGCCTGATCAATCCCACGCCCACCTATATGGCGGTGTTGGCGGAAGCCCTGGTGGCCGCGCTGAATCCTCAATTGGCTTCGTTGGCGCGTTCGCAACTCGCATCGCGCATCGAGCAGCAAACTTTGGGATGGATCGCGGAGCGAGTCGGCTGGCAAGAAAACCAGTTTGGCGGCACATTTACCAGCGGCGGCACGGAGGCCAACCTGAGCGCGCTCGCGCTTGCGTTGACGCGGCGCTATCCCAACGCAGCCGACAACGGACTCGTTGGGCTGGGCAAGCACCCCATCGTCTATGCTTCGTCGGAGGCGCATCATTCGCTGGAAAAATCGCTCGGTCTGCTCGGCCTGGGCCGCAAAGCGCTGCGCCGCACCCCTGTGAGCGAGGCCGCAGAGATAGACGTGCACGCACTCGAACAGACCATCGCCGCCGATCGCAATGCAGGGTTCGAGCCGCTGGCTATTGTCGGCACGGCTGGGACGACCAGTTCGGGCGCCGTCGATTCCCTGCCTGCATTGGCTGCCATCGCCCGTCAACAAAATCTCTGGTTTCACGTCGACGGCGCATTCGGTGCGGCAGTCGTTTTTTCCAATCAGCATCGCGGACTGGTGGTAGGTATCGAGTTGGCGGACTCCATCACCATCGATCCACACAAGTGGCTGGCCATGCCGTTTGCTGCCGGCGTTTTGCTGACCCGCCATCCTGAATTGCTGGAGCCGACGTTCGGCCTGGACACCAGCTATCTGCCACGCGCTGCGAACAGTTCGCTGCCGGATAATTTTCGAGTTTCCGCACAGTGGTCACGGCGCATGAACTCGTTAAAACTCTGGCTGACGCTGCGCGTGCATGGTCGCCAATCGTATGAGAATCTGATCGACTCGCAACTTCGACTGGCAGGTTACATGGAGTCGCGCGTGCTCGAAACGGGCGCATTCGATCTGGCAACACCGCGCCGTTTGACGATTTTAAATTTCCGCGCCAAGGCCGCACGTGAACTCGCCCTGCCGGAAGAAGAAATTGCGCGCCTGCATCATGCCATTGCCGCAGAAATTACTCAGGACGGCCAGCAATGGATTTCGACCACCCGCGTGCGCGGTCGCAGCGTACTGCGCATGATGGTGATCAGCTATCTGACCGAGGAGCGGCACATCGATGCCCTCGCCATACGGCTGCAGCGTGCCGCAAAAACCGTGCTCGACCGCTCCTTTGGGGCGGCGCGACCCTCCTGAAACTGCTGGTTCCGAAGCACGCGCGCTTTCCAGTGGCAACGCTTGCGCGATCGGATCATAATCAAGTCAACATCGCTTCTCACAATTGAACCGAAAGACAGTCCCCCTATGCGTGCGCCGATCTTGCTGAGTGTGCCCATTGTTTTTCTGCTGTTTTCATCTGCCGCCGTGGCAAAACGTGCCTGTATCGCGCCCGAACAGGCGCTGCAGCATCTACACAAAGATGTTTGCGTGGAAGCCCGCGTCTATCGCGTAGTGGATGGCAGCGACGGCATTCGCTTCCTTGATGTGTGCAGCCCGGAGACTTCCGACGCCGATTGCCATTTCTTCATCATCAGTTCGACGGAAGATAAAAAATCCGTCGGCAATCTTGACAGCCTGGTCGGCCAAACCATTCAGATTCGCGGCAAGCTTCTTCCCATCCAGGGCCGCGCCGACATGATCTTCAGCTCGAAAGAACAGCTCCACGGGGGCAAGCCGAAATTTCATCCGAACCCGCAGCTGGTAAAAAGCTTTTCAGCAGAAAACGGCGGAGAAGGCTTTAGCACGCGTAACGGAGTGGGCGGTCAGCATGGCGTTCACTTCCATCATCGCGGCAACTGAATAGGATTACCAAAGCGGTCCGGCCTGTCGGCGAAGTTCCTTCAGCGGATAGAGTGTTCCGCGCCAAAGCACGCCGCCACGCCATAAAACCAGAATCATCGACCGCAGCAGCGTGCTGACAAACAACAGTGTCGCTATGGGAAACAACGCGAGATAGACCGGCGGAATATCTGTCAGCTTCCAGTAATGAAGATTCAGCAACAGCAGCGCGAACAGAGTGACAATGCCTGCCCATTGCGCCGGCCCAGGAAAGAACAGCGCGACAAATGGAGTCAGGCACATGACGAACATGCCGACGCAGGCGGCAAGCAGCAGTGATGTGCGAAAGCGAAACGTGGAATAAAGATTTTTCGTGAGGTTATTTAAAATGCCCCAGGCGCTTTCCGCCCAGCGAATGCGCACCAGGTCCTTACCGAACGCAACCCGCTGGGCATAGCCTGCGCGCTTGGCGCGAAACCCGAGGCGCATGTCCTCCAGCACCTCCATGCGCAGTTCGGCATATCCGCCGAGAGCCTCATACACAGGCCGTCGAATCAGGTTGAACGCGCCTACGCCGATGTAATCCCTGGTCGCCTTGGGATCGGCAATCTTCCAAGGCCGCCCTGCCAGCGCGGACACGCTCTGAAAAAATCCGATCAGCATTTTCTCTGCAACGCCGCGCAAAATCAGCGTGGGATATAGCACCATGTGATCTCCACCGCTCTGCTCAGCATACTGAACGGCCAGCCGAATCGCGCGAGGGTCGAAGATGACATCCGCATCCGTAAACAGCAGCCACTCGCTGGTCGCATCTTCGGCCGCCATCGCCATGGCATGAGGTTTTCCCAGCCAGCCGTCCGGCAGCTCGGTCACATGCAGCACGCGCAAGCGTCCATGTGACTCGGGCAACGACGCAATTTCATCCATCAGCCGTCCGGTTGCATCGGTGGAGCGATCGTCGACGGCAACGACCTGCAAGTTTAGGTAATCGCAATCGACCAAACTGCGCAGGGAGCGCTCAATCGCGATTGCTTCATCCTTTGCTGGAACAATCACTGTTACAGAGGGCGATGCCGCCGGATCTTCACATGGATTGGCAGAACCGTCGGCGTCCTTCAAAAGATTCGGAACGCGCGGCAGCATCCACAGCGCTGGAATCACGCGCGATAGCCAGGCCGCCGCGATGACCCACGCAAAAATCGCGAACAAAAATCGTCCATGAAGAAACAATGCGAGCACAGATGACATGTTCCTTTAGTATGCCGATTCTCTGCCTCAGCGTCGCGCCGAAAAAAAATCTAGACTACAGCCGCGTCGATATCCGGAGCATATTTCGCTCCCGCGAAAATTAAAATCGCCGAGAGTACAAGCGTAATCAGCGTAATCGCAAGGCCGGCTCGCAACGAAGAATGATCGGAAACCCAGCCGATGATGCGCGGAGAAGGCGCATCGCCGAGCGCGTGGATGATGAACAGCTCAATCGCAATTGCCGTCGAGCGAATCGGTGCGTCGACTGCATTCACGATGGCCGCATTCAACGGTCCGGTATTCAAAAACAGCAGAAACTCCGCCACCGCGAGGCTTGGCACCATGGTCGCGCGCGGCCCATAGAAAACCAGCACCGCAAACGGCGCAGTCAGCAGCATGCTCCATGCGGAAAGCAGGTAGAGCGCGGCTTTGTTGCGCCGTAACCATCGCTGCGCCAGCCATCCGCCCAGCCATGTTCCCAGAATGCCATCGACCACGGTAATAGCGCCGAGAATCTGGCTCGCGCCGGCCAACGAAACATGTGCATAGCGATAGAGAAAGGTAGGCATCCACACCGAAATCCCTCCCAGCGTGAACACCATCATTGCCATGCCCAGCGTTGCCGTCCAGTACGCTGCATTGTGCGTCAAACCGGCAAGTGTCGCGCGATCCGGACGAATGGCCAGCGGTTCGGACGCGCCCCGTGCGGGCTCGCGAAGAAAAATCCAGACCAGCAACACCACCAGCAGGCCCGGTGCAGCGGAAGCATAAAAAGGCATCTTCCATCCGTACGCCTGCCCCAGCGTTCCGCCCAGAATGTACCCCAGCGCCGCGCCGATCGGCAGCGCCAGATAAAACAGCGTCAGGATGCGATTGCGCTGTTCCGCGGGCCAATAATCCGACAACAGCGCCGGTGCGAAGATGCCGAAGCTGGCCTCGCCAATGCCGACCAGTGCGTGGCGCAGGTATAGCTCGTCGAATGTGTGCACCATCGCCGTCGAGAGCGTCAGTATCGACCAGAGAAGAGCGCCGGCAAGGATCAGCGGCTTGCGTGGAAAGTGATCGCCAAGCCATCCGGTCAGCGGGGCCGCGAACATATATGTGATGAAAAAAGCGAACGTCAGGCTGCCGACGCGCTCATCGTTCACATAGAAGGCTCGCTGCACCAGCGGCTGCACGCCCGCCAGCACATAGCGGTCGGTGTAGTTCAGCAGGTTTAGCGCGGTCAACAGCGCGAGCGCTGTCCACGCAGCGGACGCTGGCAGTCGAGTTGAAGATTGGACTTTATCTTCCGGCATGCGCCGACAGCATATCAGGCCGTGCTGTAGAAAGATGTAAGTGTGGCGTGAAGTGCCGCGTTCTTACTTCGATTTCTTCCGCGGCCAGCGTGCCTCGACAACGGTCGAGATGCCGCCGCGTGGACGGAACTCGCCGCGAACCATAGCCCACACAGGATCACAGGCTTTCACCACATCCTTCAACACCTGGTTGACGACGTTTTCCTGGAAGATTCCAAGATTGCGATAGGAAAATAAATACTCCTTGTAGGACTTCAATTCCAGGCATTCTTTCCGCGGCTCGTACCGCAAAAGAATGATGCCAAAATCCGGCAGGCCGGTCTTCGGACAGACCGAGGTGAACTCAGGATCGTCGATGACAATCTCATAGCCTGGAAATTGGTTCGGCCAGGTCTCAATGTCGGGAAACTTGAAATCAAGACCGGCCTGTGCGTGATCTTCCGTATACCGTGGTGCGTTTCGCTTCGTGCTGGATGCCATATCACTCAATTGTACGAAAACCGGGCGCCGAATCGATGTTCACCACGGCCGCGCTCCTAACCAGCGCCTTAAAAAAACAGCGCCGTTCTTGCGCACATCGCATGTCACCAGCGAAATCACCTTTAAGTCTTTGAATCCCAAGACTCCCCGCCAGCGTCTTATATACTGATTCTTCTAAGAGATACCAAGATCTCACTATGGCAGCTCCGTCACCACAAGATTTGTCGCAGAAAAGGCGTAATTTCTGGGTCATGGTTGCGTTAGTTCTACTGGCCGCAGCCATCCTGCTGCATTACTCCAGCCGAGATGTCACTCAGGTGAGGATGGGCACAGCCGAGGTGGGCGAACTTGTCAACACTGTGGCGACCAACGGCGTTGTCCAACCCACTCACAACTTCGCAGCCTACAGCCCCCTTCCCGGAATTGTGAAGGCCGTGTATGTCCATGAGGGCGAAAGGGTCAAAAAGGGCCAGCTTCTGATTTCACTGGACGATTCGCAAGCTCGCACTCAGGTTGCCGCAGCCCTCGCAGCTGTGCGCGGCGCACAAGCCCAGTTGGAAGCGCTGCGTCGCGGGGGAACACGCCACCAGCAGATCACCATGACCAGCGACATCGATAAGGCGAAGGCTGCCAGAACGCAACAGGCAGCGACCCTGGCCACCCTGGAGAAGCTGCAGCAGCAGGGCGCAGCTTCCACCAGCGAAGTCGACGCCGCACGCCGAGCGCTCGCCGCCGATGATGCCGGACTGCAAGCCCTGAGCCAGCAGCAGACGCAAGGATACGCACCCATCGACTTGCAACATGCCACCGCGAATTTAGAGAATGCGCAAGCAGCCTATGCCTCGGCGCTCGATACCCTGCAGAAAGAAAATGTCCGGGCTCCCTTCGCTGGAACGGTTTATTCGGTGTCAACGCGAACCAGTGATTTTGTGCCCGGCGGGTTTCAGCTATTGCAAATGGCGGATCTGAAACAAATTCAAGTGGAGGCCTATTTTGACGAGCCGGAGATCGGAAAGCTGGCTGTCGGGCAACCCGTCTCCATCGTGTGGGCTGCGCTTCCCAACCGAGTCTGGCATGGACATGTGATCCGCACGCCTTCCACCATCATCACCTACGGAACCCGCAATGTCGGCGAGGCGCTGGTCTCGGTCGATGACGCAGACGAAACGTTGTTGCCGAATACCAACGTCACGATCACCGTGGTTTTGAATGACCTGAAGAATGTCCTGCTCATCCCGCGCGAGGCTCTGCGGATCGACGACAGCGGGGATTACGTATACCGGGTTGATAACGGACACCTCAAACGAATCCGCATCACCATCGGCGCACTGAATCTGATGAAGGTTCAGGTTATTTCCGGGCTCCACCCCGGCGATGTCGTGGCCCTGTCCGCGGTCGATGGTTCCAACCTGCACAACGGCCAAGCTGTGCGGCGCGCGGAATAGTGTATGCACCCTGCCCCTCCATCGAAGTATCTGCGCCGACTGCTTTCGCTCCTGACTTTGCTGATTTGCAGCGTTGCGATCGGTACCGCCATGAACCCGGACCGAACAGCTTCTGCCGCGAACAATCCTGATGCCGAGCACTCCATTCGTCAGGACTTAAAGAATGGCCACGCCAACGACGCCATCGCGCTGCTGCAGCTGGATTTGTCAAAAAACTCCTCGAACGCCGCTGATCACGAGCTGCTGTGCCGCGTCTACATTCAGGAAGAACAATGGAAAGTGGCGGAACAGGAGTGCAGTCGCGCCGTGGAACTGGAGCCCAGCAACAGTCGTTATCATCAATGGCTCGGTCGAGCCTATGGCGACGCAGCCGCGCACGCATCCCTGACCAGCGCCTACTCGCTCGCGAAAAAAGTTCACGCAGAATTCGAAACTGCGGTTCGCCTCGACCCGACCAATCAATCCGCGCTCTCTGACCTGGGAGAGTATCTGGTGGATGTTCCGCGCATCCTGGGCGGCGGAACGGCCCACGCTGAAGAGATTGCGCAGCAACTGCAGCCCCTGAACGCAGCTCGCTATCATGCCCTGCAGGCCAAGATCGATGCAAAGAAGTCGGATGATTCCGGTGCGGAACAGCAGTGGAAGCTGGCCATCCAGACTTCATCCTACCCGGCTGATGAATGGATGGATCTGGCGGAGTTCTATGCCGAGCGGAAGAATTTTTCTGCCATGCAGCAGGCAATTCAAAGTGGAATCGCCGCAGATCCGGACAAGGGTCCAGCACTGGTGCAAGGCGCCACGCTTCTGATCGAAAAGCATAAGAATACAGCGCAGGCGGAGCAAATGCTGCGACAGTATCTCGCCTCCCACCAGCAATCAGAAGATGCGCCCGCATTTCAGGTGCAGGTTCAGTTGGGGAAATTGCTGGCCGAAAATGGTGACAGGGCCAACGCGGCGAAGGAATTTGCGGCGGCACACGCGCTGGCCAGCGATTATGAACCCGCGCAGCAGGCGCAACGCGGATGAAGTTACCTTCAAACTCTCCGCATGCAATCTTCATTGGCAGAAATGGGAATCGCCAGCCCCGTTTAGAATCAGACGGAATGGATATGCCCCAATTGAATTCGCGGACCGGCTGGAGCAATCGCTACCTAAGACAAATCCTCACGGTTCTGGTGTCGGCAATTTCCTTCACGCTGGCGGGCTATGCCCAGCGAACCGATGCGCCGCTGCCGAATGCACCCCGTCCCACTGCGGTGCTTTCCAATTCCACAACTCCTTCGTACCTTCCTAGTTCCGGAACGACGCTGGCCATGGCGGCCCCCGAGACACCGCCGTCCGACCCGGCGGAACAGGACGCGTCATCAGTCGGGGATGTCTCTCTCTACACCATTGTCGACCTGGCGCTGCGCAACAGCCACGCGGTGCATGTCGCTGAAGCCGACCAGCAGCGGACACGCGCTATCTGGATGGAGACCCGCGACATCTACATCCCCAGTTTTTCCGTCGGTTCGGGCCTGGGATATTCCTACGGCTTTCCGCTCGGCAATCCGACGTTATTCAACGTGCAGTCGCAGTTTCTCGCATTCAGTTTCTCGCAGCCGGATTACGTTCGCTCTGCACACGCAGCGGCCAAAGCTGCCACGCTCAACCTGAAAGACGTGCGGCGGCAAGTTATTCTCGACGCCTCCGTCAACTACATTGAGCTGAATAAAACACTGGCTGAAATTCATGCGCTGGAGCAGGCGCTAGCCGATACGGATAAGCTTGTGTCGATCGTGCAAGACCGACTCGACGCAGGTCTTGAAAGCAAGATGGATCTAACCCGGGCCAAGTTGACACGCGCGCAGATTCAATTGCAAAAGATCCAGCTGGAAGATCATGCGGATGAGTTGCGCCAGCACTTATCCGGACTGACAGGTCTCGATCCGAACGCAATTACACCGTCGGCAGCCTCGGTCCCTCCATTGCCCGACCTCGATTTCCAGGGGTTGCTGTCGAAGGAAAACGAGGCTCCGGCGGTGCAGGCTGCCTTTGCCACTGCGAACGCCAGAATGTTCGAAGCCTGGGGCGACAAACGAGCCGAAAACCGTCCTATCGTCTACGGCGCATTCCAGTACGCGCGATTTGCCAGTTTCAACGGGTATAACCAGTATTATCGGAGCTTTACTCCAAACAATGTCGGGGTAGGGATCAATGCGACGTGGCCGCTATTCGATCGGGTTAAGCATGATAAAGCCGAGGAGTCCGCTGCAATTGCAAAGCACGACCGGCAACAGGCAGAGTTGGCCAAAATTCAAAACAATGAAAGCAACCTGGCGCTCTGGCACAGTCTGCGCGAACTAGAAGCGCAAGAACAGGTCGCTGACCTGCAACAGCAGCTCGCGCAGGATACGCTGACCGCAACCGTCACCCAGATGAACCAGGGCGGCACAAACGGCCAGCCGGTCACGCCGCAGCAGGCCGACCAATATCGCGTGGAAGAACGCACTCGCTTCGTCGGACTTCAGGATGCGCAGTTCAACGTCACGAAAGTGAAACTCGATCTGCTGAGCGCCATGGGAGATTTGGAAGATTGGGCCAAAGGAAGTGCCCAGCCGCAGGGAAATGCAGCGATTCCCAACTCGCCTGCCTCATCTCATTAAGAGAATGAATTCGCCTCGCGCCGAAGGCCCCGCTCAGACTGCTGACAAAGGTTGAAATTTAGCTCCCGGGAACCCCTTCAGCCAGCCGCAGGAAACCGACATTCGGACTCTATCTAGTGGTAAAATCAGGGTTGATCCTATGCCCCTAAAGACGATCTTTCTTAACCCGCCCTCCTTTGAGAACTTTGATGGTGGCGCCAGTTCACGCTGGCCTGCCACTCGCGAAATCGAATCCTACTGGTACCCGGTCTGGCTTGCATATCCGGCTGGAATGCTGGAGGGTTCTCGCCTGCTCGACGCGCCGCCGCACCACGTCAGTGCGGAGGAGACCATCGAAATCTGCAAGCAGTATGAGTTTCTGGTGTTGTTCACCAGCACTCCCGGCTGGCAGGGCGATCAAAAGTTGGCGGAAGCCATCAAGGCTGCGAATCCATCGATTCGCATAGCATTTGTCGGACCGCCGGTGACCACGTCGCCGGATCGCGCGTTGAATGAGTGCCCGGTCATCGACTTTGTTTGCCGTCGCGAATTCGATTTCTCCACAGTGGAGTTTGCCAACGGCAAACCGCTGAATGAAATCCTTGGCATCAGCTATCGCAAGGATGGTCAGATCGTTCACAATCCCGATCGGCCGCAGGTCGAGGATCTGGATGCGATGCCGTGGGTAACCGACGTCTACGCACGCAACATGGACGTAACCAAATACAACGTCCCTTTCTTGCTGCATCCGTATGTTTCGCTCTACTCCACGCGCGGCTGCCCGGCACAGTGCACATTCTGCCTATGGCCGCAGACCCTAAGCGGACATGCATGGCGCAAGCGTTCCACGGATGACGTTGCCGCCGAAATGGCGCATGCGAAGGAACTGTTCCCGCACGTCAAAGAATATTTCTTCGACGACGACACCTTCAATATTCAAAAAGCGCGCACCATCGAGTTGTGCGAAAAGTTGAAGCCGCTTGGCCTTACCTGGTCATGCACCTCGCGCGTCACAACCGATCGCGACACGCTGAAGGCGATGCGCGAAGCTGGATGCCGTCTGCTGATTGTCGGCTTTGAATCCGGCGATCCGCAAATCTTGAAGAACATCAAGAAGGGCGCCACGGTCGAGCGCGCGCGCGACTTCACTCGCGATTGCCACGATCTCGGCCTGACGATCCACGGCGATTTCATTCTCGGGCTTCCCGGCGAAACCAAGGAATCCATTCGCAACACCATCAATTTCGCCAAGTCGCTCGACGTGGAAACGATTCAGGTTTCCATTGCGCATGCGTATCCGGGAACGGAGTTTTACGACTTCGCCAAGAGCAACGGCTTCATCATCAACAACGGCGCTATGGTCGATGAAGAAGGCCACCAACTGGCGCACGTAGAATATCCGGGACTGCCGACAGAGTACGTACTGGAGATGGTGCATCGCTTCTACGATGAATACTATTTCCGGCCCAAGGCTGCTTGGCGCGTGGTCAGTAAGGCAATCATGAATCGCGATCTTCCGCGTTTGTACGTGGAGGCAAAGGCCTTCCTGAAGCTGCGTGCGCAGCGCAATCGCGTGGTTGCCAAAAGCAAGCGGGACAAGGCCGCCGTCGCAGCCACGCAGCAAGTCGGCGCCTGAGGGCGCGGCCGCTTTGGCTGGATTTTCATTCGCGCGGTCAGCCCGAAACAGCTGACCGCGTTTCTGTCTCACACGCGGACATGATCAAAGTGAAACCTGCATCCCAGGTTGAGGAATCTCGCCATCGCCATCTCGCAGTCCACGATGACATTTCGCCGCTACCTTGTTCTCGGTGCTGTCATGATCGGCGCATCGGTGGGCGATACATTTCTGAGCAAGGGCATGAGGCAAGTCGGCCCCGTGTCGCTGCATCACCTTCTTAGCCTGGTGATTGCGCTCAAAAATCCGTGGGTTCTGAGCGGCATTGTTTTCCTGATTGTCTTTTTCGCCTCCTACCTGACCGCACTCTCCTGGGCTGACCTGACATTCGTGCTTCCCGCCACGGGATTTGGCTACGTGATCATCGAGTTGCTGTCGAAGTTCTGGCTGCACGAAACCATCTCGCCCGCTCGCTGGTTTGGAATTGTCCTCATCACGGTCGGCGTGGGCTTCGTGACCCACGGCCCGTCCTACACAAACCACGATCATCCAGGTGCGGAGTCAGAGGCCGTCACAACGTCGGACGCAGAGGAACTGACCGCCGCAGGAAGAGAGGACCGGTCCGCATGAATCTTTCTGGCGACGCTGCTGTCTGGTCGATGATCGGGGTCATCGTGTTGCTGGCCACGGCCGGAGACGTGTTGCTGGCCGGCGCCATCCGTCAGATTGGCGATTTTGATGTGATTCGCAGCCACTCTGGACTAAAGGGCGCGATCCTCGCGGTATTGTGCAACGTGCGATTTTTCTCCGGCGTGGCGTGCATGGCCCTGAGTTTTTTCTCACTGCTGTTTGCCCTCAGTTGGGCAGAAGTCAGCCTGGTGGCGCCCGCCTCCGCCGCCCTGACATTCGTCACCAATGCGTTTGCGGCCAAGTGGATCTTGAAGGAAAATGTCGATGGGCGTCGCTGGATCGCAGCCGTATGCGTTTGTGCCGGAGTATTTTTTCTGAGCCGCTAGACCGCCAACTTGTCTATCGAAATAGCCGCATCAAGCCCTGCGGGGGCAAATCCGGCTGCAGAAATTTCTGCGACTTTCCAGCGGCTTTTGTCAGCGCCTCCGCCGCAAGATTTCCGCTGCGGACGGCCCCTTCCATCGTCGATGGCCAGCCAGTTGCCGTCCAGTCCCCTGCCAGAAAAATTCGCGGCCACGCTGTCTCCGGTCCAGGCCGGTATGCATCCAGTCCTGGAGTAACAGAGAACGTCGCGCGCACTTCTTTCACCACTGCAGCTTTCACCAGCTTTGCCTGACGCACGACAGGAAAAAACTCTCCCAGCTCTCGCAGCGCCAGATCGATAATCTCCTGGCGTGACATTGGCACCAGCGTCTTCGACGCGCTCACCACTAGTTCGAGATAGCTTCCGACATCCTCGGCACGTCGCTGCGGCTGCAATCTCGTCTTGTTGTACATCCATTGGATCGTGGTTTCGAGCAGCACTGCATGGTCCAGATCCGTAATCTCGCGATCAAACCACAGATGGATACCCGTGATCGGCGAATGCTGAAACTGCCCCAGTCGCTCCACCATAGACTCGGAAGTTCCATGGCCAAGAGCGGGCAGCAACGGATACAGCTTTTGCATCGACTCAAATGGAACCGCCAAGACCACAGCGTCCGCCTCCACGCTGCCACCCTCGAATCCAATCCGCCAACGTCGGTTCTGCTCGTCATAGTGAAAGCTGTCGACACTCGTGCGCAAGCTCACCTGACCGCCGTGCGATTCGATGAAGTCGACTGCGTGCGAATACAATTCGCTGAGCGGAATGGTCGGCACCCCCATCCAGCCCGCCTGCTCCGACTGCATGAACGACCGGCGGAATACCATCGCCGCGTAATGGACCGAAACACAGTCAAGGTGCTCATTGAGCGCACTCACCAGCACTGGATTCCAGAATCGATCGATGGCACGCCGCGTTTGGCCATGGCGAGCCAGCCAGGACGCGAAGTTATCTCCGCCGTCCGCGGGAATGCCCCGCAGAAAACTCATCATGCCACGGCTGATGGCGACCTTATCGGCCGGAGAAAGCGCGGAAGATTGCAGAAATGCAATCGCATTATGCAGCGGCGCCGGCAACAATCCAGGACGCAGCAGACTACGTCGCCCGCCCGGCTCAATGAACGTAATTCGATTGAACCAGCGAATCTGATCGGCCACACTGAGTTGTTTATAGAACGCGATCAAATTGGTGCAGCAGCCCAGTAAAACGTGCTGGCAATTGTCGACCACCTCGCCCGTTCCAGGATGTTCATAGGACGAAGCCCGGCCCCCAACATACGGACGCCGCTCGATAAGATGAACGTAATAGCCGGAGCCTGCAAGCGCGCACGCGGCGGACAGGCCTGCCAAGCCACCACCAACCACCACTACGTCGCGGATGCCGGCATTCCGGGTTGTCTCGTTCGCCATGGAGTCTGTCGAGGTCATCAAATCTAAAGTTCTGCCGACTACGCTTTTTGTACAAGACGCAAGCGAAACGCCATCCACAATCCGCGGGCCAGAATCCACAGCTTTTCTCCTGTGGGCACACTCACTCGCCTGGCGAACACTTCGTAGTGCGCATTTTCAATCCGCTGCAACAACCGCCGATAGATTGTCACCAGTACCCACAACGCCGCTCGGCTGTCCGGCGAAATCAACGGCAAAAGATTGTCGGCGGCGCGGTAATATTCCTGGGCGCGACCAGCCTCCATCGCCATCAATCCACGTTCGTCTAAAGTGACACGCTGATCGGCGCGGCGCGCGGTGAATTGTTCCAGAGTTAGATGAAATTGTTTCAGATCGTCGAGCGGAAGATATACTCGACCACGCTCCGCGTCTTCGCGCACATCGCGCAGAATATTTGTCAGCTGAAATGCAATACCAGTCCGCTCTGCCAGCGATTCCGCCCGCGGATCGTTATAGCCGAAAATGCGAATGCACACCAGCCCCACAACCGACGCCACAAAATAGCAGTATCGATACAGATCATCGAACGTTGCATACGTTGTGATCTCTGTGCTGCTGGCGGGTGCAGTCAAATCCAGCATGGTTCCCTGCACCAACTGATCCAGCAGTTCCGTTGAAATTCCAAATCGCTGCTGTGTATCCCGCAGCGCGGTGAATACCGGATTGTCCGTGGGCGCGCCCACGGCAGCGCGATGCCAGTCATCAAGCCAGCGTTGCGATTGGATCAGCCGTTCTTCGCGCGGGAGTTGCTCATCGTCCGCCAGGTCGTCCGCATGCCGCATGAAGGCATACACCGCGCACACGGCCGCGCGCTTCGGCTTAGGCAATGCGCGAAATGCGTAGTAGAAATTCTTTGCCTCTCGCCGCGCAATCGTTTCGCAGGCGGCATACGCTTGCGCCACCGAATCGATCACGCAGCCTGCCTTGCAGTCAGCCGTGCAAGAAATGCGCGCAACAGCAGCGCAGCCTTCCGAGGCCTGGAGATTACCGGGCGAGAACGCAGCACGTCGTAGTCTTGTTTCTCGATGGCCCGCAGAATTTCTTGTCCGCCTCGGCTGAACAGCGCGATGTCGACTGCAATCTCCTTGTCGACCCGGTGTAGCAAGGGTGTCCCGGCCTCAAACAATTTCTGCGCAAACGTGACTTCATGTTCCATCAGGTTGCGAAACTCCGGACTGAATCGCTGATCGCGAATCTGTTCTTCCGTCGCGCCGAATCGCTCCATGTCCTCGAGCGGCAGATAAATGCGATGGCGCAGATAATCCTCACGCACGTCCTGCCAGAAATTCGCCAATTGCAGCGCGGTGCAGGTGAAATCCGACAGCGTAAATAACTCCGGCTCCCGATAGCCGCAAACATACAGCACCAAATGTCCTACCGGATTGGCCGAGTTGCGGCAGTAGCCGAACACATCCTGCATGGTGCGATATCGCGTCACCGTCTGATCCTGACGAAATGCAACCAGCAGGTCGGCAAACGGAGCTTTCGGAATGTTGCAGAGACGAATCGTTTCCGCGAGAGCGACAAAGACGGGGTGACGCGTTACTCCGTGATAGCAGGCATCCAGCTCATCGTTCCAAAAATCCAGCAGCGCCAACGATTGCTGCGCGTCGCCGACCTCATCTCCCAGATCATCGGAGATACGGCAGTAGGCGTAGATGCTTTGAAAGTGCGGACGCAATCGCTTGGGCAGAAACCAAGTGGCAACATGAAAATTCTCATAGTGCGATTCGGCCAACTCCCGGCAGTACGCCTGCGCTTCCGCCAGAGTCGGCGTCTGCTTCGGCATGCGGTATTGGGCGGGAAGCTTACGCCACGCCGATTCCAGCATTTCCGCCGAGTTTCTAGCCGTCTGTTGCAGTCCGCTAGCCACCGTTGAATCCCTCATCAGGATGGATCGCAATCTTAATGTCGTTGCTGCGATTCAAAAACCGCCGAAAAACCGGGACCAGTTCTTCCAGGGATGCGCTCCCAGTCAGAAACTTGCTGCTCTCGAACTCGCCACTTGCAATCCAATCGAAGGCACGGCGACACACAGAAGGACGATGATGAAAACTGGCGCGCAGCGTCAGATCGTTGTAATGCAGATGGTTGGTATCGAGCGCCACCTGGGTTCCCGCAGCACAGCCACCAAAGAAATTGACTACGCCACCCTTGCGCACCATGTCCACAGCCCACTGCCACGTCTCCGGCGTTGCCACTGCTTCGACCACCGAATCGGCTCCACGGCCTTGCGGGGTCAGCGCGCGAACGGCGGCAATCACGTCCCCTGTCGTCGTCGTTTGCACCACATGGCGCGCCCCGAACGAACGTGCCAGCTGTACTTGTTCCGGGTGCTTCACCACGGCAATTACTTCAATGTTGGTCAACGCGGCCGCGTGGATAAACATCAACCCAATTGGCCCGGCTCCGATCACCACCATCTGGTCTCCAGCTTGAGGACCGATTTCATCCATGCCGTACAGCACACAAGCCAGCGGCTCGGTTAGAGCTGCGTGCTCCAGCGGTAACGACGCCGGCACCAGAAAAGTGTTCTTTGCCACAATGCGCGCGGGAATCCGAAAATATTCGGCGTAGGCGCCATTATTGAAGACCAGATCGTCGCAAAGATTTTCCTGCTGCCGTCGGCAAAAATAACATTCCCCGCACGGTGCGGAGTTGACCGCGACTACGCGATCCCCCTCGCGGAACTTCGTCACGCCGCCGCCCACCTGAGAAACAATTCCCGCCATTTCATGACCAAACGGAGCAGGCGGTTTCAGCATTTTTTCGTGATAGCCGCGACGAAACACTTTCAGATCGGTTCCGCACGTCAGCGCGGCCGCGACACGGACAATAATCTCCCCTGCGCCCGCCTCCGGGACTGGCAACCTTTCAATCCGGACATCTTCTTTGCCGTACAAAACAGCGGCATTCATTTCAGCGGCCATATCGATAGTCTTGCAGACTGCATTGTGAGTCGATCGACTTGTATTTTCTTTCACTCTTGACATGACGGAACGGGGAAACACCTACGGTTGAATCACTACTTTCATCGAGTCCGGTTTAGGTTCAGAGGCAAAGACAATCGCTTCCGCCGCCTGTTCCAGCGGAAACGTATGGGAGATCAGGTGAGTTAGATTGAATCGATCTGGATAGCCATCCAGAACCAATTGAGATGCGATGTGCTGCACATCGGCTGAAGAACTGTACGATCCGATCAGTGCCTTTTCGTCCATGCAGATTGCAGCCGGATCGATGACCGTCTCGCCATGTTGTGTCGCGGCGAACAACAATACTCGACCTCCGAAACGGGCCGCATCCATCGCCGGACGAATCAATGCATTCCCGCCGACAGCCACAATCACAACATCCGCGCCGCGGCCTTCAGTATGCTCTTTCACCACCGCGATCGGATTCTGCTTATCAGCGTAGATCGGATGACGCAGATCGAATTGCGATGCCACTTCGTGACGCGACGGATAAAGATCTGAGGTGAGCACGGTCGCGCCGGTCTGCCGTGCCAGAGACGCCAGCAATATTCCTATCGGCCCCTGACCGATCACCAGCACGGTCTCATCCGCCTCCAGGCGAAGATTGTGAATCGCCTTATAGCAAGTGTTGACGGGCTCAATCCACAGCGCCTGCTCGAAAGGAACATGATCCGGAATCCGCACCAGTCCGCGCTCGACAATCCAATCCATCACTCGAATGTATTCCGCGAAGCCGCCGCCTGACGGTTCAAATCCTGCGGTACATCCCACACGCTTGTAACTCTCGCACTGCGAAAATGTTTTCTTCTTGCAGTAGTAGCAGCCTTTCCCGCATGGAATGTGATGGAATGCCATCACCCGATCGCCCACCCTCCAACCGCTCACCTTGTCGCCGACTGCGGCAATCACGCCCGCCATTTCGTGGCCGAAAATGCGCGGCGCGGAATGCGAACCCGTGTGAATCTTCTTCAGGTCAGTGCCGCAGATTCCGCAGCTATGAATTTTGACCAGAACCTCGCCTGCGCCAATTTCAGGAACAGGCACTTTCTCCACGCGAACGTCATTGATGCCGCGATAGACGGCTGCCCGCATTGTTGAGGGAATTGAACCGTTGAGGGTAGTCACTGTTTCCATTTTATTCTGCTTGCCTTAAAACCTGTTGCAATGCTGCTGCAATTGCCTGGGATGCCCGCGCCGACTGTTTTCCGAGCTTGACCGTGGTCGGAATCAGCCATGGGTGCAATGCTACATACATTGCAAACGACGCGCTCTGAAATCCGCCGCGTGTGTCGGTGAAACGACTCAAATTCGGCAAATTTTCATCGACCGGATCACTGATGGCACGCAAAGTTCGAAATGGCAGAGAACGTTCCTTTGCCAGTCTCGCCACCGTTGCCGCCTCCATATCAACCAGATCGGCGTTCCACTGCGCCGCCAGCTTCGGCTTTTCGTCGCGTCCAACCACATGATCCGCAGTCAGCAAGACGCCCTCTCCATCCTCGCATGCAAACCGCTCGCCAGTCTGTCCGTCGATCACAATCGAGGGCCAGTAGACCCCGGTGATCCGCATGCCCTGCCGCAACGCGCCAGCGTATCCAACAGAAATCACCGAGCGAAGAGGACCGCGGGATTCGGCCAATTCCAACGTCAGAGTCACGCGCTCTGTGCCCATGCCGGCACACGCCACAATTGCATGCTCGCTTTCCCAAACACTGGTGCCTTCTCTGCGCGACACCACAGGCGCGGACCAATTGCGAACCAACGGTGCAACCTCCCGCGGGAGCGCAGCGAGAATCGCAATCCTCGGTCGACCGGCTCCGACGCTCATCACGCTGGGGCATACCCGTGGGCGCGAAACCACTCGATCGCAGCCTTCAATGCCGCATCTACCGGCGCTACTTGAAATCCCAAATCTCGTTCCGCCTTTGCCGAACTGGCAAACATCTTCTTCTTTCCCATGCGTACCGCTTCCACAGTCGCGCGCGGTTCATGTCCGAGCATACGACCCGCAATCCATTCATCGAAGAACGCGAACGTCATGGCAACTGCATGCGGCACCTGCATGGTCGGCGACGGCAACCCTGTCATCGCCGCCATACGATCCAGAATTTGCTTCAGCGTAAGATTTTCTCCGCCTAATATGTATCGCTCACCCGACGCGCCACGATCCAGCGCCGCGACATGCATGTCCGCGACGCGCTGCACATCCACCAGGTTCAGTCCCGTATCCACATATGCCGGAAATTTTCGATTCAGAAAGTCGACGACGATGCGACCCGTGGGTGTGGGCTTCGCGTCATCCGCCCCAATCGGCGTGGTCGGATTCAGAATGACAACCCGTTGGCCAAGGCGCGCCGCTGCCATGGCTTCCTGTTCCGCCAAAAATTTGGATCGCTTGTAATGGCCGATCATGTTCTCTATCGATACAGGAGTTTCCTCGTCAACAATGGTCCCGTCCGACAGAAATCCCATGGTCGCGACGCTCGACGTATAGACCACACGACTGACTCCGGTTTCCCGTGCCAGCCGCAACAAGGCCTTCGTCCCCTCCACATTCGCCGCATACATTGTTTTTGGATCGGGCACCCACAGCCGGTAATCAGCGGCAACGTGGACGAGCGCATCGCAGCCCGAAATCGCGCTGCGAAGATTTTCCGGCTGCAGCAAATCGCCCGTAACAAGCTCCGCGGGAAGTCCTTCCAGATGTTCGGTGCGACTGGTTTTGCGCGTCAGCAAACGCAACTCTGCTCCAGCTGCGCCCAGCGACCGGGCAACATGACTCCCGACAAATCCAGTGGCTCCAGTAACAAAGATACGCATAGGAAGGGGGTAAAAAGATTGGTTGAGTGTGGAGGGCCAGTTTAGTCCAGCGCCTCGGCCTGGATGCCGATATTCTTTTCGCCAGCGGCTTTCTTTTCCCAATAGCGCTGCACCCAGGCCTCCCAGCTTTTGCCGGCCGCGGAGTCGCGTCCGGTAAACGCCAGCCCGGCAATCTCCGAGTATGGAATCGACACCCGCTCCGAGGTATCTTTCGGCATGATCCGGACGATGGCGCGATGCAGAGCAGCCGCAGGCCGACGATCGAAGATGTACCCTTCGATGCGCACGCCGGTCTTCAGCGTAATGGTCACGTCGCCACGATATCCAAAGGCCTGCTCCAGCGCTTCACGGGTTTCTTCCTCAGTGGCGAGCGCCGGAATCCAGCCTTCCAGAATTTCGCGCTCCGCTCCGGGCGCAACTTCCATCGCATCCGGGTCGGAGACTGGCTTCGTCGTAGCTTTCGTCATGCGCGAGTTTCCTCCAGGGATGTCTCCGGTATCTCAATATTCACCAGAGGATTCTTCGCATGCACCGGCTTCACCGGATGGCTCAGAAGGTCGAGTGCTCCACGATCTGGATACAGCGTCATGGTTGCCTTGGCAGTTGCCCACAAGCCCTTCAGCGAACCGAAGGTGAAATTGACCCCGGACGCTTCATAACCGGAGTGCACCATGCAATTCGCACACTTCGGATTGCCGGACTCAGTCCCATAATGCGACCACTCCGTCGCTTCCATCAGCTCGGCAAAACTATCCGCATAGCCGTCTTGCAGCAAATAGCAGGGCTTCTGCCAACCGAAAATGTTATAGGTCGGCATGCCCCACGGCGTGCAGGTAAAGTCGCGCTTGCCCATCAGGAATTCCATGTACATCGGCGATGCGTTGAAGCGCCAGCTCTTCTTGCGGTTCGCAAGGATGGCGCGGAATAATCTGCGAGAGCGCGCTCGGCCCAGAAAGTGTTTTTGATCCGGAGCCTTTTCGTAGGTATATCCCGGCGCGACCATCATTGACTCAACCCCAGCCTGCATCATCTCGTCAAAAAAGGTGCGCACGCTATTTGGATCGGCGCCGTCGAACAAGGTTGTGTTGGTAGTCACGCGAAAGCCCTTGGCAACAGCTTCTCGAATTCCCTCAATGGCCTTGTCGTATCCGCCTTCCAGGCAGACGGAGAAGTCGTGGTGTTCGCGCTGCCCATCCATATGCACCGAGAAAGAGAGATATTTGCTGGGCTTAAATAGATGCAGCTTCTCTTTCAGCAGCAGCGCATTGGTGCAGAGATAGATGTATTTCTTTCTCGCAACCAGCCCTTCAACAATTTCCCCGATCTGCGGGTGCAGCAATGGTTCGCCGCCAGGGATGGACACCATGGGGGTGCCGCATTCATCCACCGCGCGAAAGCATTCTTCCGGCGTCAATTGCTTCTTCAAAATATGTGCTGGATATTGAATTTTTCCGCAACCGGCGCACGCCAGGTTACAGCGGAACAGGGGCTCCAGCATCAGAACCAAGGGATAACGCTTCCGGCCACTCCAGCGCTGGCGCAACACATAGGTTGCCACCGTCCACATTTGTGAGATTGGCACAGCCATTCAATTTCTCCTTCTTGCTACACCTGTGTCTTTTTCAGCATCGAGTGCGACAGCTACAACCGACCCACATATTGTGATTAGCTTCTGGTTCCCATGCTCTCTGCCTGCTTCGCCCTACGATACGTTGTGAGCGCCAGCAGTGGGAAATAGTTGCGGTACATGTGATAGGACAAGTAAAAGACCCGCGGAAATCCCGTGCCCGTATAGTAATCCTCGTTCCAGGAACCGTCCGCTTGTTGGTGCTGCAGCAGCCAGCGGATTCCCTTGGCTACAGAGTCGCTGCGAATATCTCCGGCAGCCAGCAACCCCAGGATCGCCCACGCCGTTTGTGACGCGGTACTCGCGCCAATGCCCCTCGCCGCTGGATTATCGTAGCTGGCGCAACTTTCGCCCCAGCCTCCATCGGCATTCTGCACCATGCGGATCCATTCTGCCGCCTGCTGAATTTGCGGCTCATGGTTCCACACACCCATGGCTTCTAATCCGCGCAACACCAGGAATGTTCCATATAAATAGTTGACGCCCCAGCGTCCGAACCAACTTCCGTCCGACTCCTGCTCTCGATAGATAAACTCGATCGCCTTCGCGACTCGCGGATCCTCGCGCGTGACACCATAGTTGGCCAGCATCTCGAGAATGCGCCCGGTGATATCGACGGTCGGCGGATCCAGCATGGCGTTGTGATCGGCGAAAGGAATATGCTCGAAAATCATCTTCGTGTTGTCTTTGTCGAAGCTGGCCCAGCCGCCGTTCTTGCACTGCATCGCCCAGATCCATTGAATGGCCCGCTGGGTGACGTCATACTGGTATCGCTCTCTGGGATTTTCTACCTTGTTGAGCGCCAGCAGCACCTGCGCGGAATCGTCAATGTCCGGATAGAACTCATTATTGAATTCAAAATACCAGCCGCCCGGCTCGACATGCGGAACCTTGACGGACCAGTCTCCCTTGTGACGAACTTCCTTGGACAACATCCAGTCGGCAGCCTGCAACAGCCGCGGATCGTTCTTTGGCACACCTGCCTCGCCGAGCGCGTAGACAGCCTGCGCAGTGTCCCACACCGGCGACATGCAGGGCTGCATGCGGAAGGTCGGTTCTGGATAATCCTTCGTGCCCTTCGGTGCGTCGATGCCCAGCTTCTCGAA
>DATJUD010000175.1:0-2675 GCA_035502695.1 Acidobacteriaceae bacterium
GGCCGACCACGGCGGGCTGTCCCGCATTCAGCTATATCGCGGGGCTGTAGGCGTTCATCGTCGTTATTGAATTCGGACGCCAACTAAAGTTCAGCGTGGACTTGTTCTCGACCACCGATAGCCTGTAGTCGGCTCCATCCATAGCTGCTGAATTTCTGCGAGCTGAGCCTGTCATAGAACGATTGTTTTTTGTAGACGCCTTTGTAAAAGCTGCGGGAGTCCTTGTCTTCAAAGTAGGCGTAAGCGCCGGCGTGATGGGAATTGACCTTGAACGGCGGTCCGTAATCCATACTGCCCTCTCTGTCGCTGAATTGGCCGTACCGTGCAAGCGAAGCAGCGGCTCCAGACAATGCAACGTTGGGGAACGGTTCGTGCTTAGGCGGACAATCTTGAAACCGCTGGTGCGGTTTGAATGCTTTTCACGGCCTGAAGTGGAGGCACGCAGCAGACTCAGCGTTTCGTCAATTCGTGCTGGAAGAAAGCAACCACCGCTGCATTGAATTCGCGGTGGAATGCGGTCCGATCAAAGCCGGGCGGATCCTGGCAGATCTCCGGCACCGCGGCCGCAAGCGCCTTGCTGCAGGGCGCAAGAAACGCATAGTGGTCCGCATCGGGCACCAAGCGCGCCTCTGGGTGTTTGGGAAGTTCGCTGCGGACCAGACCGCTGTTCCATGCGTCAGGAGCGCTGGTATCTTTTTCTGCCCGCCATAGCTGCACCGGAATTCTCACCTGCCGCAGATCGCCCGGCCCAAAGAGAAATGCAACTGCAGGCGCCGCGACAACAGCGGCTCTGATCGTCGCATCGTGAGTCCACACTGGTTTTCGTGGGTTGGGTTCCAGCTGGTCGCCGTGACTGCTCTTGATGAAGGCGCATTCCGGTGCGTCCGCATGGGTCTTGCAGAGCAGCGCCATCCTCGCGAACTCGGGCGTGCCTCCTATCTCCACCAGGGTGGTGAAGCCGCCCAAGGAAAAGCCGAACATGCCCACACGTCCCGGGTCGAGATCGCCGTGACTTGCCCAGGTAGAAAGCATCCAGTCAAGGACGACCTTCACTTGCCGCGGCCTATCCGTCAAGTCGATGCGATTGCCGATGTAGCTCTGGTCGCTGCTGTTATCGCCGGTGTGCGTCAACGCGGCAACCACGAAACCAGCGTGGGCCAATGCGAGTGCCGTGTCGTAGTGGCTGGCCAGGTTACCGTAGGCGCCGTGGGAGATGACAACAAGCGGCAAGCCTTTGCCAGACACGCCGCCATCCGTTGCGACTGTCTGGGTGAAGAGCTCCAGGGGGTGCAGAGAAGCCAGCGCGTCACTCGGATACCAGATCGCCACGGCGATCGGCTTGCCATGAGGATCGGGCACCGTAGCTCTTTGGAAACCAACCGAAGCAAACAACGATTTTGCTGAGAAAAGCGCGATGGCGAGGACCGCAATACGAATTCCCAATCATTCCTCCAGAAACCCGATGCCATTCGCACCTGACCACGATGAGATGCAGGGAAGAGCTTTGCGGAAGTATACAACAAAGAATACCTAATGGATGGGGAATGCAAATCGCTTCTCTTCTCGCATCGGCGCAAATCGTCCTTTGAGATTCTGCCGAGAAGAAAATTCACTCCGATCGTCTCGATGTCTCCAGGCTTTGACGCGCATTTTGCAGTTTCAAGAGGGTGATCTGTCGATTTTGAGTGCGCGACACCTCGATATGGGTGGCAAGTTGATCCGCCGCGGCCTCGAACTGACGCTGTCGCAGTGTCTCTAAAATAGCGCCGTGCTCCTTGTACGTCGCCGCGATCCGCGCGTGCTCGGCGAAACTCAGGCGCCGCACAAACCGAATCTTCTCGGTCACCTCCAAATGAACGCGTATAAACTCACTGTTCCTGGCCCCAGCCACCAGGCTGCAGTGGAACTCCTCATCCCACTTCGCGACCTCACTGCCCTCCTTGCTGCGATTCGCCGGGCGAACTCCCCATCTGGCTTCGAGAGGGGCAAGGATGTTGTTAAACTCGTCTGCGTTGAGGCCCTTCATGCGACGTACAGACGCTTGTTCCAGTAAGATCCTCAGCTCATAGAGCGCATCCAGCTGCGCGAAATCGAGCGGCCTCACTTCCCAGCCACTGCGAAATCTTACATCGAGGAATCCCGCGCGCTGCAGACGCTGGAGCGCCTGGCGCACTGGCGTTCTACTGGCGCCAGTACGTTCGGCGATCTCAGCTTCCGTGAATCGGTCACCGGGCAGCAGACGAAATTCGGAGAGCTCCGCCTTGAGTTGCTCGTAGACGGAATCCGCTAAATTTTCGGGGCGCGATCGTTGCGGCATGGTGAATCGATCTTTCCGTTTCTTCCGGCGGTGTAATCAGGGATACGTGCCATCCAGTGCTAATGAGATGGACCCAGGGAGTCATGTCCTTTTGCTTCAAACGCTTCGTGCTTTTCCGGATTTACCTACGAAATGTATCGCATTCTGCCCGGTTCAGCAAAATCGCAATAGGCGACCCGCCATGCCATCGTTCAATTCGTACAAAGTGACGCGCACCGAAAGTAAATCAACTCTGCGTGTAGCCGCCTGCTGTACTCAAAATTGTAGCGGCTAGATCCTCCGGAATGCGCATAGGCCAATGGCTTTTAACAGATGGTTCGCAACTGATTCAATTCACAGTAATTGTAACCCGCAAATT
>DATJUD010000176.1:0-23732 GCA_035502695.1 Acidobacteriaceae bacterium
CACGCAATCCTTTGAGTCGAAGTCACTGGATGCAAGCAATTTGATGATGCCAATTGTCAAATTTATTGCGCCGAAGGATCCGCGAATGCTTAGCACCATTGATCGCACCATGGAAAAGCTGGTCTCGGACAGCCTGGTCTATCGATACGAATTGGACGGAAAGCTTGCAACCAGGGACGGATTGACTGGACATGAAGGCACATTCAGCATGTGCACTTTTTGGTTGGTGGATGCGTTGGCACGTGCGGAGCGTCTTGAAGAAGCAAGATTCATCTTCGAAAAAATGTTGAGCTACGCCAATCACCTTGGACTTTATTCTGAAGAGATCAGCGCCACCGGTAGCGCTCTTGGCAACTTCCCGCAAGCGTTTACGCATCTTGGACTTATTAGCGCTGCCCTACATTTAGACGAAATGCTGAGGAGGTAGACCTCATTCCCTATACATCCGAATCACGGGTTTCCGGTGTCAACAAAACTTTGTGGACACCTACGTTCGGCCCAGTGATCCAGCCAGACGGATGCCGATTTCAGCTGTGGGCACGCCGGGGAGCGAAGATTGAACTTGTGATTGAAACCGATCCATCCCGAGATGCAATCCCCATGTCTGCGGATGACGACGGAATGTATCGAGCCTACGTGGATAGCGCAGGTCCCGGAACTCGCTACTGGTTCAAAATCGACGGAGCTGGCCCGTTTCCCGATCCGGCTTCACGCTATCAGCCGCTGGGAGTGCATGGTCCATCGCAGGTCATTGCGGCGGAGGAATTTCAATGGAAGGCGAAGAACTTTCGAGCTCCATCGCTTCGAGAGTTGGTGATTTACGAGCTGCATGTGGGAACATTCACGCAGGTGGGAACATTTCTTGCACTCATCGACAAGCTCGATTATTTGCGGGAATTAGGAGTCAATGCGGTTGAGTTGATGCCCATTGCGGACTTCGCAGGAGAACATAACTGGGGCTACGACGGGGTATCGTCCTACTCACCTGCGCATGGCTACGGCGTGCCGGACGACTTTCGTCGATTCGTGGACCAAGCGCATGCCAGAGAAATTGCCGTCTTCCTCGATGTGGTCTACAACCACCTTGGTCCTGACGGGGCGTATCAATCCGTGTTTGCACCTCAGTTTTATACAAAACATCACAAGACCTTATGGGGTGATGGACTGAACTTTGATGGTGACGAACGAGACAAGGTTCGTACCTACTTTATCGAGAGCGCATTGGCATGGATCTATGATTATCGCGTCGATGGATTGCGTGCCGACGCAACCGATACCATCCGAGATGATAGTGAACCGCATTTCTTGACGGAGTTGACCGAGCGTGTGCATCAAACAGCGACTTCGCTGGGAAGAAATGTAATTCTCATTGCGGAGGATGCGCGTAATGAGCGCAAAGTCATCCTTCCGACGACGCAAGGCGGCCACGGGTTCGATGCTGTGTGGTCCGATGATTTCCATCACCATATGCGTCACCGCCTGGCAGGAGATAGCGATGGTTATTACCGCGACTTCGACGGAACGACGGAAAGCATTGCCACAGCCATTCGCGATGGATGGACTTTCACCGGTGAATATGCCAGCTTTCACGGGCATCGGCGGGGGACCAGCCCGAAGGGACTAAGCCTGGAATCGCGGGTTTTTTGTATTCAGAACCACGACCAAATCGGCAATCGCGCATTCGGCGAAAGATTGTCGACACAAATTACCTATGCAGCGTGGTGTGCTGCCAGCGCGCTTTTGTTGCTTTCTCCAGAGGTACCCTTACTGTTTATGGGACAGGAGTGGGCGGCGCCGGAACCATTTCTATATTTCACTGACCATAATGAAGAACTCGGCCGTCGTGTAACAGAAGGCAGACGAAAAGAATTTTCGCATTTCTCGGCATTTGCGGATATCGGGAATCATGAAACCATTCCTGATCCGCAGAGCGTTGGGACGTTTCTACGAAGCAAGTTGGATTGGGCGGTTCGTCGAAATGGAGAGCATGCGAAATGCCTGCATTGGTATCAGACGCTGTTACATATCCGGAAGCAGCTTTTAAAGCGGGCAATGTTCCAGACAGCTCGAGCATTAAATAAACAGACGATTGAAGTGAATTGGAACTCGGCCAGTGGAGACTTCCGCGCCGTTGTTGCTCTGGAAGGTCCCACAGCTGTGAGTGATCTGTCATGGCGAGGCACGACGATGGGACTGAGCAGCGAAGAGGTTCGATTTATCTGCGATCCGCATCCCATGGGCTGGAAGTCCGAGACAGGTACACTATCTTTTGAACGCGCGGGCGCCGTGCTCCTAGCCGGCGGCGACCTTGTCGACATTGTGGAAGAACGAACTCAATGAAGGATCGAAGAAGTGTCAGTGCGACTTACCGACTGCAACTGACCAACAAATTCCGATTTGCCGATGCTGAAGCGATCATCCCTTACCTTCGAAGCTTAGGCATCAGTCACATCTATGCTTCGCCGATTTTTGAAGCGCGGCCCGGAAGTTTGAGTGGCTACGATACGTGTGACTTTTCTCGAATCAGCCCTGAACTCGGTGGAGAAGAGGGCTTCAATTCGCTGGTGACAGCGCTTCATGCCCAGAGAATGGGTTTGATCATCGATTTTGTGCCCAATCACATGAGCGCCCATCCGCAATGGAACAAATGGTGGCGCAGCGTGTTGGCGAATGGTCCGTCGTCGTCCGTCTCAGAATATTTTGACGTCGATTGGAATCCCGTCAACTCAAATTTGCATGGCAAAGTTTTACTGGCAATTCTCGGCGGTCAGTATGGCGATGTGCTCGAGTCGGGCGACCTGAAGATTGGTTATCACGACGGCGAATTCTGCCTTCTCTACGGCGATTACAACCTCCCGCTGAATCCGCGCCAGATGAAAGTGTTGCTGCGTCACCGGTGGCACGAAGTGGCGGAGTCATCTGGCGTTGACGATGCAACGCGTCAGGAGTTCGAAAGCATTTTATTTCATTTGGACCATATTCCAGGCTACCAACAGGCCGGCTTGATGGCGCGCGTTGACCGAGAGCGCGAAACTGCTGTTGCCACACAGCGCCTGACGCGGGTGATGCAACAGAGTCCGGCTCTGCGCAAGCATCTGGAAGAGGTGATTGCAGAGTACAATGGCGTCCCGGGCCAGCCGGAATCGTTCGATCTGCTGCACGAACTGCTGGAACAGCAGCCCTATAGGTTGTCGTATTGGCGCACGGCGATGCAGGAAATCAACTACCGTCGATTCTTCGACATTAACGATCTCATCGGCCTGCGCATGGAGTACGAACCGTTATTTCGTGCAGCGCACGCCAAGTTAATTGAGCTGGCTGAGAGCGGCATGATCGACGGAGTTCGGTTGGACCACATCGACGGGCTGCTCGATCCGCAGCAGTATTTATTGCAGCTACGCGCAGCAACTGCGAATTCTGCGCGACCGATGTATCTGATAGTCGAGAAAATCCTGGCTCGACAGGAATGGTTGAGCCCGGAGTGGCCTGTGGACGGTTCCACCGGCTATGAATTTCTCGCGCTGCTCAACGGCTTGTGGGTTAATGAGCCCAATCTCCACGAAATCGATCAAATCTATCTGCACTTTCGTGAACGCAGAAAGCCCGATCGCGACGCCGTATACAACGCCAAGAAATTAATTACGGCTTCTTCCATGGCGAGCGAATTAAATGTGCTTGCACACGAGCTGAATCTTCTTTCTGAAGAAAATCGACGCAGTCGCGACTTCACACTCGACGGTTTACAGGAGGCATTGCGCGAAGTTGTCGCCTGCTTTCCGGTCTATCGGACCTATATTTCCGCGCAGGGTTTTAGCACCACCGACGAAATGGCTATCGACGAAGCCATCGGACAAGCGAGACGCCGGAACCCGAGCATCGACTACTCCATCTTCGAGTTCATCCGAAGTCACATTTGCCCAGTGAGACAGCCGGAGGAATCGGAAGAAGATTTTGCGGAGCGGCTTCGTTTTGCGATGAAGTTTCAACAGTACACAAGCCCGGTGCAGGCCAAGGGCATGGAAGACACGGTGTTTTACCGCTACAGTCCGCTGGCTTCGCTGAACGAGGTGGGGACCGGAACGGGTCGCAGAGCAACGACGCCGCAGGAATTTCACGACGCGAATATCCATCGCATGGAACGCTGGCCGAATGCGATGTTGACGACCTCTACCCACGATACAAAACGCGGCGAAGACGCCCGCATGCGGATCCATGTTTTGACGGAACTGCCCGAGGAGTGGAAATCGAAGTTGCTGCAATGGTCTCATGTAAATGAAGGCGCAAAGACGCTGGTGAATGGACACCCCGCTCCAGATCACGGCGATGAATACCTGTATTACCAGACCCTGCTTGGAATGTGGCCTCCGTTGCAGAAAGCGCCTGACGATGACACAGTCAACCGAATGCAGGCCTTCATGGGGAAAGCGCTGCGAGAAGCAAAAGTTCACACCAGTTGGGTCAATCCATCGAATGAATACGACGCCGCTGTCGAAAAATTTGTCCAGCAAACTTTATGCGGCAAGTCTTCTACAGAATTCCTCGCCTCATTTGTTCCGTTTGCGGAGCGGATCGCAACGCTGGCGGCGTGGGAGTCGGTATCTCAAATCGCACTGAAGCTGATGAGTCCCGGGGTGATCGACACCTACCAAGGCGGAGAATTGTGGGACCTGAGTCTGGTCGATCCAGACAATCGGCGACCGGTGGATTTCGAGACACGCCGACAGCGACTGCGCGTATTGACTAGGGATGTTTTTGACCCGCAGCTTTCACCTGAGCAGCGATCGGAGGCAGTCGCATCTATCTGCCAATCGTGGTGGAGCGGCGATGTGAAGATGCTCTATGTTGCGCAAGGGCTTCGTTTACGCGAAAAGGAACCTGACTTGCTCCTGCGTGGCAGCTACCACGCGATGAACATTGAAGGACCAACCTCTGACCATATTATTGCCTTTGCTCGGGAGTACCATGGCAAGGTTCTGCTGACGATTGCAACAAGGTGGTTTGCATCTTTACTCCCCAAACCCGTGGCGTTGGCAGACATAAAAAAGAATTTTCAGCAAACATTCGCCGAGATTTCGGGAATTAAATCGAGTTCGGCGATACCGAAAAAATTTGCGAACGTACTGACTGGAGCGACTGTCGATGCCGAGGTTGTGAATGGAGTGATGCGGCTGAATGTTGCAGACAGTCTGGACAATTTGCCTGCGGTATGGCTCATCGGTGAACAAAGTTAGACGCTGATTTTCAGAGTCGATGCGGCAGCTCCGTCTAAAACGCTTCGGAGTTTTCTGGATCGGGTTGGAATCCGACCATTTGCATGGCATTTGTGATTTCATTGTTCCGCATGAAGTAATTCCAGCAGAAACCGGTGCGAAGATTCTCCGCCATTAACACGCTGATTCCCAAATTGATGCCAAGCTGATCTTCCGCGTACCAGTTGGATTGCGGTTGGAACGCGTCGATGAACCCATAGCGGGTCCATGCTTTTTCCCCGTATTTTTCCCGAATTGAAAGCAGGACATGGGAGCACTCGGCAGGCAAGAAGACCAGGGAACCAGCCGTTGCGCAAGGCACGATGGTTCCGTCGATACCGCCAAACTCAGGCGGTCCTCCCCAAACGCGATAGCCTGTTGGCGACTCTGAGGCCGTGATCCCCCACAAGTTCTGATCCATCCAGGGAAACTGTCGTCCCAATGTGAGACAAAAAAGCTGATGAGCCCGCGTTGCCGCGACGGAGTTGATGAAATAGTTTGCGTGCGAATCGCGCAGATGTCGAAAGTCGCACCATGCGTGCGCATATTGATGAATGAACAGGGGAGCGATACCGCTAATGAATTCGATTCCGCCGAACTCAATAATGGGACGAGCGACCGCATTCCACGCCGTAGGTGGAATGGCGTTTCGCGACGCGCCGATTGCCATCAGCAGCATCGTCAACATCTCCGCATACACGTCCCAACGATATTTGATGAATCCTGTTTCCGGCAGCCAGCCCATGGACAATGTATCGCTGCCGTTCAGCATCCATTGCCAATCGACGCGATTGTACAGAGTGGTTGCCAGGGCATGGATGCGAAGATTGCCGCTGAAATACTGGCGACATAACAGAATGCCGCAGAGCAAGAGTGAGGTGTCGATCGAAGATAACTCGGATCCGAAAAGTCGCTCGCCACTTTCAATGTCCAAAAAGTGATACAGAAAACCGTGTACCTGAGGACATTGCTCCAGCAGAAACGCCAGCGTCATCTCAACTCGCTGCTCGCAAATGGATGGGGGCATGTACTTGCGATGCGCTGCTATACACAGTGCGCTCAAGCCAAATCCCGTGGCTGCTATGCTCGCGACACGGCTCTCAGATCGGCCAACCGCAGGCGCGTGGTCGCGCACCAGGCCGGTCGTCGGGTGTGCCTGGTCGTAGAAATACGCTACGCCGCGGCCCTCCATGTCATCCAACATGGCATCGACGACGGTAGAAATCTGGGTAAGGGGGCGATTGATGAACTGCCCAGGAGGGTGGGGATATTTCTTGGCAACTTCACTTTCCCGCTTTGGTGCCTTCTCTTCAGTGGGAGCGGCCGGCTGCTGTTGGGGGGGCGCTGTCTGCGCTATCCCCGGCAGACCCATCGCCAGCCCAGCAGCGGCGCTTGCCCCGACTCGGCGTATCAAATCGCGGCGTGTAACTTGCTTGTCTTTCAATCGGGCAACAATCCTTACTTAGCGGGATAAAGGAAGCGGGTCGCCAATCTGTTGTCCGTGCGCGCAGCGAACCATCCTACTGTGTTAGACACCCACTTGCCGCCAAAAGGAGCGGCAGCAGCTGAATATTTATCAAACGAACTCCGGAGCGAGCCCACTAATATTGCAACATCTTGTGCAACCTTCTGACAACTTTGCCCAGTGTGCCTGCAAGCAATCAAGCGCTGACTCCACAACTGTCACTCTCAGCGGCATCAACGGCGTCGTCGAGTTCCCGTTGAAACGCAGCGACGATTTTCCCCTTCAAACCCTGGGAGAAAAGGCCCTTGCCTGTCAGGTAGCGCTCCATGGAAGAAATCGGATCGCCGGATTCCCATTCCTCAACTTTATCCGTCGTTCGATAGTGCGCGCGCTTCATCTCAATGAGTCCATATCCAGGTAAGGTCTGTGCTTCGATCAGCGTTGGACCTCCGCCGCAACGAGCGCGCTCAATGGCTTCCTGTGCGACACGATACACGGCGACCGCATCGTTGGCGTCGACCGCAATCCACGGGAATCCAAAGTCGACTGCTTTGGAACTGATTTCGTCTCCCGAGCTCTTAAGTTTCGCCGGAACCGATCCAGCCGATTGATCGCTCTGATGGGTCACAAAAACAATAGACAAGTTACATCGACCGGCAGAATTCAGAGCCTGATGCCATTCACCAAGCGAGATGGAGCCTTCGTCAGAAAAGGCCACCACAACATTCCCATTTTTCTCTCGCTGGTTGGCAAGTGCGATGTTTGTACAGCCTTTCAGTTGCGCGGTGACGGTCGAGGCGGGAACAGCAATGTTTAACGGCGTGTAACCACTGTCGTCGGCATCTGAGCGCCCATGATGCGACCGTGTGTTACGCCCGTAAAGTTGGCTGAAGATGGCGGTGAGAGGCACGCCTTTGAGATAACTCAAAATGAAATCGCGATGTGACGGCACCAAAGTGTCTGTTGACCGCAGATCGATCGCAGCGCCTACCACAGTGGCTTCCAGGCCTATGGAAGAGGAATGATCGCCCTCAGGGGCTGCCTGTTTTCTTAGCATTCGGGCACGCTCGTGTAGCAGCCGACACTTCAGCATCGTGCTGTAGAGCTGCCGCAACTTGTCATGGCTGATCAGCGGGTTGGGGTGACTTGAGTTCGTTGTCACCTCTGCGATCAGTTGTCTCACTTTAGTCGCCATACTTCAGGCATCCTCAATACCGTTAGTGTAGCTCAGCGATTGCCAGGAATTTTCTGCAGAGCGCGGGCAAGTGGTGGCATCGCTGTTGAGATTTCTCCACTTAACGATTTCCACTTTGTTGTGCAATAGCCTGTGAATAACAGGTCCCCGGTGCACGAAACCCAGCTATTTTTCTGGGCTTCAACCTGTTTGCACCAATCGCGTGGCCATTTGAATTTCAACGGCTGTTGATTATTACGCCGAGTTCTTTTTCCCGAAGAGCTTCGCCGTTTGTGCGCGGCAGCTTGCCAAAACTCTCCGCCACGGACATCAGGTGGAGTATTCCGCATTGATACGAACATATTCCGCGGTCAGATCGCAGGTCAGGAATTCACAGGTTGCATGTCCCATCCCAAGATCAACACGAACGTGTACCGTTCGTTGCAGCATGGCTTCGTGAACCTTATTCTTGTCGAAGTCCTGCGCGGCGCGTCCATTGCGGCAAACCGGCAGATATCCGATCCAGACCGACGCGCGATCGGGATATATCGGTGCGCCAGAATAGCCTGCGGCAGCCAAAATTCGCCCCCAATTTGGATCGCAGCCGGCGAACGCGGTTTTCACCAGCGGAGAATTTGCAATGCTGCGCGCGACCCGCTTTGCGTCCTCAGCAGAAGATGCGCCTTCAATCGCCAGTTCAATCACATGGCCAGCGCCTTCACCATCTTCGATCACTTGTCGCGCCAGAGATCCGCAAACCTTCCACAGTGCCTTCGAGAATGCGTTGGAGGTTTGCTCTTGGGACGAATGCGCAACAGTGACGCCGCTGGCCCCGCTGGCCAAGAGCAGCACCGTGTCGTTGGTTGACATGTCGCCATCGATCGAGATGCAGTTGAATGTCGGCTCGATGGCCTCATCCAGAAATTTCTGCAGGTCAGTGGCTTCCAGCTTCGCATCGGTGAAGATGTACACCAGCATGGTTGCATGGGGTACCAGTTGCGGAGCGATCATGCCGGCTCCCTTGGCAACTCCAAATAAATGGACTTGCTTGCCGTTAATGTCGATTTGAAGGCTGGCAATTTTCGCTCGCGTATCGGTAGTTAGAATTGCCTCCGCAAATTGCTGGACATGAGCGGAGCTTTCGCCAAGCTGCGTCGCGATCGTAGGAAGTGCGGCGACCAGTTTTTCTGCGGGCAGCGGTACGCCAATGATTCCCGTGGATGATGGGATTACCTCTTCGGTTGCGCAGCAAAATTCCTTTGCGGCAGCTTTGCACACGGTGAGGCAGGCATCGATGCCTTGTTCGCCGGTGGCGCAGTTCGCGTTGCCCGCATTGACTGCGACGAAACGGGCACGGCCACCGGATCGGCGCAAGTGATCTCGGCCGACCAGAACCGGCGCGGCCACCATGCGATTGCTGGTGAAGACGGCCGCAGCCGTTGTGCCTTCCGCTGCCGAAATGCATGCGAAATCCGGCTTGCCGCTTGGCTTGATGCCTGCCCGCACCGCGCCAAAACGAAAGCCTGCTGGGGTGTGTGCGAAGGAGAAAGAGGGAGGTGCGAAGGCTTCGTGCGACATTGCCATTATCCTTTTATCAATGGAAGCGGAATTGGATTCCCCGTTATTTATTGAGATGAAAAATATTTCCGTGGCCCGCGGGGACGTCGTTGTGCTGCACGACATTTCTCTGCGGGTTGGGCAGCAGGAACACATTGCGATTTTGGGCCCGAATGGCTGCGGAAAAACCACGTTGATCCAGACTCTTACCTGCCAGCGCTATCCGCTGGTGCGTGAAGACTCGTTCCTGCGAATTTTTGGTCGAGAACGCTGGGACCTGACCGAACTGCGTCGACACCTTGGCGCCGTTGCGACCGAGCTGCCTGGCGAGCGCACGCCGCATACAACGGGTCGCGACGCGGTGGTGTCGGGATTTTTTTCGAGTTCTACTTTGTGGCCGCACTTCCACGTAACTGAAGCCATGTGGCAGCGGGCCGATGAAATTCTTCAGCTGCTGGAGGTTGAACATCTTCGCGACAAGCCGGTGGGGCAAATGTCGGTGGGAGAGACAAAGAGAATTCTGATCGGGCGAGCCATCGTACATCGGCCACAAATTCTTCTGCTGGACGAGCCCAGCAATGGGCTGGATCTCGCCGCCCAATGGGAACTGCGGCATACCATGCGACGCTTGGCGCAGCAGGGAACTGGAATCTTGCTGATCACCCATCATCTCTCCGACATTTTGCCCGAAATCGACCGAGTCGTGATGATGCGAGCGGGACGCATCGTCGGCGACGGAGCCAAGGCGGAGATGCTGACCGTTGACAGCCTGCAGCAACTGTTCGGAGTGGAAGTAGAACTCGCCGAGCGAAACGGTTTCTATCATGCCTGGTAAATTGCCTCGGACGGCCACTCTATACCTGTAACGGAACCAGGTGTTCTTTGATGCGTACCGGACCAAGAACCGCTGTGTCCGGCAGCGTGCCGCGGGCCATGGCAAATTCATCGCACGCGTTCAGCCGCGGGCAGTTCGAACAGTCCTTGTAAATTTTATCCGGCAATGCAGTGCGATCGACCGCTACAAATCCGAAGCGCTGAAAAAATCCGGGAATGCGGGTAAACAGGCAAACGCACGGAACGCTATGACTTTCCGCTTCTTCAATCAGCGCTTCGACCAGATAGCCGCCGGCTCCCTGGCCTTTGGCCTTCTCGCCGACCGCAATCGAGCGAATTTCGGCCAGATGGGGTCCATAAAGATGCAGCGCGCCGCAGCCGACGAACTCGCCATCGTCGGTCTCCACCACGGTGAAGTCGCGAATGTTCTCATAGATTTCCGCCGGGCTGCGCGGCAATAGCGTGCCATCGTAGGATAGGCTGCGAATCAGGCCGTGAATCGCGTCTGCATCCGGCAAACGCGCTTTACGAGCCCGCATGTTTTCCTCCCCGCGATGCGACAGTCGCTTCATTGCCTGAGTCATCCGCAGAATCATTGGACGCACGAGAAGATATTTCGGATTTCGTCCACTGCGATGCGCCGAGTTCGGCGAGCGCTAATGCCTCGTGGACGCGAGAGCGAGCGGTTCCGCCGTTCACGTCGTGGCAATCGAGCGTCGCTTCCAGGGTGATAGCCGCGAAAAAGTCCTGCTCAAACACAGGGCTAAACTCTCGCAGTTCCTGGAGCGTCAGCCCGTTCAGTTCGCAGCCTTTGCCCAGGCAATGACGCACCGCATTGCCGATGATTTCATGCGCGGTACGAAAAGGTATGCCTTTGTGAACCAAGTAGGTTGCCGCAGCCATTGCGTTCAGAAAGCCATGGGTAGAGGCGTCCAGCATTCTGTCTGCGCGGAATTGCAGCGCAGCAGTAAAACGGCCCAGCAAGGACAGCATGGCATGCGATTCTTCGGTGGCTGCAAAAATTGCTTCCTGCGTTTCCTGCATGTCCTTGTTGTAGGCCAGCGGCAGTCCCTTCAATTGCAACTCCACGGTGTGAGAGGCAGCAACGATGCGGCCGGACTTGGCCCGTGCCAGCTCCGTCAGGTCAGGATTTTTCTTTTGCGGCATGGCGCTCGAACCCGTCGAAAATGCCTCCGGCAAATCCACAAAGCCAAACTCTGTCGTCGCATAGAGAGTGATCTCTTCCGCGAAGCGGCTGACATGCAATGCAATCTGCGCCAGCGTCTGCAAATATTCCAGGACAAAGTCGCGATCGCTGGTCGCATCCATACTATTTGCTGTCGGCGCGTCAAAGCCGAGTTCGTGTGCAATCATGGCGCGGTTCAGCGGCAACGTTGCTCCGGCAACTGCGCCGGAACCGAGCGGACAAAGATTCAATCGTTTCGAACAATCCTCCAGGCGCGAATGATCGCGTTGCAGCATGGACACATATGCCAACAACCAGTGCGCGACCAGCACGGGTTCGGCGCGCTGCATGTGTGTGTAGGCGGGCATCGCCGCGTCGCCCGAGGATTTTGCCTGTGTCAGCAATGCACGGATCCAGAAATGCAGGTCGGTCTGCAGCGTTGCAATTGAGTCGCGCACATATAACCGCAGATCGGTGGCAATCTGTTCATTTCGGCTGCGGCCTGTGTGCAGCTTCAGCGCGGTATTTCCAATACGCAATTTCAATTCCAGCTCGACAAAATGGTGTACATCTTCGGCGTCCGGATGTTTCTCACGAGCGGAACCGCCGGATTCAAAGTCTGCCAGAATACCGTCGAGGCCTTCGCGAAGCGAGTGCAACTCATCTTCCGATAACACGCGTAGTTCCGCCAAGGCGTGCGCGTGCGCCTTGCTGGCGACCACTTCATAGGGAATTAGCCGCCAGTCGAAGCGAAACGAGCGCTGCCAGCCATCGAACGTTGCGTCCAATGGCTCACGAAATCTGCCCGACCACATTTTCACCGAACAGTCTCCAGGTGCTTCTTCAGGTGCGTGAGGGTGCGCGCCGGCAAGCCGAGAATGCGGATGAAACCGGCAGCGTCTTTTTGGTCATAGCTATCGCCCATGGTGAACGACGACAGTTCCGGCGAGTAAAGTGCAAACTCGCTGACGCGACCCGCAATGCTGACATTGCCTTTATAGAGTGCCAGTTTCACCGTGCCGGTCACGCTTTTCTGTGTGGTATTGACGAATCCATCCAGGGCTTCGCGCAGCGGAGTAAACCACAGCCCGAAATAGACCAGTTCGGCATACTTCAACGCGATCTGCTGTTTATAGTGCTTTACTTCGCGCTCGAGCGTCATCGCTTCCAGTTCTCGATGCGCAGCCATCAACAGCGTGCCGCCGGGGGTTTCATAGATACCGCGGCTCTTGATGCCGACAAAACGGTTTTCAACCAGGTCGATGCGACCGACCGCATTGCGCGCCGCAATTTCATTCAGCAACTCCAGCAGTTGCACGGGCTCAAGACGCATTCCATTTACCGAGACAGGAGTGCCCTGCTCGAACCCAATCTCCACAGTTTCGGTGCGATCGGGCGCATCCTGCGGCGAACGAGTCCACACCCAGGTGCTCTCCAATGGCGCGTTGCCCGCGTCTTCCAACTCGCCGCCTTCATGGCTGATGTGCCACAAATTACGATCGCGGGAATGAATCTTTGTGCGGCTCTGCTCGACGTGAATGCCATGCGCTTCCGCGTAATCCAGACAATCTTCGCGCGACTTCAAATCCCACTCACGCCAGGGTGCGATGATTTTCAGCTCTGGCGCAAGGGCCTGGTAGGCATGCTCAAATCGCACCTGATCGTTGCCTTTTCCAGTTGAGCCATGCGAAAGTGCTTCCGCACCCTCGGCCAGCGCTAGTTCGACCTGATGTTTGGCGATGACGGGGCGGGCCATAGAAGTGCCGAGAAGATATTTATCCTCATACACCGCACCTGCGCGTACCGTTGGGAATACGTAATCGGTCAAGAATTCTTCGCGCAGATCCAGCACAACAGCCTTTTTGGCACCGGTTGCATAGGCCTTCGCCTTCACCGCGTCCAGATCTTCGCCCTGTCCAACATCGGCGATCATCGCGATCACGTCCATGCCATAGTTCTCATTCAGCCAGGGAATAATGATGGATGTATCGAGGCCGCCGGAATATGCCAATACAACTTTCTTTGCCATGTGAAGCTCCTTTTTCAAATCTTGTTAGTAGGACGATTGAGTCAAACGCTTCCGCGGGACGCGAGTGAATGGCCGCACGCCTTCAAGATGCGAGCCTGTCAGGTCGGATAGCGGTGCGGCGTCCAGCAGGAGGAGAAGGATGGCTTTCTGTACATGCATCCGATTCTCGGCCTGGTCGAAAACAATGGACTGCGCGCTATCCATCACCTCGTCAGTGACTTCGTTGCCGCGGCGCGCCGGCAGACAATGCATGAACACAGCGTGCGGTGCCGTCAGGGACATCATCTGGCTATTGACCTGGTAGGAGGCGAAGATTTGCTGGCGCAGTTCCGCTTCGCTTTCTTGTCCCATGCTCGCCCACTGATCGGTGTAGACGGCATTCGCGCCAGAGACAGCTTCGCTGGGATCATTGACGCAAGTGACGGTACCTGCGGGAACGTCTCCATCATTTGCAGCCAGCGTCTCAGCCGCTGCGAGAAATTCCGGCTTCGGCTCATAGCCTCTGGGCGAGGCTAACGTAATGTTTACTCCCGTTAGCACGGACGTCAGCAGCAGTGAGTTCGCAACGTTGTTGCCGTCGCCGATATAGGCTAGCCGCAGACCGCGAAGATCGCCGAAGCGTTCTTCCAGCGTGAATATGTCGGCAAGCGCCTGGCAAGGATGTTCAATATCGCTCAGGGCATTCACTACCGGGACGCGCGCAAACCGCGCCATTTCGGTGATCGTGTCGTGGCTGAAGGTGCGCAAGACGATCACATCAATCCAGCGCTCCAGATTGTGAGCCACGTCGGCCAGCGTTTCGCGCTCGCCCAGCCGCGAACCTTTCTGATCGATGAAAATCGCGGAGCCGCCGAGCGTGTTGATGCCGGTTTCAAATGTCATCCGGGTGCGAAGCGAATCCTTCTCGAAGAACATCACCAACTGCTTGGCCGCGAGCGATTGGCGATAGAGTTCTGGCTGCGCTTTCACGGCGTGGGCAGTGTCGAGAATCAGTCGCACCTCTGCCGCGCTCAAGTCGCGGATCGAGCAAAGGTCGCGTCCCGCCAGCGTGTTCAAGCGCTTGGCAGTGGAAAGGGAAATAGGATCGTCCTGCGCGAGTGCAGTCGACTTCATTGCGTAAGTCTTTGGGGTCATGCGTGGGCTCCTTGCGCTGCGGCTGTAAGATTCGCAGCGGATGCGCTGGACAAAATCTCATCCAGTGCTTGTACTGCCTGGTCAATATGTTTGGGCTCGACGATAAATGGCGGTAGGAACCGCAATACTGTCTCGCTGGTTCGATTGATGATGATGTGGCGCTCCATCATTTGCGCGACGACGTACTTCGTCAAGTCGGGATTTGATAATTCCACCCCCAGCATCAGGCCCTTGCCGCGTATCTCCACAACGGCGGAATGACGCTTGGCAAGCGATTGCAATTGTTCGAAGAAATATTTTCCCGTCTTGCGGATGTGATCCAGAAGGTTGTCGCGACGCATCGTGTCGACAACTGCGATCGCCACCGCGCAAGCGAGCGGGCCGCCTCCAAATGTAGTGCCGTGCATGCCCGGGGAGAACGCACGCGCAGCTTCTTCCGTGCACAGCATCGCGCCAATCGGGATTCCGCAGCCGAGCGGCTTCGCCAATGTGGTCACATCCGGTAGGATGCCGTAATGCTGATACGCGCACCACTCACCCGTGCGGCCAAGTCCGCTTTGGATTTCATCCGCAAGCAACAGCGCGCCGGTTCGCTGAGTGAGACGACGCGCTGCTGCGAAAAACTCTTTCGAGACGGGGCGGATGCCGCCTTCTCCTTGCACCGGTTCCAGACAAACCGCACAAACTTCGTCGGAGAATTTTGCTTCCAAATCGGCAACGTCGTCGAAGCGCACAAACTCAACGCCAGCCAATAATGGTTCAAAGGGCTTGCGGTAGTTCTGCTTATGCGTGGTTGAAACGGAGCCCATGGTGCGGCCATGAAAGCTATGTTCCAGCGCGAGAATTTTCGTTCCCAGAGGAAAGCCTTCCGACCGCCGCAAAGTTGCGTAGGCGCGCGCCAACTTCAACGCAGCCTCCCACGCCTCAGTGCCGCTATTGCAGAAGAAGACTCGATCCAGTCCTGTCATCTCCGTCAGACGCAGAGCAAGCTCTGCCTGGCCGGGGTGATAAAAGAGATTGGACGTATGCATCAGCTTTCGGCTCTGCTGGTCGATCGCGGCAAGAATCGCTGGATGACCATAGCCCAGCGCGCAGACACCGATTCCGCTGAGCAGATCAAGGTAGCGGACACCGTTCTCATCCAGAAGGTGAACGCCTTCACCGCCAACAAAACTGATCGGGGTGCGATCGTATGTTTTGACTAGTAATTTCGCTTCCGCCGTGCGAATGTCGTTCAGTTTCATGCCACCATTACCTCCGTGCCTTGTGGGGTTCGTGCCGAGCAAATATCGGGCAACAACGCTGCCGCGTCGGCCGGAAAAATGCGTACCCGCTGCACGCCACCCAGCAACGCCTCGCGGCATGCACCCAGCTTCGGCAGCATGCCGCCGCTGACAACGGCCGTGCGGGTCAGCTCTGGAATCTGTTTCAACGTAAGCCAACGCATCACTTCGCCATCAGCCCCGCGCACTCCAGGAACGTCGGTCAAAAATACAAGCACGTCGGCATGGCAGGTCATTGCGCAAGCCGCTGCCATCTCGTCCGCGTTGACGTTGTAGTATTCTCCGTCGAAGCCGAGCGCCACGCTGGAGAGAACCGGGATGGCGCCCATCTGCCAGATCGCCAGCAGCCAACGCGGATCCGACGACGCAATTTCTCCAACATAGCCAAGATCGGGCGCAGTGCGCTTTTTTCGCGCGCGAAACACTAATCCATCGCCACCCGAAAGGCCAACCGCAGCCTGGCCGTGTTTGCCGATCGCCGCTACTAGTTGTTTGTTGACGCGGCCGGCGAGCACCATCAAGGCGGCATCCCGCGTTTCTGCATCCGTGATGCGCAGACCCGCGATAAATTCACTCTGCTTACCAAGCTGTGCCAGCGTGCGCGTCAGAGCCGCTCCGCCACCATGAACCACGGCCACCTGATGACCATCGCGCACCAGGTCGACAATCGCCTGCGTACTGCCGCGCAGCGTGGATGGATTTTCCAGCGACGCTCCTCCGAGTTTGATCACAAATTTCATGCCAGCCCCTCCTGCTCCGGCCAACCGAACAGCAGATTCATGTTCTGCACCGCCTGGCTTGCCGCGCCTTTCAGCAGATTGTCTAAACATGCGACGACGATGAGTCGTTTGCCGTCGCTTGCCAGGGCAAATCCCAGATCGCAGTAGCTGGTTCGCACCGAAAATTGAATCTCCGGCAAGCGCGTGCCATGCCACCGCACCATTGGAGAGTCGGCGTAAAAGCTTCGAAAACACGTGTCGATCTCTTCCGGTGTCGACTGCTTCTTCAAGTTCAGATAAACCGTTGAAAAAATTCCCCGTGGAATGGGCAGCAGGTGAGGAGTAAAAATAATGTCCTGCGCTTTCAATCCGAGCTGCTCCAATAGCTCTCCGATATGCCGATGGTTGAAGACGGAGTATGCCGAGAGATTGTCCGCCGCGTGCATAAAATGCGTTTTTGCCGTCGGTGTCTTTCCTGCTCCGGATACACCCGACTTTGAATCACACACAATTCCGCGATCCAGGTCGATCCGCTTTTCACGCACTAGCGGAGCCAGCGCGAGGATGACGGAGGTCGCATAACATCCCGGATTGGCCACCAGCTTCGCCTTCGCAATTTCGTGACGATGCAGTTCCGGCAAACCGTACACGGCCCCTTGCTGGATAGACTCTGCCGCAGCGGGATCGTGATCCTCAAGCTTGTAAATCGCTCGATTCGTTTCCTCGTCCAGTCGCCACGCTCCGCTCAAATCGATGACGCGCACACCGTGTTCTAACAGCTTCGGCACCCAGGCCCGCGATTGCTCATGCGGTGTTGCCAGGAACACCACGTCGATTTTCTGTTTGCCGAGTGCATCCCAATGAAACGGATTCACGGTCACGTTGCGCGCCCCGTTGTTGTCCGCGAGTTGCGGATGCAGATCTGTTAATGCGACGCGCGCACCCTTCTCTTCTTCCGGGCGTCCGAAAAATAATGGTGCGTGCCCGCGCAGACGCGGATGATGCAGCAGCAGGCGTGCCAGCTCTGCGCCGGCATAGCCACTGACGCCGAATACCGCGGTTTGGTGTTGAGGGGAAGTCATGCTTCGAGTAAATTCTCCAGGCGATGGCGCAAGCTGCTGGCGTGTTTCTGGTCCTGGCAAATGATCAGAACCGTGTCATCTCCGGCGATGGTGCCCAACACCTCCGGAATGCGCTCATGATCGAGCGCAGCGGCGACCGGTTGAGCGCTGCCGGTCGTCGTGCGAAGTACCAGTTGATTGGTTGCCTGCCGGACGGCGAGCCCAAAGTTTGCAAACACGTCGTCCAGCGAAGGCAGATCGTCACTTCCCGAGGCTCCGTTCGGCACAGCGTAGCCATTCGGTCCTTTATATAGACGCAAGTCGTGAATGTCGCGTGAGAGCGTAGCCTGAGTCACGTCAAATCCCCGCCGCATCAGCTTGCGGCGCAGTTGGTCCTGACTGACGACAGGGCCCTCGCTCAGTAGCTGACGAATCGCATTGTGACGGTCGTTCTTCATGGTCAGATCCACGCAAAGCGCGGCTTCTCTCAGTGTATAACAATACAAACTTGTGCATAAATATGCAATCGTTTTCCTGGCGTTAACGAGAAAGGATCGCGCCCGAGAACGCGCCGTTGACTTCTTGTATTTGCCCGCCCAGCGTTGGTAGTGAATCACTTGCCGCTCGTGCTACCTATCAGATCGGTGCGTGAGTCTGATATAACGAGGGTTGCTCGCGGTGTTGCGGAAGCAAATTCGGATGTTTTTAATGGCACGAGAAGGCTTGAATGATATTCGATCTGAAGACACTGAACGATGTTTTTTTTCGTGCCTGCAGCGCCGGGGACGAGCGGGTGATGCAGTGGCGGGACGCTACCGGAAAATGGCAGGCAATCACCGGGCGTCAGCTGTATGAGAGAGTGTTTGCATTTGCTGGCGCGCTGGCAGGATGGGGAATCATAAAGGGTGACCGGGTTGCACTGCTTGCGGAAAATCGTTGGGAATGGGCCGTCACCGACTTTGCTGTGCTGGCGCTGGGTGCGGTGGATGTGCCGCTCTACCCCAGTTTGACTGCACAGCAGGTGGCCGCGATTTTGGCCGACTCCGGAGCGCGCATCGTCGTAGTGTCAACCGCCCAGCAGTACGAGAAAGTTGCCGCGCTCCGGCATATGACGCAAATTGAACGCATCGTCATCATGGAACGCGCTCCAGACGTGACACAAGCCGTCTGGTTTGGCGACTTCATGCCTGACCCGAAGGCTACAATCGGAAATTTCGAGCGTGACAGCAATTTCGACCGACGCGCCTACGATGTTCAACCGGATGACCTGGCGACCATCATGTATACCTCCGGCACGACCGGGGAGGCGAAAGGGGTGATGCTCACCCATGGCAACATTGCGTCGAACCTGAATTTCTCGACTGCGGCGTTCCAATGGGGGCGGCAGGATCTTTGCATTTCGTATCTCCCGCTGTCACACATCACCGCGAGGCATGTCGATTATGCGCTGCTCTGCCATGGCGCGACCATCGCATATTGCTCACCATTTGATTTGTTGAAGGAAGCAATGGGAGAAGTTCGGCCGACGATTTTTGTCGGCGTGCCGCGGGTCTACGAAAAAGTTCGCCAGGAGGTGATGCGCCGCGCTGAGGGTTCGCGTGCGACCTCGACCATTCTGCATTGGTCATTGCGGCGCGGAGGAAAGAACCGAACTGTGCTGCTGGCCGGAGAGACGCCGCGAAAAGCGTCCTGGAAACTGGCGAATCGACTTGTCTTCCGCAAGATCCAGCAGGGCTTTGGAGGGCGCGTCGGCACATTTATTTCTGGAGGAGCCCCGCTCGGCCTCGAAACCGCCGGCTGGTTTCTGGACGCCGGCATTCGCATCCAGGAGGGCTACGGGCTCACCGAAACCTCTCCTGTGGTCGCGCTCAACACGCATTTGCCCTGTCGCATGGGGAGCGTGGGAAAGCTGCTGCCGAATGTTCAGGCGAAGCTGGCCGCGGATGGTGAATTGTTATTGCGAGGCCCCTCGGTGTTTCAGGGCTATTGGAACAACCCGGAGGCGACCGCCGAATGCTTCGATGCGGATGGATGGTTTTTGACTGGGGACGTGACGCGCTTCGACGACGACGGTTTTCTTTACATTACCGATCGGAAAAAGGATCTACTGAAGACTTCCGGCGGTAAGTTGATTGCGCCGCAGCCGCTTGAAAATCAGTTAAAGGCGGATGCACTGATCGGCAATGCCGCAGTCGTCGGTGACAAAAGGAAATTCGCTTCTGTCATTATTTCTCCTAATTTTCCTGTGCTCGAGGCGTGGGCGAGGGAGAAGGGAATCGCCGTCGAACCTCGCCAGCAGTTGGTTGCACATCCTGAGGTACTGGCGCTCTACCAGCACGTGGTTGATCGGGTGAACGCATCTCTGGCAAGCTTCGAGACGATGAAACGCATCCATGTTGTGCCCGACGAGTGGACAATCGATTCCGGCGAGATGACCCCAAGCATGAAGCTAAAGCGCCCCGTGGTGGTGCGGCGGTACGCGGCGGAGATTGATCGCTTTTATCAGGAAGACGTGTCGTTACGCCCGTAACGACAAAGTCAACGGCTCCAGGTGAGCTGCCTCACATTCCTGGCCGCCCTCTCCAACGTACAATTTAGAGATACATATCACTTAACCATTGAAATCTGTTCAAGGAGAAAGCATCATGCGGGTTGGAATTCTGACGGGTGGCGGGGACTGTCCCGGCCTGAACGCTGTGATTCGCGCAGCCGTGCGCAAAGGCATTTTTCATTACGGCGACGAGTTTATCGGCTTCATGGAAGGCTGGCGAGGCGTTCTGGAAGACAAGACGACGCCTTTGACGATTGAGAGCGTTTCCGGAATCCTGCAGCTGGGTGGAACCATCCTGCGTACTTCCCGCACCAACGTCCGGAAGAAGCCGGGTGGTATTGAGCAATGTATTGCCACCATTCAACGCAACAAGTTGGACGCGCTGATCACGATTGGCGGAGACGATACTCAAGGTGTCGCCAATGCGCTGATTGAGAAGGGTGTTCCCTGCGTCGGCGTGCCCAAGACCATTGACAACGACCTGAGCGGCACAGATGTCTGTTTCGGTTTCGATACCGCAGTCAGTATTGCAACCGAAGCCGTCGACCGGCTCCACTCGACTGCGGAAGCCCATAGCCGCGTCATCGTTTGCGAAGTGATGGGCCGCGATGCAGGCTGGATCGCGCTATATAGCGGAATCGCCGGCGGGGCAGACGCCATTCTGGTGCCCGAAAAGCCGATCGATCTGGATGCGGTGATCGCGGTGATCAAAGAGCGTCGAGCGCGCGGAAAGTTCTTCAGCATTATTGTAGTTGCGGAAGGCGCCAAGATGCCGGCTACAGGCGCATTGGCAACGCATGGCACCGTGACGGACGAATTCGGGCATGCTCGTCTGCTCGGCATCGGTCAATTCGTTGCGGATGAGATTGAGAAGCGTACCGGCTTTGAAACTCGCGCCGTCAACCTGGGCCATACGCAACGTGGGGGGACCCCGACGGCGTTCGATCGTATGCTCGCCACCCGCTACGGTTCGGCTGCGATCGACTTGGTGCATAAAGGAAAATTTGGCCGCTTGGTCGTGCTGCGCGGTACCCAGATCACCGATATTCCTCTGGCCGATGCGATCGCCAAAAATCGCACCGTGGGCGATGATCTGCTGGCGCTGGCGACGGACTTGCAGGCGGTTATCAAGAAGTAGTTCAACTTCAGTGACGTTCGAGAAGAGATGGCCAGCCTGGAATGGGTTGGCCATTTTTTGTTTTCCAGCCCCACAAGGCGCTCGTGCGCGACAGGAAACTTCCGAAAAGCCGGGGAATCAGCGCTGCCACAACCCAATAAGCAGCGGTGAATTCTGAAGTTGCCCCATCCGGTTGTATTTTCGCAAGCCGTGGTTGGCTCGAGGGATATTTCATTGCTGTTTCGTCGGCCAAGACCCGAAGAAATGGGTTGAATTCCGTGAAAAAACGGTCTATAACCAAAGTCCCGTGCAGGCCTCGCGGCTGGCGGACTCATAGGATTTCGGAGAGCAAATGGCAGGTTCCGTTCGCAAGAAAATTTCAGCTTCCGGTCCTTCACGAGTGCCGGAAAATGGTCCCCGCGTCAACCAGCGCCGGACCACACTCACCCTTTCGCAGGCCAACCCGCCGGCCTGGGAGGCGCGCGAGGTCATGGACATACGCCAAGCTTCGGATTATCTCGGCATCAGCTCCGACAGCCTCTACAAGTACGCCTCGGAAAGCCTGATCCCGGCGTTTAAGCTGGGCAATCGCTGGCGCTTCAAGCGATCGTTGCTGGATCACTGGATGGAGCTTCAGAGCTCTCACGGATTGGAAGTCGCGCCCGAAAAAAGCGTCAAGCCCAGGCAGAAAAAGCCCGTCGGCCGCGCCAATTAGCTATTTCTATGCTTCGATCCGGCATTCTGAACCTGGCGAGGCGACTCGTCAGTTGAACCAAAAACTGAAGCCCGTCATCTGAAGCAAACCTCGCTTCCCAGCGTAATTCCGTCCCCATTTATCCACGCTTCCACAACCGATTCTCAAATCTGCACCAAACCTGCGCCTTGCCCGGGTCGCCTGGGAATCCTACACTGAACCGTCTGGTGAATCCTGATTGTCAGCGGCTGGAATGTTGATCGAAATCGTGCTCGCAAGCCCGAAAGTCGGGGCCCCCAAGTGCCAATCTTGCAACGAATTGCAAAGGTAACACAATTAGTAGCGGTATTGGCTTGACAGACGCTACTGACAGCGGTACTTTCCCTCTACGGGCTTTTCGTGGAATCAACGACCGCATGAAGCCACTGAACCCCAAAAATGGATCAATCTGGAACTTCGATTTGGGATCTAGTATGCAGAAATTTGTCTTTCCGGAATGCACGCCGTAAGGGTCAGGAATTATCCCGTAACACTTGAACAGCGGAGCCAGACGCAGGCTTGAGATAAAAACGCGGGTTCGGCATCCTATTCCGGAGAGGCCGAAACCAGCACAGAATTCAGAACCAGGAGATGCCAACATGGCCGAAACAACCAAGACGCAGACGCCCGTTGCAGCCAACAAGGCTGTTGAAACCGCCCCGATTTCCAGAAGTGGATCCAGTGCAGCTGGAACCGGGACTGGCCTGCAATGTAAGCGTTTTTTCAGCCGTCCAGATGTTTCGCCTTACGACGAAGTTCAATGGGAATTCCGCACCGCCTCCATCGTGGACTCGAAAGGGAACAGCATTTTCGAGCAGAAAGATGTGGAGGTTCCGGCAGACTGGTCGATGACCGCAACCAACATTGTTGCCAGCAAGTACCTGCACGGCCAGATCGACACCCCGCAGCGCGAAACCGGCGTGCGTCAGCTGATTTCTCGCGTGGCTGAGACGATTCGCGATTGGGGCATCGCCGGCGGCTATTTCCGCACCGCCGAAGACGCCGTCATTTTCCATGATGAGCTGGCCCACATGCTGTTGCATCAGAAGGTCGCGTTCAACTCGCCCGTATGGTTTAACGTGGGCTGCGATCGGCTGGAACCGGATTCTCAGGCGCAGAACTGGCACTGGAATCCGCATACCTGCGCGGTTGAATTTTCCGCTACGGGCTATCGCAATCCGCAGTGCTCGGCTTGCTTCATCAATTCCGTGAAGGATTCGCTGGACTCTATCCTGACGCTGGCCAAGACCGAAGGCATGTTGTTCAAGTGGGGTTCGGGCACGGGAACGAACCTGTCCACCATTCGCGGATCAACGGAAAACTTGTCTGGCGGTGGCGTGGCCAGCGGCCCGTTAAGCTTTATGCGCGGATTTGACGCCTTTGCCGGTGTGATCAAGTCTGGCGGCAAGACTCGCCGGGCGGCCAAGATGGTCATCCTGAACATCGATCATCCGGATATCGTCGACTTCATCGAGTGCAAGTCAAAAGAAGAAGCCAAGGCTTGGACGCTGATGCGCGCCGGGTACGATGGATCGGGCCCGGACTCGGAAGCCTTCACGTCGATCTTCTTCCAGAACGCCAATAATTCTGTGCGAGTGAACGATGAATTTATGCGTGCCGTCATTAATGATGACGATTTC
>DATJUD010000177.1:0-28777 GCA_035502695.1 Acidobacteriaceae bacterium
CGGCCTGCACTGGCAGCAGATCAGCCCCGACCTGACCGGAGCGGTGGAAGGTACAAGCGACACGGGCGAACTAACGACGGAGAATGCCGAACAGCGCGGCTATGGAGTTGTCTTTACCATTGCGCCGTCGCCGTCGAAAGCAGATGAAATCTGGGCTGGCAGCGACACCGGGCGGATTCATTTGACGACCGATGGCGGGAAAACCTGGCACGACGTCACGCCGCCCGACCTATCTCCGTGGAGTAAAATTTCGCTGATCGAAGCCTCGCATTTTGACCCTGCAACAGCGTATGCGGCGGTCGACAGGCACCGCCTGGGTGATCGAAAACCATATCTCTACATCACCCATGACTATGGAAAAAGTTGGAAGCTATCAGTCGATGGAATCGCACCGACGCATTTTCTACGCGCAGTTCGCGAGGATCCGAAACAGCGTAACCTGCTATTTACAGGTACCGAGTTCGGCATCTATGTTTCCTTTGACGCCGGCGATCATTGGCAGTCGCTGCAGCAAAACCTGCCGGTCACGTCGGTCCGCGACATAACAATTCACGGCAGCGATCTGATCGTCGCGACCCATGGACGTTCCTTCTGGATTCTGGACGATATCGCGCCGCTGCGCCAAGCCGCCGCGGTCAACGCTACCAAGCCATATCTGTTTGCGCCACCGATGACTGTGCGCGTCGACAATGATGCTTTCCTGGGAACGCCGCTGCCGCCCGAGGAGCCGCAGGCGAACAACCCGCCCGATGGCGCCATCGTCGACTATTACCTCGGCAGCGAAGCCCACAAGGTGATCTTGCAGGTTCTGGATGAGAAAGGTCGCGTCCTGCGTCACTTCTCCAGCGCCGACAAGCCGAAGATCAAGCGGCCGCTGCTCCCAATTGCCGAGCGATGGTTTCCGAAGCCACAAACGCTAAAGACCAATGAAGGAGAACATCGGTTTATCTGGGATCTTTCTTCCGGCGGCTCTGGCACTGACGTGGAGGGCGACGATATTGACGCTTCCAGCATTCCTCCCGGACCGCGCGTACCTCCAGGCACTTACACACTTCGTCTTACTGTCGATGGAACCTCGATGGAACGGCCCATACATGTCATCATGGATCCTCGTAGTTCGGCTACGACGCAATTGCTCGATCAGCAATTCGCGCTTGGCGGATCGATCTATCATGAGACGCTCGCCAGCCGCAAAGCGATGGCGGAACTGGAGAGCGTCGAAACTCAATTGAACAAATTGCAGGCGAGGAACAACAACCCCGCAGAACTGCAGCGCGAATTGCACAGCGCACTTACAAAATTGGAAGCCATCAAAAATGGCGAAGGAGAAAATTCCGATGCATCGGAAAAAAAGATTGGCCTGGCCGATGCGAACACAGGTCTCGGTGTGGCTCTGCGCGTCGTCGAAAGCGGTGACCGACCAGCTCCAGCCCAGGCGATCGTCATCTTCGATCAAATGAAGAGCGCCGCGAACGTTCAGACGACGGCGTGGCAGCACTTTAAACAGAGCGACCTGGCGAAAGTGAACGCGGCTTTGCAACGGGCACATCAACCCTCACTACAGATTGCTGCCATCGAAGAAGAAGTTCACTTCGCGATGACTCGATAGTTTTTGCGCGAAATACACCCGAAGCTGCCTGCTCCGCATCGGCATTGCGCAAGTGTCGTTGAAGGTGTCGTCGGTGACAGCGTACCCTGAAAACTGAGGTATTCAATGCCGCCTATGGAAACCGCCGCACCGCGACAGCACGCTTCTACTGGTCCCGCCGGGCCGCAGATCCACGAGCCGACCTATGCCGAGCGCGTGCGCACGCTGCTATCGCTGACTTCGATCGCGACACTCTCGACACTGTCTCGCAAGCACGTGGGATTTCCTTTTGGCTCGCTGATGCCCTACGCACTGGATGCTGCCGGGCGACCAGTTTTCCTCATCAGCAACATGGCGATGCATACTAAGAATTTGAAAGCCGACCCGCGAGCCAGTTTATTTGTGGAGCAGACCGGGGCCGACGGCGATCCTCTGGGTGCCGCACGGGCGACGCTTATTGGTAATGTCGAACCCGTACCGCAGGAAGACGTCGCCAGCGCACGAGAACAATATTTGGCGCGCCATCCGAACAGTAGCTACTGGGCTGATTTCGCCGACTTTAATTTCTTTCGACTGCAAACAATCGATGTCTACTACGTGAGCGGCTTCGGCGTGATGGGTTGGGTCGAAGCAGCAGAGTATGAGCACGCTTCTCCCGATCCCTTGGCGAAAGCATCGGCCGGAATTCTAAGCCATATGAACACCGATCACATGGACTCCATGATTTTGCTGGCGCGAACCCATGCTAACCTGGTCGCCTCGGAAGCGACAATGACATCCGTGGATCGGCTGGGATTCTCTCTGCGACTGAAGACCGTGGAAGGCATGAAGGGCACGCGCATCAACTTTCCGCGAGAAGTTACGACCGCTCAGGAAACGCGCAAGGTGCTGGTTGAAATGGTTCGTCAAGCTGGAAATTCTATCCAGACGTGAACCCTGGCAAGTAACGCCAGCCGGCAGTTTTCTGAGTTCTAAACGCGCAGACCGTTTATAGCGATGCTGTTTGTCGGTTGCGTCGAAGCAAAAACACGCGACCGATCCGCTGCAAATCCGCCGGATCGATAAACAATACATAGGCGGTCAGAACGTCCCACTCAAACATCGGGATATTCAGCGAATATTCGATCGTCAAATGAAACAGCAATCCTAGCAAAAGCAGCGGGTAACGAAATGGCCGAAACCAGATCAGCACGCCGAGACTGAACTCAAGAACCAAGGTGTACCAGGTTGCCAATTTCAAAATCCAAAGCTGCTGGATCCAACCCGGCAAGGGAAATCGCTGGATGGCGTGAATGTGGAAGACATAAAAGAGCGCAGTGCCATTCAGCCAGGGCGCGCCCTTGATCTTCCACAAGAACGAAGCAAAATACAGCAGTGCCAGCTCAAACTGAATCATCCGCTGCGCCCACGGTGCCCGTGGTTTAATGTAGGCGCCCTCCAACTTCCTGCGAACACGTATGAGCCGATCGATCGACAACGCGGCTCCCGCGGGAGCAAACATCAGAAAGAATCCGGTAACGCGCAAAAACACGTCGCCGCCGTGCAGAATGTAGAGATTCCTTTGTTGGATGGAAGCCAGGCAGGCGAACACAACGATGCTGCTCAGGCGAGTCCAGAGTCCGGCTGTTAATAAAATTGCAAAGCCCAGGAAAATCCAGAAGAATGCAGCGATCCAGGTGTCATTTTGCGGCATCACCGTAAACAAGTTCAGTCGAACACCCGGCTCCACTCTTCTCATGGTCTGGAGCGTCACCCAGCTATGAACTCCGTACCAGTCGAGCCATTCTGAATGCAATAGGATCAGCGTCATCGTGACGCAGGTTCCGTACAAAATCCGGAAGACCGCCATCGGCATTGGAGATGTGGGCGCGAAGAAGAAGCGCGCCCACGCCTCGCGCAATCGCGCCAGGGTCATCGACGGTCCTCGCCGCTGACATAGTATTCGTAGAAGAATTCCGGCTTGGGCACAGGCTCCTGGGCCGGCGTGACACCATACTTGATCGGCGCCTGAAATTTCATCAGGATGACCATTTGCGGAACATCCGTTCGGTTGTTCAGCAATCTAGCGACGTGCCGCGCCACGTCTGGCCATAGAGCGGCGTACCTTGAATCACACAAGACTTCCGCAAATTTTCGATATCGCTCTTCGCGGTATCGTTTTGCATAACTGAGTTGTTCCATCCGCGGAAAATCAAACACGCGCATGTGATGATCCTGAGTCACGGCAACGGCTTGAATATAAGAATTCACCGGCCGGGGATTCGGAGCAAAGAAATCCCACGACTGAAACAAGCCTGTCCATAGCAGATATGGCCGAACAATCTCTTTGATTTGAGGCAGCGGCGTCAGGTTCAATGGGATCGCCCAGCTAAGAATCGCAATCATATTGAAGAGAATAAAAATGCTGATAGCGCCGCGGAGAAAATCTGAGTTCTCCGCCGAACGAACATACTCCGACTGGTGAGGATTCACGTTCTTAGGAACGTCTCTCTTGCCGAGCGGAGTTTTTTTAGTTACATTCATGCCTTCTTCCAGTTTCACCCAGCGATTCTTTGTTGACCAGAGCCAGAATAAATATCGTCCGCATTTCAAGCGACAACAATCAACCCGCTGGTTCGGCTGTGTGCAAGCAAGCTTCGAATGCAGCCTCGTCATTCGAAAGCCCTAGAAACGACGAAAGCGCGCTGGACACCCTTATAATAAGGAGAACATGTCCTGGAAGAAAACCTTCACGGCTGCATCGGTCTTTGTTGCTCTGTTCGCAGGAACGACGCACGCGGCCGATCGAGATGCAACTGCATCTCCCGAACAATATCGTCTCCGGCTCTACCATCTGCACACGGGCGAGCACATCGACGTGGTGTATCGCGTTGGCGATCGCTATCTGCCCGATGCCGTGGCGCAACTCGATCACTTTCTGCGCGATCATCGCACCGGGGACGTGAAAGATTACGACCCAAGAGAGTTCGACCTGCTGCACGATTTGATGGCCCGCCTCGGCGATCCGGACGGAACGATCGATATCGTCTGCGGCTATCGCACTCCGTGGAGCAACAACTATCTTCGTGAACATGGACACGGCGTGGCGCTTCATAGCGAACATATGGAAGCCAAGGCCATCGACATCCGCATTCCTGGTGTTCCAACGACCGAAGTTCGCGACGCAGCTCTAGACCTCCGTCGCGGCGGAGTGGGCTATTACCCGCAATCCAACTTCGTCCATGTAGACGTTGGCCCCGTGCGTCACTGGCAGTTTCCTTAGCCTGGATAAGGCGGGCCTTTGGCCAGCAATACTTCCAGAGATTTGTCGTGGCCATAGATGTCATTGAAAAAATGCACAGAGCCGTCTTCTTCCACCACGGCGGTGATGTAGAGAATCAACACTGGAATCGGCACCTTCAAGTTGACCTGCTGATTGTTGGGGCCGGTCTGCATGGCTGCCTGCACCTTCTCCAGCGTCCATGGTGGTTGATTGCGTAACAAATAGGCAGCCAGTTCAGCGGGCCGTTGCACTCGAATACATCCGTGGCTAAAGTCGCGCCTCGACTGCGAAAAGAGTGATTGTGCCGGCGTGCTGTGCAGATACACGCTGTGTTCGTTCGGAAATAGGAACTTCACCAGTCCAAGCGCATTATCCGGACCGGGCTTCTGCCTCACCATAAGTTTCGCCCCGCGTAATTGCGCCAGCACATCGTCATTGATGGGCCCGCTTGTCACTACAGTTCCACTGAAGGTGACGACTTCAAAATTCTTATTGGCAATATAATTTCTGTTCTTCACAATCGCAGGAACAATTTCGCTGCGCAGAATACTGGTCGGGACATTCCAGTAGGGTCGAAACACAATGTACTGCATGTCCTTCGCAAACACCGGGGTCTGATGCCGGACAGCTTTCCCGACAACGACGTTCATCCTCAGCGCAACTTTGTGATCCGCGTTAAATACTCGCAGCACGAATTCTGGCACATTCACGACCACCGGCGGCTGCGGGAATGACGGTGGCAACCAGCGCCAACGCTCTAAAGCGTCATCCAGCTGCTGCACGCGGAATAATAGAGGAACATTCAGTTGACGGATGGTCTCCTTACCCAGCTTGCCGTCCGCAACCATGCCATGACGATCCTGGAACAGCTTCACTCCGTCCACCAACGCGCCAGTGTAGATTTGCGAGCTGGCGTTAACCGACGCAACCTGCGGAAGGTCGCCGAGCAATTCCAATCGCTGCGCAAGCTGCGATGTTCCCGCGTACGTGTCGCCCGGAGCGATCGTCTTTGTCACTTCAGGGAGCAACGGGCCATCGCCTTTGGTGGCGAGTTGCAGATAGCGTTGCAGTGCCACCTCAGTTCGCTTGTAGCCGGCGTACGGAGGCTCCGCATCATTCAGGGCGGCTTGCACATTGGCGGCGTGAATCAAATCTTGTCCGATGAATTGCGGCAGATTGTACTTCTTGTTCTGAATGTCGATGCCGAAATTGAAATGCTTCGGGTTGACGCGACCGATATGCAAGTCAGAGATGTAGCGCAGCGTGCATACTGTGAGCGCCGCGTCGAAGTTCGCTTCGATTGTTGAATCCGCTTTGGTTTTAAGTACGGCAAGGCGACCCTGCCAACGTGCAGCATCGTAGTCATCCGGGATCAACCCTTTTTGTCGGCTGCTCTCAAGCGCCTGGATCACTGCGAGCGCCTGCGGGGTCGGCTGCCCGTTGGCACCCAGCCACAGTGGAGAGAAATTAGACGCTTGATATAACTGCAGAAAGTCGGCGCGATAGTCAGAAAAATTGGGCCAATGTAGAACGGAAAGTTTGCCGGCCGCGGCGATTTCCTGCAAGCGTCCCGACATCGCTGTGGCGCTGGGCGGCATCATCGCTGGCCGCGTTTGCTCAAGGCTTCTCGCAACAGAAAACGGTGCTGCCATACATAAAAAAAGAGAGAGCGTTCGCGAATAAGTCCGAAAGGCTGATGGGAGCATGGCCCATTACATCACTTCTCCCAGCTTCACTGGAAAAATATCTATCGTGAGTCATCCGGAAATGCACGCATGTCCGATCGATAGCCCATCGCGCCAACCCCCAAACCTTTATCAGCAATGGAACTGCCGCCAATCAAGCCACATCATGGCCATTGGCAATGGCCAACTTGCACCCCTGGCAAACGCAATGAATTCGTTCCGAACGTGCCCGTTCAAGCCCAGGATCAACAGAAAAATCCGGAGTCTCTGCACGACTGCAGACTTTCAGGCTGCGCCAAACCAACGGCTATTGAGCAAACGCGTTTCGCAGAGCGGGCGCAGGAAGGTCCAGGATCACTCCTCCGCGAAGAAGCTTTTCCTGAAGGGTGTTGATGTCAACATCCTGCACAGGTATATCTGTTCGTGCTGCCATGCTTGCTGCGACTCCCGCCGCCTGCCCCATGATCATGTACTGCGGTTCCAGCCTCAATGAAGAATAAGCGACATGACTGGCGGAAACACAGACGGGAACCAGCAGATTGCTAACTTGATGTGGCTTGGGCACAAGAATGCTGTAGGGGATCTGGTAGGGTTGCACCGGGACCTCAGTGTTTCCCTCGTTTTGCACACTTCCATCCGACGTAACGACCCGTTCGAAATTGTGAGAGTCGATGTTATATGAACCCATCCCGATCGCATCGAGCTTGGTGCGCCCGGTCTGTACGTCTTTTTGCGTCATGACGTATTCACCAACCATGCGACGCGATTCGCGAATGTACAGTTGAAACGGCCAATGATTTGTGTCTGTAAATTCATCTTTGGCGAGGCCCCATGTGTTGACCTCTTTCCGTAATTGCGCAGGGACCTGGGGATCATGCCCCAGGAAGTAAAAGAATCCCTGTGTGTAGTCTATGTGGTCCTGCCAGATCGCTTTTCGTTGTGCATAGGACGCGTTGGGAAATGTCCAGTCTTTGCCGATGTAGTCAGTCGAGAAAGGTCCGTTATTGTTGAAGTCAGCTTTGTGGTTGGGAATCCCCACTGGATTCGTCAACTCATTCAATCGCGGTGGCCGACCGTACTGTTTCTGAAATCCATGAATGTAGTTCGCAAGCAGCTGGTATTCGTGCGGATTGTAATTCTCCGGTTTTGGAAACGGAATACGATTGGCAGGATCCTGTGTCAGGATCAGGCGAAAATTGTAGGCCTGGACCTCGTGATCCGCGCTTCCGGGTGGCGCCATCGGCACGGGACTGATTTCCGGCAGAAGCTTTCCGTCCGCGCCATAAGCGGACAATTTGAAATTGAATTGATGGCCCGGAGTTTCGGCTCGAACTCCTGCCAGGCTCTCTCCATATTTCGCGACGCCTTCTCTTCCCCATGCAAACGAAACGCCCGCGGCGGCCATCAGATCGCCTTCATACGTCGCATCGATAAAAACTTTTCCCTTCCAAACATCGCCGTCTTGGGTGGTCAGGCTGATAATTCGACCGTCCGATTTTTTCACTCCATCTTTTTCCCGCATTCGCTCATGGAAGCGAACCTCAACCTTCGCATCCTGCAGCATGGAGCGAAGAATTTCCTCGCCGACATGCGGCTCAAATCTCCAGGAAACCTTCTGACCATATTGCTGCATGTCGTAGTAGCGGCCGAGGCGTTGGAAAAACTCCAACGCCTCGCCGCCAATCACATTGGGATTACCCACGTCTGTGGCGGAGAGACCTCCCGTCAGCATCCCTCCTACATGATTGCCAGGCTCCAGCAATATGACATGCATCCCCTCGCGCGCAGCCGCGATGGCCGCCATTGCGCCGCTGGCCGTGGCGCCATATACGACCACGTCATACGACGATTCTCGATGCGACGCCGCTTGCAGTTGACGAGCAGAAATAAGTGTTGAAATCAGGAATATACAGACAAACAGGCGGCGAAGACGATGCAATTGAACCTCCGTAGTTGAAGTGGGAAAATCCTTGCGGAATCACAAACAATCCAAAACGGAAATTTACCACTTCTGGTTTGCTTCAGTCCAAACCCACTGCGGTATGCTGAGTCCCGCCAGCAACAGCATGGACAGATCGATGAAGCAAAACTAACCCAGCGTACTGGACCAACCCAGCGTGATAATCGCGACCAATAACACGATCAGCCCGGTTGCCATCCATCGCTGCTCTTTCTTATGAGTGGATTTCCACTCCCCCGTCGAAAAGCCGCAAATATTCGCGGTGATCAAACCTGCGATCAAGGTCAGCGGCCATCCTATCGCCGGCCCAAGCTTTCCCAGCGCAGGCGAGGCGAATCCATAGAGAAAGGTGTTTCCGCCCCACAATAAGCCCATGAGGATCGCCAGCAGGTAGAGATGCCCGGCGCCCCGCTCTCGAAATTTTGCCCAGCTTCTATTTTTCTGCAGCAGGTAGACGCAAAAAACTAAGTTCGGCACGGCTCCGCTGACAAGCATGAGGAGCCAGATCAAGTTCGATCCAGCAAAGGCGCTGTGCCCTGTGCGAACTGCCGCCCCCAGCAATGGTTGAGCAGAGCTGTAGCCGATATTAAATACTGCCGACAGCAGACCCGATCCGGCGCACAGCAACAAACCGATCGAAAACGGTCGCGCGTGACCCACCATTTGTCGAGGAGCGGTACCTGTGCCACTCTTCTGACTTTTTTCTTTCAGGAAGCCGGCGTATCCACAACATGCGATACCAGCAATCCCGATCATGGCCCCCAGCGTGATTGCCTTGCCCTGCGATTGATGGAGGCGTTCGGGCGCCAACAACAAAATGGGGATGAACGATCCGAATGATGCGCTGATCGCGAACACCAGTGTATTGGCCATCGATATTCCGACGGCGCTGATCCCCTGGCCGAACATGATGGCGCCAAATCCCCAGGCAAATCCTGCAGCACACGCAAACACCACCGCGCGATGGGGCGCTTGCGCGATTACTTCCGCGAAATCTGGAACCGTGGCACGGGCGATCACGATGGGCATGACGACGCAGGAAACCAGGATGAACAAAGCCCACACGTTCTCCCACGACCACCGCCCCATGTATCGCATGGGCAGCGTAAATACGCCGTTCATGATTCCCGCAAGGATTGCGAACGTGATGCCCAGGACCAGGTACGATGTCACGTGGATCGAAGTCCTTCCGGATTTCATCTTTGATCGCGGATCACAACACGCCCGCCATCGCTACCGTGCATTGAATACCGCTACGGCAGCTCCCAGGACACCTGCCTCATTCATTGCAGCCGCAAGCTGAACTCGCGGTCTGCGAAGCGCCCCGAAGTGCAGCGCTTGCGCCACTCGCTTTTCGACCTTCTCAGTGAACCACGGTTTGCCTTCAACCAGCCCTCCCGCAACAATGATTGCCTCAGGGTCGACGACGTTGAATAAGCTGGCAATGCCCTCGGCCAGATATCCTGCCATGGCAAAATATGCCTGGCGAGCGATGGGGTCGCCGGCATCCGCGAGCTGGCTCACCTTCATTGCCATGTCGGCATCCGTGAGTATCTCGCCATCTTCGTCAACGCTGGACCGATCGTGAAACTCCCGCACCAATGCTGAAGCAGAGACGTACGCTTCCAGGCATCCTGCACGTCCGCAGGTGCAGGGTCGACCATTTTGTCGAATCGTTGTATGTCCAAATGAGCCGGCAAAGCCGTGCTGGCCACGTATCAGCTTGCGATCGACAACAAGACCTCCGCCGACGCCGGTGCCAATCGTAATGGCGACAAAATTCCGCAGGTGACGAGCAAAGCCGAAATGCATATCCGCAAGTACGGCTGCGTGAGAATCGTTTTCGACACAGGTGGGAAGTTGGAATCGTTGCTCAGCGAATGCGCGCAGCTCGAACCCGGTCCATCCGGGAAGATTTCCGGTAGCAGCAAACACAGTTCCGCCGGAAACGTCGATCACTCCCGCGCTGGCGATTCCCAGTCCGACCGGTTCCAAGCCTTCCTTGCGCGCAGAGCGCAGAACCTGATCAATTGCATCGGCAGTTGCGGTGGCGATGGCTTCGCGCCCTCCACGTGCATTCGTTGGAACGCGCACGGGAAAACGAATCGATCCTTTCTGATCGACGAGTCCCGCCTTAATCCAGGTTCCACCGATGTCGACGCCGATAGCGGAGCCGGATTTCTGCCATCGCCGCACAGTACGAGCGAAACCGGATGTGATCGTACCTGGCCGCGTGATGGCCGATCCCACGACGACACACCAGGCACCAGACATGATCGCTCGTCTCGCCTCTTCCGGCGTGGAAATGTGACCCTCGGCGGCGACAGGACGGCCTGTTTCACGAATAATGTCCGCCAGCAGAGACCAGCTGAAGCCCTGAGCATGTGCAGTCTGCTCGGTGTAGCCGTGCAATGTGGTACCGATCATGTCCGCTCCAGCGGCTGCGGCAGCGCGTGCTTCTTCGAGTGTTGCTATGTCCGCCATCACCGGTAAATGCAATTCTTGATGAATGAGCTTGACCAACTGTTGCCACGGCTCGCCGAAAGGCCAAATTCGATCTGTGCAATCGAGGGCGATGATGTCTGCACCGGCATCGGCTAGCTCTACGGCCGCTGCTAAGTCCGGGGTGATTCGCAGCCGACCATCGAGATAGGACTTCTTTAACCCGATAATTGGGACGCTCGTGTCGGGTCGAACCGCGGCAATACAGTCTCCGCCGTTGAGTCGAAGGCCGCCTGCCCCTCCCTGAAGGCAAGCCAGTGCGATGCGTCGAAGGGTATCGACATTTTCCAACGGATCTCCAGGAGCGGCCTGGCAGGAAACGACAAGCACGCCTTTCAAGGCAGCGCACGGCATTGTCATTCTTATCGGACCTCGCCGAAAAACAGATTCCTTCTGATGTGTCTGCGCATTCTGTATAGATGTATAGTGTAGAAAAACCAAGAACGCAACCAAGGAAACGGGTGCGCGCAGCACTGTTGATGACGTAAGTTTCAGGCACGATCAACGACATTGCCGTGGAGTAGCCATGAGAGCCAAGGACAAAAGCGGAACAAAGGAAAAGCGGCGGCAGACTTCCGAGGCCGTTGCGGCGAACGTCCGCAGCCTGCGCCTCATTAAACCACTCGACAAAAACAGTTTTATTCCCCTCTATTTTCAGATCCAGGACAGACTTGTGAAACAAATTCACGCCGGAGACCTGCTGCCCGGCGACATGTTGCCAGGGGAAGAAGACCTGTGCCGTTTATATGGCGTCAGCCGAATGACGGCCAGGCAATCGCTGCAAGCCCTCAAGCATCAGGGCTTGGTCCGCAGTGAAAAGGGCCGGGGAACGTTTGTTGTTCAGCCAAAAGTAGAAAAGAAAATTGCGCACCTTTCCGGATTCAGCGCGGAGATGCGCTCCCTTGGGATGAAGCCTTCTTCCCGCATTCTGGAACAGGCCACCAAGCCGGCCTCATCTGAAATTGCGCAACGCCTGGGGGTTCCTCCCGGATCTCTCTTATTGGAACTTCACCGTATCCGTCTAGCCGATGCCCTTCCCCTGGCAATTGAACAAGTGTGGCTCTCGCTGGCTGAGTTTCCGGGAATTGACAAGATTGATTTCGCGCGTTCCTCACTCTATGGCGTCCTGCGAGAGCGATACGGAATCGAGATCGGATCGGCCGACGAAATTATCGAAGCCCGCACTCCTACCAGTCGCGAAGCCAAACTGCTCGGCGTCTCTACTCGTTCAAGTTTGCTCGTAATCTCTCGGACGATTCGAACGGCCCAGGGGAAACCGGTTGAAGCTTCTCTGTCGCTCTATCGAGGCGATCGCTATCGTGCCGTTTTAAATATTCCGGCGACCATTGTCGAATGACATCGACTCTTTGGATTCTCCATCGAAAGGAACTGCAGTGAAAAATGTGTCGAAGAGCCGGCAGGCCTCCAGGTCCTCTTTTGGAATCAGCTCGCGTCGTGCTTTTCTGCAGGGCATGGGAGCCACCGGGATCGCGGCGCTCTGTCGCCCAGCATGGAGTTCGATCCTGCCCGAAGCCATACGTCAAGCCGCCTATCGTGCCGGTAAAAAAATCACATTTCTGAATGACGGAGGATTTGAAGGTTCTGCGTGGGGATGGCAATTCACCCGCCACGCGGCAGTCGAAGAAACGCCCGGAAAAACTGGACCCCACTCGGTTGGGATTCACACGGAGTCGGGGGATTATGCGCGCTTCCTCGTTCTCGAGCCGGAAGTGGGCAAAACCTACACGCTCAGCGGATGGATACGCACGAACAATATTGTTGCCGAAGAGCGCGGCGCGGGAGCCTACTTCACCGCTTCTCAGTTTGAATTTCAAGGTCGCCCGACACAATTTTCAGTCGATGGAAAACAAATCCAGGAAGAACGGTACGGAAACTTTACTGGCAGCACAGACTGGCAAACCTTTTCGCATTCATTTCTTTGTCTTCCAACAACGGACTGGTTTGAGATTGTCGTCGGAGTTTACAGAGCGTCTGGCAATGCATGGTTCTCTGACCTCACGTTTGTGCAAGGAGATCAACCCGCCGATCTCAGAGATGTTGTCGACTATTGGCAGGCGGCGCAGTGGGCGCATGCCGATGGATTAAGGGCTCAAGGGCGCACGCAGCCTGCGACGGCCATACTTCGAGACAATTTGCCCATACGTGGCGCGGCGTCAGACCCGCACAAATTGGCGCGCGGTCTGAGCGAAACCCATAGCGTCGAGTTTCTCACGGCGGATCAATTAGCGAACTCTCGGCGATTCAATCGCACACATTTCGACTTGCTCGTCCTCCCCTATGGCGAAAGCTTTCCGCTGCCTGCGTGGCCGGCCGTCGAATCCTTTCTGGCTGAGGGAGGCGATCTATTTACGACCGGCGGCTACGCATTTCAGTCTCCGCTGGTGACCACCGCGAATGGATGGGAATTCTACGACGATAATGTGCAGCACGAGAACGGTCCGAATCTGTTACCCGACCTGCCTCCATCCGGGCGCGGGTGGAACGCCTCCGACGCGGAGCGGGCATCTATCGAAGCCGTTCATTTGCCCTCGCAGTCCGGGTCACAGCCCGCAGCACTAATCCATATTCCTCCGAACTTCTGGGATCAAACTGCAGACTGGAGTTTCGATCTGGAAGCGACTGGCGATCGCAAACAATTCTTCTTTGAGGCATGGATTCGCGCTGCTGACATTCGGCCAGCTCCGAATGGATATGCTTACATCGGCGTTGAACAGCTCGACAGCACAGGTGAAGCGGCGTACGCCGCCAAAGTAACGTTCGAAGAGCTGCGCACTTCCTCTGACTGGCATAAGATCGAGCGCCTTTTCTATCTGATTCCAACCTGCGTAAGACTCCGCGTGCGCATCGGACTGAGTAACGCCACGGGCAGTGTTTGGGGAACCGGTTTTCGGCTGGAGCATCGATCCCCGCAGATCCGAATCAATACCGCCCTCGGATTTCCGCAGGATGACTTACAGGTATCGCCCACGCAGATTGGAATGTTCGACGCTGATTTCCGATTGAAGCGAGTAGCTGCGATCCAGGTTGCGCCCTGGCAATCGGTCCTCAACTCAAAACAGGAACTGACGGGAGCCTTCGATGGATATGCTGCCAGCGCTGTACTGGGCATGAACCACGCTCGCTGGATTCCATTGCTGCGCGCCGTCGACGCGGCGGGCAACAATCGTGGTGCAGCCGGAGCCATGGCGCACAACACGCGTGGCGCATATGCGCGCGGCACGTGGGTATTTTTTGGAATCAACAATCACGACATTTTCTCAGAGCAGTCGAAACTCGGTGCAGATGTTCTGAAGGCTGTCTCACGCTCTCTCGCGAATGAATGCTTTCTCCATGGCTGCGAAACGAACTATGCCTCGTATAAGTCGGGCGAGTCGGTTGCCATGCGCGTGCTGGTGAGTAACTATGGGCGGCACGCTGCCTCTCTCACCTTGCACTGGGCTGTACTGCCGCCAGAAAGCGATACGGCCGCATTTCAAATCAGCAGAGATGTGCGATTAGTTCCCGGACAAACCGAGGCTGTCGAGATATCTTGGAAACCCACAGAGTTTTCGAACGAATTCTACCGCGTTACCGTCAAACTCCTTCTAGACGATGTCGAAATCGATCAGATTGAGACTGGATTCAATATCTGGAAGCCGGAAACTCTTGCTCAGGGACTGCCCTTCTATTTCAAGCACAATTATTTTCAGGTTCATGGTCGTAGTCTGTTTTTGCAGGGCACAGACGATTACCTGCATACATTTCTGGACCAGAGCGAAAACACTTCTACCTGGCACGATGATGTGCGGGGCTGCCGCGATTCCTGTATCGATGTGTACGAAAATCTGATGGGGCTTCGCGGCCCGCAGCAGCGCCCAACGGAAACATGGTGGAGATGGATCGATGCCATGCTGCTGAATACGCAGCGAAACGGCGGAGCATTCTTCCCCGGGCTTCTGATCTTCAGCAATACCGCGGTCGACAACAAAGATCTTGCCGACCAGCAGGCGTACGTCGAGGCGTTTGCCGCGCGCTATAAGGATGCTGCCGGCATCATATATTACCTGAACGGCGACCTTGAATTGCACGATCCTAACTTGCCTGACCTGCAGGTTCTCTATCATCAGTTTCTAAAAGAAAAATATGGGACCGACCAGGCGCTCCGAGATGCCTGGAAGATTTCTCCGCCCGAAGCACCGATCGGCAAACTGACGATACATCGTGGCACTGACGACTGGCGAGACGTGCGGACTGTGGATGATTTCCGATTTCGCTCCATGCTGGTGGAGCGTTGGTTGAATGCACTCTACGATTCCATTCGCAAGGTCGATACAACTCATCCCGTCACCGCGGAGTTTTATCAGACTCCATCGGATGGAATTGACCTGGTCGGCGCGCTCGGAAAACTGGAGCTGGCAAACTTCGGATATTTTGCGGATAAGGGTGAGGACTACTATCGGTTTCCTCAGGTTTGCCGGTTCCTTGATCAAAGCGTGCGCGGCAAGGGGATCAATGTCGGCGAGTTTGGAGTGAAAACCCATCCGGCATGGAACGCTACAGGCTACTACATCGAAGCGCGAACAGAAGAGTATGAGCAGGCTTACTTCCTGGCCATTGCACATTATGCATTCGCCTTGGGAGCTTCCAAGATACAGAACTGGTGCTGGAAATATCCCGTTGACCTTCCCTTTGAATGGGGTATCAACTATCCAAACGAACTGGTAGGCCGTGACGTTCGCGCGTTTTATCGAAACAGCGGGTTGTTGTTTCGTCGACTGCGGCCGCGATATGAAACCAGCGATACTCTCGTCTTACTGGCAAGTGAGAACCGCATGGGCGGCCAAGGCGATCAAGTGATCGAAGGCCAATTAAACAGCATTCGCCTTCTGCTGGACGAACGGATCCGCTTTGCGACTCTCTCCGATCAGTATATGGACGCGATTCCGGAAGGAGTCACGACCATCTTCTATCCGCTGCCCTACTGTCCGAGCGACGCCATTGTGGAACGGCTTTCCAAGTTTGTAGACGAAGGAGGCCAGTTATACATCTCCGGAGATCTGAGCTATGACGCTGCGCGGCAACGCACGCGAACGGAAAGGCTGAAGAACCTTTGCGGAGTGGAATTTGTCTCCGAGCGCTTTCCTAACATTGCATATCAAAAAGGAGTGGAAGAGACCGCCACGGACAATTCTGAATGGCCGAAATATATGGCTGCTCCGGGCATTGTTACGCGTCTTGCCGGAGCGAAGTTATTACTGGCCGCAAATGACGGCACTCCCATCGTGACCGAATTTAAGCACGGAAAAGGTCGAGTCATCTTCAGTAGCGATCCAATCGAGCTGCACGGGGATCCACGCTACCAGGAATATGCGCATAGGTTCTATCGCCAGTTAGCGTCCGCATTCAATCTGAAGGGCGAACAAATCGAGCCCAAGGATGCGCCTATCCACGTCTTCCGGGTTCCGTCGCAGGACTCACGCGAAATTGTTGTGTTGGTGAACTACGAACATCAAAAGCCTGCGCAGAATTTCGCCGTTCCCTTCGTGAACCGGAAGGTGAAACTCACATTGCGTCCCTGGATGACGGGTGTCCTAGTTGGCAATCCTAAGACGGGCATTCAAGCTGTTGAATCATCGGCCAACGTGTTCGAAAATGACGAATTATTGATTGAAAGCAATCTGCACTTCATGGCAATCTCGTTCGGTCTAGATTCGCTGCGAACTACGCAACGCATGCTGATCCTGCCAATGGGAGAAGGATTGATTCGTTTGCCGCAAGCGAACCAATGGCATCGGCCGGTCGTGCTTGCCGGTCAGGTGACCGAAGGTCGCTGGAAGCAGGATGAACAATTTATCCCCGCCCAAACCAACGAAGGGCTTGCTCTTCCTATCAACGCCGGCCGTTCGCTGTGCATGTTAATCCTCTGCGAATCCGGAACCGAAGCGAATGCAATCCGTCAGATCGAATCGTGGGTGAACGCCCCGTGGGAACTGGACTAACACAACGTGAAATCACCGGCGGCTTCAATCTTCATCCGGGGATTTAGTGTCCGCAGTCCCGAGATTCTCTCCTCTGCTCAGATCAGTCCGGCGAACAGACTTCGTAGTTTGGCTGATGCAAGCATGATCCGATGCGCATGTACGAAGTTAAACCGCGATGTTGCTCCTCAACGAGTCCCCTTATTGGATTGTTCCCTCCGGCTTCAAGTGCCTGGTAAAAATTTGGGTCAGCTTCGTCGAGACGCCTCCTACTCAAGGTCCAATCCAAGGTTATACAGCACGTCCGCCGGTAATTCTCGCCTCGCTGGTCCCCTGCGGGCCCGCAATTCGGCGACGTCGCGGCGATTGAGGCCGTCGATGTGGTGGGCCATCCGCTGGCGGTCGCGTCAAACGTCCTCGCAATAAGACGGCAGTAACTTGAGCCCTTCGTCGATCACCATAGCAATCCTTGCGTAATCTGGTTCGGACCTCTACGCGATAGAATCTTTCCACCGGATAGATTGCTGCATTCAGCCCAATGGGCGGGAGACAATTGTGGAAATGGCGCACTGCGAATGGTGTTTGTAACTGGATCGAATATCGGCAGTGATCAGGAGATCAAAGGCTGGAAGTTCGCCGTCACATCCGGCCTTTTGGGTTGGGTCCTGGACGCCTTTGACTTCTTTGTTGTTGTTTTTTTATTTGACACGCTGGCCGCGCGATTTCATGTATCCAAGGCTTCGGTCGTTTACACGCTAACTTTGACCCTGGCGATGCGTCCAGTGGGCGCGTTGTTCTTCGGCGCACTCGCTGACCGATTTGGGCGCAAGCGTCCGTTGATGTTTTGCGTGCTTTACTTCTCCCTGTGCACAGTATTGACCGGCTTGGCGCCAACCTTCTGGGTCTTCGTTCTCTTTCGCGCTCTATACGGCATTGGCATGGGCGGTTATTGGGGCATTGGTGCCTCCTACGCCATGGAAAGTTTGCCGCGTCGCTTTCGAGGCGTGCTCTCCGGCATGATCCAGTCAGGCTATCCCATGGGCTATCTCTTGGCATCGGTGGCCATGCAGATACTAGCTCCCGCTTTCGGCTGGCAGTCCGTCTTTTTTGTCGGCGCGCCGGTCGCATTGCTGATCGTTGCGCTCACGCTTTTCGCGCCCGAGTCCGAAGCGTGGAAGCAACATCGGCCCACCTCCATGAAGCAAATTTTTAGTTCCCTGCTTCACCATAAAGCAATGTTTTTCTATCTGCTTGTAATGATGAGCGTGCTGCTGTGCCTGTCGCATGGCACGCAGGATTTGTATCCTGACTTCCTCAAGTCGGTCCCCGGCATCGCCGAAAAAACAGTAATTGGAATGAGGTCGTTATACGGCATTCCGATTATCTACAACATTGGCGCCATCGTCGGCGCACTTTTCTTCGGTCATCTATCGCAGGGGATAGGACGACGAAAGGCCATCATGCTGGCCCTGGTGGTATCTCTATTGTCCATTCCGGCGTGGGCGTTCGGTGCCTCACTCGGCGTGCTGGTGATCGGATCGTTCGTGATGCAGGCTGGCGTTCAAGGCGCGTTTGGCGTGATCCCGGCCCACTTGACGGAGCTTTCTCCGGATGCAGTTCGCAGTCTTTTCCCCGGAATCGTGTATCAGTTGGGAGTGCTGCTGGCCGCTCCGGCAACGGCAGTAGAATTCATCTTGCGCGATCATTTTGGGTATCCCTGGGCATTAACCGTTTTCGGCGGTGCCGTCACGGTAGTGATGATCGTGATCTTCTGGTTTGGTCCAGAAGCCCACAATCGCAGCTTTTTGCGTCAGGCAGAAACTAAGCCGGCGTCAGTTTTGGCAGAGTAAGTAATGTTGAATCGGACGCGACGTCCGGGAGAAAGCAATGAATGAGAAGCGAATCGGCATCATCATGAACGGCGTCACCGGACGCATGGGGCTGAATCAGCATCTGGTTCGATCCATTCTGGCGGTTCGAAATCAAGGTGGCGTCGTGCTGAAAGACGGCACTCGCCTGATGCCAGATCCAGTTTTGGTGGGCCGCAATGCCGCGAAGTTGGAACAGATTGCCAAAGATCATGGAGTTGCTCGCTGGACTACGGATCTACCCAGCGCGCTCGCCAATGCAGACGATGCGATTTACTTCGACGCGCAAGTGACCTCGCTACGCGCCTCGAGCGTTGAAGCAGCGATTGCTGCGGGAAAGCATGTGTATTGCGAGAAACCGCTCGCCGTCGATTCCGGTGTGGCGCTACGGCTGGCCGCAATGGCAAAAGCCGCGAGGGTGAAACAGGGCGTGGTGCAGGACAAATTGTTTTTGCCCGGCATGCGCAAACTGAAGCGCCTCGTCGACAGCGGCTTCTTCGGAAGAATTCTTTCCGTTCGCGGAGAGTTTGGATATTGGGTTTTCGAGGGCGATTGGCAGCCGGCGCAGCGACCATCGTGGAACTATCGCAAGCAGGACGACGGTGGCATCATCATGGACATGTTCTGTCATTGGCGGTATGTCTTAGACCACACCTTTGGCCGAGTGCGCTCTGTACAGTGTCTGGGGGGCACGACGATTCCGGAACGTGTCGATGAGCAGGGCAACCGCTACGCGTGCACCGCGGACGACACCGCTTATGGAACGTTTGAGCTTGAGGGAGGGATCGTTGCCCAGATCAATTCGTCCTGGTCGTTCCGTGTATATCGCGATGAACTATTCAGCTTGCAGGTAGATGGCACGCTTGGTAGCGCAGTTGCGGGTTTGCGAGAATGCCGCATCCAGCATCGCGTAAATACGCCACGGCCGGTGTGGAATCCAGACGTCGAGAATCCGTTTCGTTTCCGCGAGCACTGGCAGGATGTGCCCAACAACCAGGTATTCGACAATGGTTTTAAAGTTCAGTGGGAAATGTTTCTCCGCCATGTCGCCGAAGATGCGCCCTTTCCGCATGATTTTGTGGAAGGTGCGCGCGGCGTACAGTTGGCGGAACTCGGCTTGAAATCCTGGCAGGAGCGTCGGTGGATTAACGTGCCGGAACTGAGGGCATAAGCCTGAACGACTCAGTCAAACTCGTGCGATCCGATGGCTCCGTCTACAAGTATTCGCCGACACGTAAGCCGTTGGTGCCGGCTCGACAGAATGTATTCAAGGCGCGCGTTGCATTTGCCGCAGCCCACGTCGTGCTGGATCCACTCAAGACTACGGAACCCCTGACACATCCAGTGATCGATTGGGACTCGACGTTGGCGTATCGCGAATATCTTTGGTCGCTGGGTTTTGGTGTTGCCGAAGCGATGGATACGGCGCAGCGCGGCATGGGATTGAATTGGCCACTGGCGCTGGAACTCATCCAACGTAGCACCGCAGCCGCGAAAGTGCGCGGAGCGTTGGTCGCGAGCGGCGCCGGCACCGATCATCTTCCGCCGGGCACGCATCTCACACTGCAGGATGTAACTAAAGCTTACTTGCAGCAGTGCGAAGCCATTGAAGCGGTGAACGGAAGAATCATTCTGATGGCCAGCCGCGCTCTGGCCGCGGTTGCGCGCCACGCCGACGATTATGCCTTGGTATATGAGACCGTACTCGGCCATGTTCGCCAGCCAGTTATTCTGCATTGGCTGGGACCGATGTTTGATCCGGCGCTGCAAGGCTACTGGGGTGGAGATACGATTGCCGAAGCAACAGAGAACTGCCTCGCGGTGATTCGCGCTCACAAGGAAAAAATCGACGGCATCAAGATTTCTCTGCTTGATGCGGAGTTGGAAATTTCGATGCGACGGGATCTTCCGCCTGGAGTCCGGATGTATACCGGCGACGACTTCAATTACGATCGGCTGATTCTGGGCAACGAACAGAGCCACAGCGACGCGTTGCTCGGAATTTTCGATGCCATAGCCCCTGCCGCATCTTTGGCGCTAGCCGCGCTGGATGCAGGTGCTCTTCCCCTCTATCATGAACTGCTCGCACCGACAGTGCCGCTTTCGCGACACATCTTCGCATCTCCGACGCAACACTATAAAACGGGAGTTGTGTTTTTGGCGTTCCTGAACGGCTTTCAATCGCACTTCCGCATGGTTGGCGGCATGGAGAGCGCACGATCCACGGCGCACCTGTCCGAACTATTCGTCCTGGCGGACCAGGCTGGAGTATTGCGCGATCCTGAGTTGGCGATGCTACGAATGCGAAACTATCTGTTGCTCTCAGGTGTCGCGTGAGTTTATTGGAACGTCTTAGCTTCAATCAGATCACCGCCGATCCGTGGTCGCTCGAGCAAGTAGTGCGCAACTGTTCCCACAGCGGAATCCCTTTCATCGCAGTTTGGCGTCATAAACTGGACGGTGACGTTAAGAAAGCGACCGCGCTGATTCGCGGCGGCGGATTACGCGTCTCCAGTCTCTGTCGTGGAGGATGGTTCTCGGCGCCGACCGCGAGAGAGCGGCGCGAACGCATCGCGGATAATCGCGTCGCGATTGAAGAAGCGGCTATCCTCGGCGCGCCGGTGCTGGTCATTGTCTCCGGCCCAGCGAATGGGCAGACGCTTGAAGATGCGCGAGCCACTGTGCTGGATGGCCTGATGGAAGTGCTGCCCGACGCGGAGAAGGCCGGCATCATTCTTGGCGTCGAACCGCTACATCCGATGTATGCCGCGGAGCGTTCCGTGGTGGTTACGTTGAAGCAGGCGAATGATATTGTCCAACAGATGAACAGTTCGGCGGCGGGAGTGGTGATCGACGCGTTCCATGTCTGGTGGGATCCGGAAGTGATGCCGCAGATCGAGCGAGCGCGTGGCAAGATCGTGGGCTTTCACGTTTCCGATTGGCCCGTGCCTCTGCCGGGAATTCTGATGGGTCGGGCCATGATGGGAAACGGCATTATTGAATTGCGACGCCTGCGCCACGCCGTCGATGCGACTGGCTACAATGGACCCATCGAAGTTGAAATCTTCAACGAAGAGGTTTGGAAGTCCGCCGACACCGACCTGCTGCAACAGATCCAGCAGCGCTTTCTCGAACATGTCGGATAATCCAACCTTCACCCATCAATGCAGCAACTTCTGTATACCTCTCCAAGCTCTTTTGCCACCGGTAGCAATGCGCAGATTCAAAAACTAGACGTGGGTGCAGCAGATCGGACGCCCCCCTGATTCACAGAAACACAGTACACGCGCGAATATCGTTGCATATGTCCCGATCGACGCACATCCGGGGAATTATCAGTTTGCCCGTTGAATTAGTAGAGACCAATGCCCTCGTAATGCATGGACGAACCCGCTCGCCTATCGTTAACGGTCCTAGAGTGATCTCCATGCAAAATTCGCTAACCGTAAATCTTCTGTCTAATATTCTGCGAGTCGTTCGGGGATGCGGTAATCATCCCCGACGCCACTAGCGACGCGTACACGGCTTGTCCCGCTGCGAGCCAGTCAACGTCCGGTGAACCGAGAGGGCGCCCCTTTGTGCCCAAAGCTTGGGCACCAGTTTTGTCACGAACTCATATCGGCTCTCATATAAAAATCAGGCATCAGCTCCGGCGGTTGTTGCCTATCGGACGTTCGAGATTTTTCGGACATGGTGGTTTCTCCAACTTTGGATCTGCGGGAGACATCCCAGCCTCCCTCCAGCTGTTTAATTGATCGTTACAGCCCTGCGAATGCTGTATCCTCCGAACGGCGTCCCGACCAATTTCAAAGTTCATCGCCAGGACGGTGCATCGTGCCACAGAATGAAAGCAGCCTCAAGCGGCACTAACGCTCCCATATGCCGCGGAACGATGCGCGGCGTGTAGTCAGCAACCGGGCGACCTGTCGGAACAGAAACACTGTAGGTAAAGCCGCTTGTCGCCCCGACCAGACGTTCGCCACGATTCATCGTGAGAGTGACTGGGACATCGCCTTTCTGCGCCTCCGCGTAGAGTTCCACGCTTACGGCATCGGGATCGATATCATCCAGAAAAACTTGAACGTGAAATAGGTATTGCTCGCCCCGTTGCTCGACGGTCGCGGGGCCGAATCGCAGCGCCGACCAATGTTTCGATAGTTCGGCCTGCCAGGCGACGAGATCGGCGCCCACTGAACCTCGATTGTCGGCGCGCTGGCGAAAGGCTGCTGCCGCCGAGAGATAGTGCTCTTCGGTATATTGGCGGACTGCGCGATTGGTCGAAAAAGTCGGAGTTAAGCGGGCCATGCTTTCGCGCATGCGCGCAACCCAATCGCGTGGAATTCCATGCTCATCGCGCGAATAGAATTCTGGGATGATTTCCTTTTCGAGCACCGCATAGAGACTTTCAGCATCAGCTGTGTCCCAGGAAGGGTCATCCCCATGCTCACGTCCATCTCCGATTGCCCAGCCGACCTCCGGGGTATACGCCTCTGCCCACCAACCGTCGAGTTCCGAAAGATTCAACCCGCCGTTCACCAGCACCTTCATACCGCTTGTGCCGCTTGCTTCCCAAGGCCGGCGCGGAGTATTCACCCAGACATCCACACCCTGAACCAGATGCTCCGCCATCAGGACATCGTAATCCGAAAGGAAGACCACGCGAGATCGAACTTCAGGACGGCGAGCAAACTCAAACCACTGTCGTATCATTTCCTGCCCGGCCGTATCTTGAGGATGAGCCTTGCCCGCTAGCACGAGTTGAACCGGGCGCTCTCGATTCATCAGAATGTTTAGAAGCCGCGCAGGATCGTGCAGGAGAAGGTTCGGGCGTTTGTATGTCGCAAAGCGACGGGCAAAACCCAAAGTCAAAATATTCTCATCGAGGACGAGTGCGGCCTGCGCGAGTTCTTCCGGCGAAGCTCCCCGAGCGGCTAATTGACGGACGTACAGTCTTCGTACGTATTCAACGAGAGCCTTGCGGCAATCTGCGCGAAGTTGCCATAGACTGGAATCGTTGGCTGCGCGAATATCTCTTCCTGTCCCTGCCAGTGTTCCCTGCCAGCATTGTTTCCCGCAGGCACGTTCCCACAAACGATCCGCTTCGGCAGAGTCCCAGGTAGGCGTGTGCACTCCGTTAGTGACGTGCGTGACTGGCACCTCTGCTTCAGGCCATCTGGGAAACAGCGGCTGGAAAAGTCGTCGGCTCACTTGACCGTGCAATTTGCTGACGCCGTTAATCGCGCCGCTGCCGCGGATTGCCAAATAGGCCATATTGAATGGTTCGGACGAGTCTTGGCGATTGCATCTTCCCAACGCCAGAAGCTCGTCAATCGAAATCGACAGTTTCTCCATGGCATACTTGCTGAGATATCGCTCCATCAAGCTGGGATCAAAACGGTCAAAGCCCGCCTCCACGGGAGTGTGGGTCGTAAAAAGGTTGCCGGCGCGGGTGACGCTAAGCGCGACATCGAATGGCTTGCCGTTGTCCTCCATGTAGGACCGCGCCCGTTCCAATACCGCGAATGCTGCGTGACCTTCATTCAGATGGCATACCTCGGGCTGCAATCCCAAGGCGCGCAGCACCCGCCAGCCGCCAATACCCAGGACTAACTCTTGTCTCAAACGTAACTCCGGACCACCTCCGTACAGTTCAGTTGTAATGCCGCGGTAAGACGGAGGGTTCGCAGGATCGTTGGTATCGAGCAAATATAATTTGGCCCGGCCCACCTGTACTTGCCAAACTCTGATCCATAGCTTAAAGCCCGGCAAAGCGATGGCCAGGCGCAGCCATTCGCCGTTCGGCTCACGCACAGGTCGAATCGGAAGCTGGCCAGGATCGTTGAATGGGTACAAGGCTTGCTGGCGGCCTTGCGCATCAATTTCCTGCCGAAAATAGCCTTGTTGGTAGAGCAAACCAATTCCGGTCACCGGGACCCCGAGGTTACTTGCAGCTTTGAGTTGATCGCCGGCAACGTTGCCGAGTCCGCCGGAATAAATCGGCAGCGCCTCGCTCAACATGAACTCCATCGAGAAATATGCAATTGTCGACACGCCCGAACGCGGATACGTCTTTTGAAACCACGCTTCCGACTCTTCGGCAAGCGTTTTCTCGCGGTGAAGAGCAGCCAGGAGTTTTTGAAATTTTGGGTCGGAGGTAACAGTTTGCAGTTTTTCGCGCGATACAGTTTGCAGCAAAACCCAAGGATTGTGGGTCAATTCCCAGAGTTCAGGATCGAGTTGCTCCCAAAGCTGGTCCGCTGAGTGATTGAACGACCACCTAAGGTCCAGGGCAAGATCGTTCAGGGCATCTGAAATAGCTGTATCGAGTGAACGATCAACCATTGTCGAGCTATTCATAAACAAACTCCTCTCTCTTCGCTTGTGGGCTCAGCGAGCATGGGCACTGCCAGCCAGTGTTTCCGAAACAATGGTCTGGGCTTCTTCCTCGATCTGTCGTAAATGTTCCTGACCAAGGAAACTCTCGGCGTAAATCTTGTAGATTTCCTCCGTGCCTGACGGACGCGCGGCAAACCAGCCCTCCTTCGCAATCACTTTGATCCCTCCAATTGGATTGCCATCTCCTGGAGCGGTGGTCAGAATCTTCTCGATCGCCTGACCAGCAACTTCAGTCGCGTGGATGTCGGTCGGGGACAATTTCGCTAGAACGGCTTTTTGTTCGGGCGTGGCGGGTGCATCGATGCGTTCGTAAGTGGGATCTCCTAACTCGCGGGTGAGCTCACGATAAATCTCACCCGGATCTTTGCCGACACGCGCCGTAATTTCCGCTGAGAGCAGACAAGGAATGATTCCGTCCTTATCTGTAGTCCAGACAGTACCGTCCTGCCGAAGAAAAGAACAACCGGCGCTTTCTTCGCCCCCAAAACCCAACCAGCTGGTCAGCAATCCGTCGACAAACCATTTAAAGCCCACCGGGACTTCATAAAGCCGCCGACTCATGCGAGCGCTGACACGATCAATCATGCTGCTGCTCACTACGGTCTTGCCGACGGCGACCTCCTGCTTCCAATTGGGCCGGTTCGCGAACAAATAGTTTACACACACTGAAAGATAGTGATTTGGAGGAAGCAAGCCGCTTCCTTTCGTCACGATGCCATGCCGGTCATGATCGGTATCGCTGGCAAATGCAATGTCAAACTTATCTTTCAGGCCGATAAGCCTCTGCATGGCATAAGGTGAGGAAGGATCCATCCGAATTTTGCCATCCCAATCCACCGTCATAAAGCGAAACGTTGGATCGACAGCTTTGTTCACGATCGTCAGATCCAGACCGTACTGTTCGGCAATCCTAGGCCAATAGTCGATACCCGCTCCTCCAAGGGGATCCACGCCAAGCTTAATCTTGGCGTCGCGCACCAAATTCATATCGACAACATGATTAAGGTCGTTGACATAGAGGTTCAAAAAGTCGTGCTTGTGTGTTGTGGGCGCACGCAGCGCTTTGGCAAACTGCATGCGCTTTACACCGTCGAGACCACGCTCAAGATAGGCGTTGGCTTTCGATTCAATCCATGAGGTCACGGTTGAATCGGCTGGTCCCCCATGTGGAGGATCGTATTTAAAGCCCCCGTCATCCGGAGGATTGTGAGACGGCGTGATTACGATACCGTCGGCGAGCCCCGAGTTCCGTGCGCGGTTATAAAGCAGAATCGAATGGGACACGGCCGGCGTTGGGGTATATGCGGTGCCTTCGGAGAGCATCGCTTCGACGTCATTTGCCGCAAGCACTTCCAGTGCGCTTGCAAATGCGGGCTCCGACAGAGCGTGTGTATCCATCCCAAGGAACAGCGGCCCGTCGATTTTCTTGAGTTTGCGGTAATCACAAATCGCTTGAGTGATGGCCAGAATGTGCCACTCATTAAATGCCACGTCTGTAGCGGATCCGCGATGACCGGATGTGCCAAACATGACACGCTGCGTCAGATCGCTCGGATCCGGACGTAGCTCATAGTAGGCCGTAATTAGCTTCGGAATATTGACTAGCATGGAGGGATCAGCCGGCTTGCCGGCAGCAGGGTTAATTGTCACGGAGCACCTCATCGCTATCCGACAAAAGAATTGCGCTTGATCGAGCCTTGAGCAGAAAACCGATTTGGCCCTGGATGAGAGGCTCCTTCCCAGGGTCGAAGAGATCTTCAGGGGCATCTCGGGAAGTATCGGCCGCCAAACGCCACATCCTCCCGGTCGGCAACGCGGGAATGGAAAAATCAACTGATGTGGTGTCGGCGTTAAGCAACAGGAACAAGTCCGGTTCTATCCGCCCCAGAATAAGACACGCAAAGGATTTCTGCCGCTGGTTCGCCCAGTCGGGAATGGAACCGTTTGGCGCGAACCACTTTATGTCTTCAGGCGTGTAAAACTTTTCTCTTCTTAAAACAGGATGAGCTCGGCGAAAGGCGATCATTCCCCGAGCGAAGCGATAGATCTCTTTGTGCGCTTCAAGCAGGCTCCAATCAAACCAGCTCACCTCGTTATCCTGGCAGTAGGCATTGTTATTGCCGCGCTGGGTTCGGCGAAACTCATCGCCGCCGAGCAACATGGGAATCCCGCGAGAGATAAACAGGGTTAACAGGAAATTCTTGATCAAGCGTTTGCGCATGCCATCAACATCGGCATCCTGGCTTGGCCCTTCCACACCGCAATTGGAGCTGTAGTTCGCATCGCTTCCATCGCGGTTGAACTCGCCATTTTCGGTATTGTGTTTCTGCTTGTAGCTGACCAAGTCATTCAGCGTGAAACCGTCATGACAAGTGACAAAGTTGAGGCTGCTTGCAGGCCCCTTGCATGATCTTTCGTACAAATCTGAGCTTCCACAGATTCGGCTTGCGAACAATCCCATCATGCCCACGTCGCCGGCCCAGAAGCGGCGCACATCATCACGGAAACGACCGTTCCATTCCGTCCAACGCTTGGTGGAAAAACTTCCTACTTGGTAGGCTCCCCCTGCGTCCCAGGCTTCCGCAATAATCTTTACGTCACGCAGGATCGGATCCTCGGCAATGCCTTCAAGAAGCGGAGCGTTGTGCAGGATGTTTCCATGCTCATCTCGTCCCAGGATCGAAGCGAGGTCGAAGCGAAAACCATCCACGTGCATGCGCATGACCCAGTACCGAAGTACATTCCTCACGAACTCTCTTACGACAGGATGGTTAGCATTCAACGTATTGCCCGTGCCAGAAAAGTTCTTGTAGTATCGGCGCTCGTTCTCTTGCAACATATAAAAGATCGAGTTCTCAATGCCGCGCAGGCAAATCGTGGGTCCCAGCTCATCGTTCTCGGCTGTGTGGTTCAAGACAATGTCCAGGATCACCTCAATGCCTGCGCGGTGAAAAGCCTTGACCATCTCCTGAAACTCCTGAATCTGCTGACCGTGCCGGCCACGAACGCTGTAAGACTGCTTCGGAGCAAAAAAAGCGGCGGGATCGTAGCCCCAATAGTTCTTGAGCTTCTCTCCTGTGATTGGATTCAGGAGCTGTGATTCGTTTTCGTTAAACTCGAAAACCGGCATCAACTCAATGGCGGTCACTCCAAGGTTTTGCAGATACGGAATCTTTTCGGTCAAGCCAGCGTAGGTTCCAGGATGCGTCACCCGCGAACTCGGATGGATTGTCAAACCGCGAACGTGCGTCTCGTAGATGACCGTATCAGAGGCGGAATGCTTCGGGGACGTATCCATTTCCCAGTCAAAAGAGTCCTCGATAAAGACGCATTTCGGACTGGTACCCGCATTATCTACAGTCGAAATGCTTAGATCAGCTAGATTGCTCGAACAATCATAGCCGCGAGCGGCCAAAAAATCCCAATTCTGGACGCCAGCAATTGCTCTTGCATACGGATCCAGAAGCAGCCTGTGTGGGTTGAAGCGATGGCCCTCTTCGGGTAGATACGGCCCCGCAACCCGATAACCATAGAGTTG
>DATJUD010000178.1:0-15503 GCA_035502695.1 Acidobacteriaceae bacterium
TTTCCGTGACGAGCGGCACTTACGTGTCCCGTATTTTCAAGTACGGCGAATGACACGGTCTTCCCATCTCGGCGCGGGCGAGGTGGGACAGAACGATGCTCGCGCCACGACAACAACGAAAATGTTCTAGAATTCGCAGCAAGTGAGCGCCTTCACGCCCAGTACGATTGCAGCCATTATCATCGCTGCCAGCTTTGCCGCGGGACTCAATGTCTACGCCACGGTGCTGACCCTCGGCCTGCTGGCGCATACTCACTGGGTGGTCTTGCCCGCCGGATTGGAAATTCTCGGCAACTGGGTCGTCATCGCCGTCAGCGGAACTTTATTTGCCGCCGAATTTATCGCCGACAAAATTCCCGGCCTCGATATGGTATGGAACGCGCTGCATACCTTCATCCGGGTGCCTGTCGCAGGACTGCTGGCCTACCGCGCCAGCTCGCATCTCTCGCCGGAGATGCAGTTGCTGGCAACCCTCGGCGGCGCCGCCATCGCGATGGTGGCGCATAGTTCGAAAACGGCCGTTCGCGCCGTGGTCACGCCCAGTCCGGAACCCGTGTCCAATATCACGCTCAGTGCGGGCGAAGACGGCATCGCCATCGGCCTCACCTGGCTATTGACTCAGCATCCCTGGACTGCGGCCAGCATCGCCATCGCCTTCATTGTGATTGCCATTCTCATGACGCGGTGGGTGGTCAAAGCTCTGCGCCGCACCTGGACCCGCCTGCAAACCATCTAGGCAGAATCTTTTGCATCTCAGGTCACCCCAGTACCACAATCACCCATGCCAGCAAAAACCCGGCGGAAGCATTGATCAGCAGCGTCCGCACCCAATGTGTTTTCAGGATTCGTTTCAGGTATGCGCTTTCAGATCCGAGTGGATCCTGCGCCAGCCGTCCCTGCCACCGTCCCCAGAAAATTGCCGTCAGAACCAGGCTGAGTGCCTGGCAAAGAAAGACGCCCCAGATCCCCCAGAGCGGCGAGCCCCCCGGGTGGTACCAGATCAGTGCGATCGCACCGCAAACTCCCAGCCCAACCGGCGTCAGCACCCAATAGGGAATTTTGCGCCAGTGGACGCGCTGCACTTCGTGGAAGCGATCCGCGCCCACCAATTTCCACGACCGGAAAATATCCACCTCATGCGCCCAGATCGTGCCCACGTTGTAGAAGCCGAGGGCAAGATTCAGCAGAAGGAAAATTCTCGGAGACATGATCGGCTCCGGATATTGAAATTGCGAACGGTTAATTCAGGAACATTGTCCGATAAAGAGTGTCGCGCTGGACCGGCTTGAAGCCGGCATCGCGAATCACGCGGCGCAGTTCTTCTTCTGTGGTGTGGTTCGCCGTGCCGGCAGCCTTCACTACGTTCTCTTCCAGCATCACGGAGCCAACGTCGTTGCCGCCGAAGCGCAGGCCCATCTGCAACACCTTTAGCCCCTGCGTCACCCAGCTCGACTGCACATTCAGGATGTTGTCCAGATAGAGCCGCGAAATCGCCAGCACCTTCAAATATTCGACGGAAGTCGCTTCGTCCCAGCCGCGGCCGCCCAGTGCCGTATTGTGCGGCTGAAAGCTCCACGGAATAAATGCCGTGAACCCGCCGGTTTCATCCTGCAGGCGTCGCAGCGTTTCAAAGTGATTCACGCGCTGCTCATATGTCTCGCCCACGCCAAACATCATGGTCGCGGTGGTGCGCATGCCCAGCTGATGCGCGGTCCGATGCACCAGCACCCACTCCTCTGTGCCGCATTTCAGCCGCGCAATGCGATGTCGCACATCATCATCCAGAATTTCCGCGCCGCCACCCGGGATTGAATCCAGGCCCGCATCGCGCAAGCGCGCAATCGTGTCCCGCACCGACAATTGGCTGTATTCCGCAATCGCCAGAATCTCGGATGCGGAAAAACAATGCAGCCAGATGGAAGGGAAGCGCTGCTTAATGCCCGTCAGCAGCCGCTCAAACCAGTCGATTTTCAAATCAGGATGCAGCCCGCCCTGCATCAGCACGCCGGTTCCGCCCATCTCCACGGTTTCGCGAATCTTGTCGTAAATCGTGTCGAAATCCAAAATGTATCCTTCCGCCGCAAGCTTTCCTTTCAGCGGGCGATAGAAGGCGCAGAACGTGCAATATTCCGTGCAGAAATTTGTGTAATTAATGTTGCGATCGATGATGTAGGTGACCACGCCCTCCGGATGCAGCCTGCGCCGCACCGCATTGGCCTCCATGCCTAGCCCAATCAGATCGTCGGACTCAAATGCGTCCAGAGCCTGCTGTCGCGTAATCCCCATAGCTCCAGTTTACCCGCTGGTGGTTGGATTTTGCAGCCGGATTGTCTCTCCTGTCGCATCGAACGCGCGGATTTGTTTTCGGCTCAAAAAAGCCTCTCATTCGCAGGCTTCGTCTTTACTCGTTTTCTGTTCGCTTTTTCTGCGATGCAGCCCGGTCGACGGTATTCTGCGAAGCCGCCGGTGGCGCGGGTTTCACAACGCTCGCGGGCGTTTTTCTGGATTGCATTCGGCGCACGTCCTCCGGGTCCGAGACACCGAAAATCGAAAGCGCGCGACCGATTTTCTTCAAGAATCCATTGGACATTTCACGCCCTCTCTCGTTTCATAGTGTAGTACGGGTCCATACAAAGTCGAGGCGTCGACCAACGCTCGCCCACCGTTGCTGCATCGAAACTCCCAGGAAAACCTAAAACTATGCGAATTCAAGCGAAAAACTCCCGACGCTTTAGCCAGATGACTTCGATATTTCCGTGCCTCCTCGTGGCCGGGTGCTTGTTCCCCGCACTTCCCACCCGCGCGGCCGATGCCGCCGTCAAGCCCAAGCCCGATGTCCTGGTATTTTCCAACGGCGACATGCTGACGGGAAAGCTGGACCACGAGGCCGGCGGAACTGTCTTCTTTGCCAGCGACAATGCCGGCACAGTCCAGGTGCCATGGGCCAAGTTGAAGCAGCTGCACACCGAGCAGCGGTTTGCCGTGATTAAAACCGGCCAGCCCGTCGGCCGCAAGAAGGCCAACACCGACATTCCCGTCGGCACCATCTCCATTGAAGGCGACACCTTGACCGTGGCCACGTCGAGCGGTACCCAGGAAATTCCGGAGAAGAGCATCGCCTACATTGTGGATGAGGCTACCTTCAATAAAAATGTCAACAAGAAGCAAGGCCTCACCCAGGGCATCACGGGTGCCATCAGTGCTGGTGTCAGCACCGTCAGCTCCACGCAAAACAGCGTCAGCATCAACACTGCAGTCGTTCTGGCTCGCGTCGTCCCACCCGTCACCTGGATGCCGGCACGCCAGCGCACATTGCTCAACTTCAACAACAGCTATGGCAAGGTCACACAGCCAAATACCCCCACGGTCAAAACCAACATCCTGAATGCCGGCATTGAACAGGATCAGTATCTGAGTCCCCGCTTTTATCTGCTGGGACAGGCAGCCTGGAGTCATAACTATTCCCAGGGCCTGGATCTGCAACAACTCTACGGCGGTGGCGCCGGGTATACGGCCATCAAGGATGCCAAGCAGGAACTGGACCTGACCGGCATCATCGACTACACCAAGCAGTCGTTCTCCGCCACCCCCACCGCCGCTGCCTACACCAATAACTTGATTGGCTCCAGCTTCGGCGACAATTACACCCGTAAGTTTCCCAAGAAGATTGTGTTCACTGAGATTGCCGCGTTTCTTCCCGCGTGGAACAGTCCATCGGACTACTCGGCCAACGTTGCTCTCGGCGCCAGTTTTCCCGTCGTCAAGAATTTCGGATTTTCGCTGGGCCTGATTGACAATTACCTGAACGATCCGCCGCCGGGTTTCAAGGGCAATTCCGTTCAGTTCACGATGGCCCTCACCTATGCCATCTCTCACTAGGCTCTACGTTGTAGGACGCCGAATGTCATAGTCGGAGCATAAGCTATGTACAGTCGTGGTGAAGCTGGCGGCCTTGCATGAAATCTTTGCTGAAAATTCTGGCAGTTTCGCTGATGGGATTCTGCCAACTCGCGGGTGGTCAAAACGCCGCCAACATATCCCAGACGCCTTCGACGTCCAGCCCCTGTTCAGCGCATCCAGGTGTCGGCGATTTCGAAATACTCTCAAAAACCTATGGCGTCGATCTCAGTTCGTACGCCAGGGACTGGTGGTCAATTACTTACGTCAATTGGGTTGGATTGATGCCAAAAAGCGCACAGTGGCCCACCCTGGCCAAGGGCCAGGTGAGCATTCGGCTCAGAATTTTGCCCGACGGTAAAGTGAAGCCGCGGGATGTCTTGGTAGAAGTGTCTTCCGGAGATCGCACCCTGGAGCACGCCGCCTTGAAAGCAATCAAGAAGTCAAAATACCCGCCGCTTCCACAGGACTTCCATGAACCATATCTGGAAATGCGTGCCTGCTTTAGTTACAACATGCAATCGCTCGAAGACTCGGGCCCTGGAGATAAAGCTCCCAAGAGCTAAGGTCGCCGCTCCGATAGGTCGGGTGCCTCTTCCGATCACTGTCTTCTCGGCTCATACCGCATCGCCACCGCTCCCGAGCGAAACTCAAGCCGGCTGACCAGCCTCAAGTCGACAGGCTTCGACAGTCCCGCGAATAACGTCGGCCCGTGACCCGCGATCCTGGGCTGCACCAGGAACTCGTACTCATCGATCAATCCCAGCTCCGCTAACGCCAGTGGGAGCTTCACGCCTCCTACGAACAATCCCTTACCCGGTTTCTGCTTGAGCTGCTGAACGGCTGTCCCCAGGTCCCCCCGCACCAGCTCCGCATTCCAATCCACGCGGTCCAGGGTGCTCGACACAACGTATTTTTTTGCCGCATCGATCGTCCGGCCGAAGGGTTCCATCCACTCAGGCCTCGCCCCAGCTGGCGCCGGCTGCCGCCACGCTGCCTCCATCATCTCGTACGTCATCCGGCCCAACAGGAGAGCATCCGCCTGGTTGAGGTTTTCGGTCGCGTGGCGATGCAAGTCTTCGTCCGGGACGATGGCTCGATGATCGCAGCACCCGTCCAATGTGATGTTGATGGAATAGCGAAGGGGTCGCATGACGGAAGCGTACCGCTGCTGGCGGTAGCCCGGCAAGAATCGCCCGCTTCAGGGCGAGTCTTGCCGAGTATCGTTGACGTCGCGACATGCCACCAGGACAAACGCAGCCTTCGTCCAAGGAGAAAAGAGTTATCGTCCTGAGCCAAGGTCGCCGCGAGACATTGCGGCGACTAGTCAAGGGATTGACTGCTCTGTTCCCATTGCAGTGGTTCTGGCGTTGCTCTCGTGATTCGCTACTTCGGGCTTGGTGTTCGCTGCGCCGGTGTTGGTTGCGTCGGCGCTTGCGACGTCGGCAATGTGAAGGTCAGCGGTTGTGCCAGAATATCCATCGCCGCCTGCGGCAATGTCTTGTTGGCATTCGCCAACAGCAGGCTCACCTGCCATATCTGCGTGGAAGACAATACCTGGTCGAACGCAGGCATTCCCGACAAGCGAATTCCATTCGCAACCTTCCAATAGGTTTCTCCCGGCGGATCGTCGCTGACACCCACTACATTCTCGCTGCCGTGCGCGTGCCACAACTGCGGTGCGTGCGGGTACATATGCGGCGCCACGGTAGAGTTCTGATTGTTTAACCCGTGGCAGAAGGCGCAGTTCTGGCGATAAATCTGGGCTCCCGCAGTTAAATTATCCGCCGTGGGCTGAATCGGTACCGATTTGGGCATGTCTTTTGCAATGCGCGCATGCATCGGCATGTGCACCATTTCCTTCTCGAAGGGGAGTGGCGCATCGGCGACGGCGACCGGGGGATTCCCATAATGCAGGTAGAGAAATACGCCAATCGGTATTAAGACCAGCCCAATCACCAGCCCAAGCCAAAACCTCATATGCTCTCCTCATCACACAAGTTTGGATGCAGAACGATGCGCAGCTTTCGCTTCTTCCCTCGCAGTACAGATAGACTACCTACGTCCCTCAACCCTCGTAAATGATTTAAATGATTTAATGGAGACTTAGGAGAAAAAAGTGCTGTCTCAGTTCACCCAGGGAAGCCATTCCTTTCCCTTGCCAATTTTCAGGTCTATGTCACCGCGCCGCGCCGCTGCTCCGGGTCTTCGCTCCTTCGGCTTCAGCCTCGCATGTTTCGTCCTGCTGCTCTTTGTCAGTTGCATGGCTTCTCCATTGCACGCGCAGGACACAACCCCGCAACTGCAGCCGAAATCTTCATCGTCTTCTGTTCCCGAGGAGTCGCCGGCCACTCGCCGCAGTCTGGAAAATCGCCGCCTGGCCACCAAGCAACGCCGCGAAGCCGCGCTGGTGACAGAAACGTATACCCATCGCTGGGAATTTTATGTCGGCGGCGAGTACATGCGCTTTCGTCCCGGCCCGGATCTGCATAACTCCGGTATGGGTGCCTGGATCGTGGGCGCAACCCGCTACTTTAATCCTCGCTTCGGCATCATCGCCGATGCGCGCGGGTTGTATGGGAACAACTCTCTCGGCGCCGTCAATGGCGGTGGCAACAATACCTATAACGCCAAATTCGCCGTCTTCCCCTTCACCATCGGGCCCATCTATCGCTTCTACGGTTCTTCGAAATTTTCAGTTAGTGCCGCTCTCCAGGTGGGCGATGCCTATGGATATTTCGACAAGAATACCGGCGCCTTTCCGCCGCAGTCGGTGGGTTTCTATCCCGCCAGTAACGTCGGCGCTGCCATCGCCAGCATTCACCTGGATTACAACCTGAGTCCCGGCCTCGCGGTTCGGCTTTCTCCGAACATGCTGATCGATAATTTTGGCGGTCAGGTCACGCATAATCAGGGATTGGCGCTGGGGATGGTCTATCGCTTCGGACGGCAGTAAGCTTTAATTTGGCGGCAAAACCAAAGAAGATTGCGCTCGTTGCAGTCTTCTTGCTGAACGCGCCCTCCCCACCCGATAGAAGCCCATGGCCGAAACCTCAGTGAACGCAGCAACCAGTCTCACCCGACCGATGCGCAGCGCCTTGGCAGTGATTGCCGCAGTCGCATGGTTCGCGCTCGTGCTGCAATTGCTGTTGATGGTGCAACAGGCAACACCGGGCACCACGCTTCACGCGGTCATCAACTACTTCAGCTTTTTCACCATCCTGACCAATCTCCTTGTGGCTCTATGCGCCACGCTTCCGTTGCTGGCGCCACATTCAGCAGTCGGACAATTTTTCATCCGACCCTCAACACAGACTGCAATCGCGGTCTACATCGCCATCGTCGGCATCACCTACAGTTTGCTGCTCCGCAAGATGTGGAATCCGCAGGGCGCGCAAAAAATTGCCGACGTGTCGCTGCATGACGTCATCCCTGTGCTCTATGTCGTGTTCTGGGTTTTCCTCGTTCCGAAATTCACGCTTCGCTGGAGCGACGCCGTCCGCTGGCTCGCCTTTCCCGTCGCCTACATGGCTTACACCCTGGCGCGCGGATTCGTTTCCCACTGGTACCCGTATTACTTCATCGATGTCGATACCATAGGGTGGTCGCGCGCTCTGAGTCACGCCTTTGGATTGTTAGTCGCATTTCTCGTGCTGGGCCTGCTATTCATCGCCATTGGCCGATGGACCGTCCGGTTCTCTCCGGCACACGCTTCCGTCACATAGAACCGCAATCACATCCGGTAGAGAGTGTTTGTTGTATCCTCTATCGGGCAGCAAGGGCAGCTTGCAATTTCAGCAGGAAAGAAAGCAGTGAAGAGTATGGCAATCGCAAAACGAACCACCACGAACTTTAAGAATTTGATTGGCGGTAAATGGGTCAGCGCCCACTCCCGCAAAACGTTTGAGAATCGCAATCCCGCGAAGAATCGCGACCTGGTCGGCATCTTTCCCTCGTCCGATACACGAGATGTTTCCGACGCCGTCGCTGCGGCAAAAGAAGCTTTCAAAACCTGGCGACTGGTGCCTGCACCCAAGCGCGCCGAAATCCTCTTTCGCGCCGGCGAAATCCTAAGCGAACGCAAAGAGCAGTACGCCCGCGACATGACTCGTGAAATGGGCAAGGTGCTGGAAGAAACCCGCGGCGATGTGCAGGAAGCCATCGACACCGCTTTCTACATGGCCGGCGAAGGTCGCCGCATGTTCGGCAACACCACGCCCTCCGAGCTGCAGAATAAGTTTGCCATGAGCGTGCGCATGCCGGTCGGCGTCTGCGGCATGATCACTCCGTGGAATTTTCCCATGGCCATCCCATCGTGGAAGCTGCTGCCGGCCATCGTCTGCGGCAACACCTGCGTCATCAAACCTGCGCAGGCCACACCGCTTTCCACCTATAACCTGGTGCAGGCGCTGCTCGATGCCGGATTGCCTGCCGGCGTCGTCAACATCGTTTCTGGTTCTGGCGGTCAAGTTGGCATGCCGCTGGTCGAGCATCCCGACGTCAACGCCATCAGCCTTACTGGATCGAGCGAAGTTGGTCGCGCCGTCGGCATGGCCGCAGCTGCTGGCTTCAAACCCTGCTCGCTCGAGCTCGGCGGCAAGAACGCCATGATCATCATGGACGACGCCCATCTCGATCTCGCCGTTGAAGGCGCGCTCTGGGGAGCATTCGGGACCACCGGTCAGCGTTGCACCGCGACCAGCCGCATCCTCATTCACAAAAAAATCGCTCGCCGCTTTACTGAGCAACTCGTTGAGCGCGCGCGTAAGCTGCGCATCGGCAATGGCCTGGAAAAAGGGGTGCAGGTTGGTCCGCTGGTGAATCAGCAACAGGTGGAAACCAGCGCCATGTATGTGAAAATCGCGACCGATGAAGGCGCGAAATTGCTCACCGGTGGCAAGCGTCTCCAGGGCAAAGCCTACGCGGATGGATATTTTTTCGCTCCTACCATCTTTGGTGGAGTGAAACCCTCCATGCGCATCGCCCGCGAAGAAGTCTTCGGTCCCGTGCTCAGTCTGTTGGAGTTTGACACCTTTGAGCGTGCCCTTCAAATTGCAAACGATGTCGACTACGGTCTATCCGCTGCCATCTATACGCGCGACGTGAATCAGGCTTATCGCGCCATGCGCGACATCGACACCGGCATCGTATACATTAACGCGCCCACCATTGGTGCGGAGGTGCATCTGCCATTCGGCGGTGTCAAGCAAACCGGCAACGGACATCGCGAAGGCGGCAGCGGCGCGCTGGATTTCTACACCACCTGGAAGTCCGTCTACGTGGATTATTCCGATCGCCTGCAACGCGCGCAAATCGATACCGGAGAATAGGACCACTTTCAACTAGATGAATGGCACATTTTTGAGCAGCCATGTCGGTAGGAGAAGCAAATATGATTATCGGCGTTCCGAAAGAAGTAAAAGATCACGAAAGCCGCGTCGGCGTCACCCCTGCCGGCGTGAAAGCTCTGGTGGAAGCGGGTCACGAGGTGCTTGTCGAGACCAATGCGGGCGCACTCTCCTCGCTGCCCGACGACGAATACCAGTCCGCCGGCGCGGAAATCGTCGGCTCCGCCTACGACGTTTGGCGTCTCTCCGACATGATCGTCAAGGTCAAAGAGCCCATCGAGAAAGAGTACGGTCATTTCCGCGAAGGCCTAGTGCTTTTCACTTATCTGCACCTCGCGCCGGTTCCTGCGCTGACCGCAAAATTGCTGGAGAAGAAAGTCATCGGCATCGCCTATGAAACCATCCGCGATAAAGCCGGCATGCTGCCGCTGCTCACACCGATGTCAGAAGTGGCTGGCCGCATGTCGGTGCAGGTCGGCGCGGCGCATCTGGAAAAAGAAAAAGGCGGCCGCGGCGTTCTTCTCGGCGGCGTCCCCGGCGTGCCTCCTGGAAATGTCTGCATCATCGGAGGCGGCATCGTCGGCACTAACGCCGCCAAAGTTGCTCTCGGCATGGGCGCGAAGGTCACCATCATCGACATGAACCTAAACCGCCTGCGCGAACTGGACGATATCTTCAACGGCCGCGTCTACACCCTCGCCTCCAACTCCTACAACGTCAGCCGCGCCGCTCGCGATGCGGATCTTCTCATCGGCGGCGTGTTGATCCCTGGCGCCGCCGCGCCCAAAATTGTCACCCGGGCGATGGTTTCCACCATGAAAAAAGGCGCCGTCATCGTCGACGTGGCTATCGATCAAGGTGGCTGCATTGAGACCGCTCGCCCCACCACCCACAGCGATCCATCCTATGTGTTCGAGGGCGTGGTACATTATTGCGTCACTAATATGCCGGCGGCGGTACCGCACACCTCGACCCTCGGCCTCACCAACGCGACCTTCCCGTACGTGCTGCGGTTGGCCACGCTCGGCCCCAAGGCTGCAATTGAAGCCGATCCCGGCCTGCAGGATGGCGTGAACACATATGACGGCAACATCACTTGCAAGCCCGTTGCGGAATGCCAGGGCAAGCCCTGGAAATCTGTCCTCGATTTGGTGCGGTAAGCTTTAGCCGGTGTCTCAACCTTGTCGCAAGAGAAGGAAAACATGCTGCGTCGATGCTTTCTGGCCGTGTCCGCGCTCTCGTTACTGCTGCTGGCTTCCGGCTGCCAGCAGCCTGCGACCCAGCCCGCCGCAAAAATTGCCCAGGCTCGCATTGCGAATGCCGACGCCAACATTCCCGCTGCCAGCGGCCACTTCGACTACTACCTGTTCACGCTCTCCTGGTCTCCGGAATATTGTCACGGCCATCCCAACGCCCAGCAATGCGGCGGCGCTCATCCCGGATTTGTCGTGCACGGCCTGTGGCCGCAGTTCAACAACGGCCAATGGCCGTCGGCCTGTTCCAGCGAGCCTGGATTATCGAATCCCTCCAGCATGCTCGATATCATGCCCGACCTGCGCCTCATCCAGCATGAGTGGACCACCCACGGCACCTGCTCCGGCCTCACCGCCGATCAGTATTTCGGCGTTATTCGCAAAGCCTATAACTCTATCCGGATTCCATCATCACTGGTCAGCCCCAGCCGCACCACCACCCGCAGCGCGGATCAGATCAAGCAGATGTTCACCGACGCCAATCCCGGAATGTCTGCCGACGATATTGCTGTCAGCTGTCACAATCGCTATCTTTCCGCAGTCGAATTTTGCCTCGCCAAGAACCTGCGGCCCACCGCCTGCCAGGCTGTGCGCGACTGCACCGCCAACTCCATCCGGATTCCCGCAGCCCGATAGGTCTTTCCATGAGCCCACAAGTCGTCGCGTCGGTTCGCCCGGAATTCCCCCGAGCCGCATCCGGCCCGATCGACCCTTATCACTCTGAGCCCCGGTCTCAGGCCGCAATCTCCGCCTCGCGTTTCGCAGAAGAAAAGCTGCAGGGAATTGCTTCCAATCCAGCCCCGTGCCGGCGAAAATGCTCTAAAATGAAATAGCTGACACAGTCACCATAGCTGTACTTAGTAACCGCCAGTCCGCGCCAAGCGGCGGCGGGGAGGTTCAATGCGGCGGTTCGTATTCTTTGCGGTTCTTCTGGCTATATCCCTACCCGTCGGTCTTTCCACCACTGGTTGCTCTACTGCTGACAATGGCTCGAACTTCTGCAGCGGTTTTCAGAGCGGTGCGCAGTTGACTGCTCCCGCCAAGATCGACCTCGAGCCTTCCGTCTACGGGCTCTCGTTGAGCTATGGGCAAGTTGCCTCTCTGTCGACACCGACGGCCGTCAATTGCAAAGGCACTTCCGTCACCGTCAGAACCTACAGCTACGGCACCACGAACCTGGCATTGGCTGACGTTTCGCCTTCCGGTCAGGTCTGCGGCGGCGAATGGAACCGCAATTCCGGCAACGGGGTTGCCAACTTCACCACCTGCATTCCTCCCCAGCCCGGCAGCGCGATTTACAACGCCAAGGGCGGTTTGGCTTACGTCACCGCCAGCGGCGGCGGCGCCACCAGCAATCCGGTTCCTGTCTTCGTTCACCCTCCCATCACCAGCGTATTGTTAGGCGGCGCAAGTGCGGTGCATACGTGTCCCAATAACCCCAGCACCGGTTCGCCCACGAATGTTCCTGTATACGCCCTGAATAGCTGCCTCTCGCAGAACCAGACGGCCCAGCTGGCTGCCACCGTTTGCACCGGCACAGGCACTTGCACCTCCGGATCGCCCAACGACATCACCTGTAACGCTGGCCATCTTACCTACAGCCCGCAGAATACGAATGTCGTTTCTGTTGACCAGAACGGCATCGCCACCGCGCATCTGCCCGGCTCGACCGTCATCAACGCGAGCATCGCCCAGGCCACCAGCACCGCCGGATATTTCTTCACTTGTCCCGCCAAGAGCATTTCGCTCACCGTGGGCACCACCGGACAAACAAGTGTCACCGTCAATACCAGCAACATTCAGCCGCTGACCACCACCATCCTCGACACCAACAACAACCCCATCAGCGGATTGCAGCTGCAATACACGTCGAATGATCCCATCAATATTCCGGTCAGTAACACCGGTTCCGTCACTCCGGCGTATCCCAGCGATGCGGCGATTGTTGCGCAATGTTTGCCCTCCGTCTGCAATCCCGCGCCGGTCAACCAAATTGGCAACCTCAGCACAGGTCTGCCCATCAGCAGCAACCCGGTCGATATTCATACTCCCGGCCCCAGCCAGGCGCTTCTTTACATGGCCAGTCCGCAGTCGCTGAACCTGGTGCCGCTTGACTTTCAAAGCGGCAATGTAGGCACGCCGATCCGCCTACCTTACCAGCCGAATTCCATGGTGATGGATGAAAACGGCAACAATCTCTTCATGGGCAGCGCGACTGAGCTGATGATTGCGGCAATTTCGCCCACCTCCGGCACCACGCTCACCACGCAGACTCCCGGTGTCCCTGGCACTGTGCTGGCTGTGGCTCCCAATGACACGCTGGTCGTCGTTCATGATCCCTGCCGGCAATTGTTCTATCTCTACACGCCACCGATCGGCAATGTCGCGGCTTCGTTGCTCTCCTTCAGCGCGCCTGGCCCCACCATCGCCTGTAATGGCAACAGCGAGCCCATCGATCCTTCGGTGGAGGTGCATCCGCCCTACGCCGCTCAATTTACTCAGGACAGCCAAACCGTCTACATCACGGGTGACAATACGCTCTTCACCTACAACACATTCACCGGCTGGCACGTTTGCACGGAGAACGGCCAGACAGGGAATTGCCCCATCAATCCCAGCACCAACAGCCCCACCAGCGTCGCCGTTACCATTCCGGGTGTCGGTGCTTATGCTGCCGGCTCGCCGACCACAGCCTTCGGATATTGCGCTCTCGGGCCGAACCAGACGAACCCGCAACAGACTCCCGGTCCACCGCCGACCGGCTTGACCGATCCGACCACAGCGGTGAATCCGACGGAATACTATCCCAATGCTGCCACCGTAGCCGCGCAAACCGATGAACTGGGCGCCACCACGGATGGGTATCACATCATCGGCGCAACTGCAGCCAGCGGCGGTCAGCTCACGGATATTGGCGTTCAGATTCCCGACGGCGAATGTCCCCTGAAGACCGCGTTGAATTTCCCCAGCAGCCCGCAGCAGTTCAGCCTGGGCACGCCTGACGTGGGGTCCATCAACCAGGTGCTGGTTTCGCCGAACTCGCAATTGGCGTTCGTCACCTTCGAACCCACAAGTGCAACCGGAACCAATAACACTCTGCCCGCCTACAAGGTCCCCTGCACGGCGGCGCAATCTGCGGCAGGGGACTGTCCTGCAGGTCAGCCCACCACCGGCACTATCGACAATGTTGCTCTGACGGGTCAGGCGGGAGCGCCTGTGGCTGGCACCTTCAGCCCCGATACCACCACGTTCTACGCGTCGACCAGCAACGACGATCTGGTCCATTTGATCAACACGTCCACATTGACCGACACGCAGACAGTCAATCCCGGTCTCACCTGCGCCACCACCACAACCGCGCCAGCCAATCCATACCTGGCGTGTACAGCGGGAGCGCCGGTACCCGCGCTGTTCCTTGCGGCCCGTCCACGGCCCACGCAGGGATCCACCACTAGCTCCGCCAAAAAGAACTAGCCGCACGAAAACGAATCTGGGTGCCCCATGTCTCGGTCGCCACGGCGAGAGGCATGGGATTTGCCCCGTCTGATTTTGCCAGCTTTCTAACCCCGCAAAAAATTGCGTCATCCCGAGCGAAGTCGAGGGACCCGCTGTTTCCACGCTGAATGAAGGGTGACGAGATTTACGCTTGCGGCTCTTTGATGGATCGAGGACTCAATTGCTTCGCGGTGCGTGGCAGGGCCCTTGCCACTGCATCCAGAATCCCGTTTAGGAACTGAATCGACTCCGGCGCCGCATAGAGCCGCGCAATTTCCAGCGTTTCGTTGATGATGATCGGCAGCGGCGTTGCCGGATATCCCAGCATCTCCGCAATGGCAGCCCGCAACAGGTTCCGGTCGACCGCCGCCATTCGCTCCAGCCGCCAATGCTCGCTCGCCGTCGCAATGTAGGTATCAATCTCGTCCCGTCGCGCAATGGCCACGCGAAAAATATCCTCGGCAAATCCCTGCGTTCCCGGATCGACCTTCTCGCGCGCCTGCCAGAACGTGCGCTGCACGTCTTCCGCGCTCTGTCGGCCAAGGTCCGCCTGGAATAGCATTTGCATCGCAATTTCACGGGATTTGCGGCGTTTTCCCATGATTTACAAGTCCGCCGTCATATCTGTAACTGTGGGAGTTACAATTTTCTTCTTCACCGCCGCCATCTCAATCGCAGCCAGCGCCGCTTCAAATCCCTTGTTCCCCATCTTCAGCCCGGCACGATCCAGTGCCTGCTCCAGCGTCTCGCAGGTCAGCACTCCGAACGCGTGCGGCACACCCGTATCCTGCTGCGACTGCCCGATACCTCGCGACACTTCCGTATAGATCGCTTCATAGTGGGCCGTTTCACCGCGCAGCAATACGCCCAGCGTCACAATGGCATCCACATTCTTGCTCTCTGCCAGCAGCCGCGCCGCTCCTGGAATCTCCCACGAGCCCGGAACGCGCACCACCCTGATTGCATCTTTTTTCGCTCCGCTGCGCAACAACGCATCCAGCGCCCCTTGCAGCAGCCGATCGGTGATTACTGCGTTCCAGCGTGACACGACAATGCCGAATCGCATCCCCGCGGCACTCAGGTCACCTTCGATCGCCACCGGCTTGCCATGATGCACATTCTCCGACTCCCAAAATCCGAACACCATGCCCGGCACCGGCTCTGCGGTAAACAGGCGCGAGTTCCAATGGGTCTGCGCGATTACCGAAACCTTTCGTCCGCCCTCGGCGGAATTCTTCTTTACCCAATTCTCCGCAACCGTGCGCACCGCCTCCAATCCCGTCACTTCGATCAGGATTTCCGGCGTGGCCGACATTTTTCCCGTCACAAATTCCAGATTGCCCAGCGGCGCAAGAAACGGCGCAGTCCGAAAATGCTCGCCCGACGATCCCTTGCCGGGTTCAAACCCGAGCGTCGAAAAAAAACTCTCCAGCATCTGCAATTCCTCGGCCGTGCGCGCCGCTCGCACCCATGTGATTCCTTTGATCATGTTTCGATGGTACAACGTTGC
>DATJUD010000179.1:0-10573 GCA_035502695.1 Acidobacteriaceae bacterium
ATATCTCGAGGCAACGAAGTCGTCCCAATCGTCCAGCCGTTTGAGCGGATTTTCTGTGGTCAGGCGGTTCATTGTGACACTCCGGCGACAGGGTATTTTCATATTACGGTACCGGAAACGTAATCGCAACTTATTTTCAAATGATTGGTCGGCGAGCTTTCACGGGTCTGTCATTCAGCGGTGTCCATGCGGAATTGACATGACGAGAAGCACGCGGCTAACGTAGTCTACGGTAGCGATGCCGTAAAGTTTGAAAATGGCGCGCACGGAACTGGTTGGGTTGACGGTGATCGATCTCCTGAAAGACCCTTCAACAAGAGGCGTTATGTTGAAAGCGATTCTAACCGATAGCCACTTCTGGATTCCTGTAGCCGTGTTGATGGTTGGGATCGGCTTGTTGCTATATCTGCGCTAGAGAGAAGCAACTTGCTCACAGAAGTGAAAAATCGAGCTCTCTCTTCGCTGCAATCTGCTCACGGGGTTGGGGTAGTTTGTGGACTGGCTGCAGGTGCGTGGCTCGGTGGGGCTGAAGTTCCTGCCAAGATCGCCAGCGCGGCAATGTCTCCGTTTGCAGTTTCCCTTTGTATGGTGGGAGGAGTGTTCGTCGCGCGATGGACGATTCCAACTGTACTGAAGGGAAGCAATTATGTCTTTGCGGACCTGCGGGAGAACCAGCACCTGATCGTGTGGGGGGTATTGGCGGGTGCCCTGTGGGCGGTTGCCAACACATTAACGGTATTTGCCATCCGCGACGTTGGCTTATCCATCGCATTTCCTCTCTGGAATACGAACTGCCTAGTGGGAATTTTCTGGGGATGGCTGCTATTCAACGAATTGCGTGGAGCAAGTGCCAGAAATTGGCTGAAAGTCCTGGGCGGAACACTGGCGATTTTGTTCGCTGCTGTGATGTTGGCCTACAGTTCGGTGCACGGCTCACGGATCGCCCCGACGCATGCCCATGAGGGTATCCTCGCTGCTCTCGGCGCCAGCCTGATGTGGGGAACCATGTACGTTCCATACCGTAAGGCTTATTTGAGCGGCATGAATCCACTCTCCTTTGTGACCGTTTTTACGGTGGGAGAGTTGGGTACGATGTTGCTACTCGCTCTAGGTTTGCGCGGAGGAGTTCACCCTCTCCTGGCGGAACTGCAAGTTGCGCATGCGGCAATCTTCTGGCTGTTTCTAGGGGGATTTTGCTGGGTAATCGGAGATCTTTTTCAGCAATATTCGACCAAGTATATTGGGATTGGCCGGGCCATTCCTCTCTCCAATACCAATCAGCTGTGGGGTCTGGCCTGGGGTGCGTTGGTTTTCGGAGGCCTGGCTGCTACGGGAATCCTTCATCATGTGATTGTCGTCGTCGGGTCAGTTGTGATGTTGCTCGGCACATTAGCGATCAGTACATCGGCGGCCGGCGGCGAGGAGCACAATGCAACACGCAAGGCCATCCTGCGGGAGTGTCATCGCTACTCTCTGGACTATCCAGGGGTGCTGAGGGCGCAGACTGGCAGGGACACGGGAGCCATTGCCGCAACACGCCGACGCTGGTGGGATATCGCGATTGCTCTGGTCGCGTGCAGCATCTTCGCCATTCTCGCGCTGCGAGCGAAGCGCCCTCCTATGCCCATGCACATGTTCTGGGCGAACGGACTATTGCTTCTTCTCCTGCTGACTTTTGTCGGCGCAGGATGGTGGCTATGGAAAAAGACAAGATTTTGCTAAGAGGAAAATGTCGCTAGAGATTTTTGATTCGTTGGTATGGACCTGTCCCCGGGTCACAGGGCGCAGTGCTTCAATGCATGCGTATGCGATCTGCGAACAACTGATTGAATTGATTGCGTCGCATTCTACGACGTTTTTTAGCGATACCAGTAGCCAGCGCCTGTTTCCGTGAGGATGACATCGCGGAAAAGTTGGGCGAGCCGGTAAAGGCCTTCAGGTGCCAACGACCGTGAATTCGTGGAGGTAATCGCTTCAGTCTATGCCAGCTTGTTGTTGCCCAGCCAGTCAACACCATGTTTTTCAATGGCAATCCTCACCAGTTGGCTGCGGGTTCTCACGCCTGCTTTGTGGAATAGCTCCTGAACGACAGCCTTGATAGAGCTTTCTGAGACCTTCAAATTCCATGCGATTTCTTTGTTGGTGAGACCATCGAGAATTCCTGAAAGCACATCCTGTTGTCGCGACGTGAGAGGTCGAGCAGATCGAGGCTCGGAAAGTTGATCCTTCACTCCCGAGACCACAGTCCGCAGAAGGTTTCGTTCAAGCCAAATTCCTCCGCGCGCAACGGTTCGGATCGCTCCAATCAGTTGGGCAGGACTGCTATGTTTCAAGATGATCCCCGCAACACCGGCGTGGAGGACATCCATGGTGATCCGATCACTCATCCCTGCGGTGACCATCAGAACCTTCGCAGGATGATGGCTGGATTGAAGGTTCCGCAGCAGTTCGGTTCCTTGTTCCTCACCGAGATCGTAGTCAAGTAAAACAACCTCGATTGTTCCGTCGTGCAAAATGCGGATTGCCTCGGTAACTGCGGCACAATGTGCGACTACCAAAAAATCAGGTTCCGACTGGAGCAGGCGCACAACGCTTTCGCGAAAGAGACTGTGATCGTCGACCAGCAGAATGCGCGTTGGAGTCTTCATACTAGGTTCTTTGCTTGTTCCACGATTGGCATTTCAACAATGAAGCTCGATCCATCCGGAAGCGGCTTGTGCCGGAGTTCTCCTCGACATGCGCGCATAAATGCCCGCGACAAGAATAGACCAAGTCCCGTCACCTCCGCCTCCTGTTGAAAGGGGTGAAAGAGCCGATCCGGATTGACGACTCCTCCAGCATTGTCACTAACCTCAACCAACACCCGGAGGTCACAGACCTTCGCGGAGATAGACAGCATCCCGGAGTCTCGATCGGCAAGGGCGCGAATACTATTTGAAGTCAGGTTTAACAACACCTGCATAAGACTTTGGCGATCGGTCCAGACCGATGGTAGTTCGTACGGAATATCCCATCTGCCTTCAATACCGGCCTCTCGGAGCGCCGGAGCGACAACGATCCGCAGATCATCCAGGACAGCGGTCAGATCGGTCTCTGCTGTTTGATCTGTGTATCGCCGCAGGTCGACAGAGGCGATGCGTTCGAGTGCATGAAGTAGATTGCCAAGTGCCTCGAAGTCTTTATTTTGAGACAGCAAGCCGCTGCGCTCAAGGTTTTGATGCACGACGGCAATGGCGCCAGATACGTTGCGGACTTCGTGCGAAACTGCGGCGGCTGCGATGCGCGATCCAGCCAGCATCTGGTGCAGGCTGGTTTCTTCCTGGCTGCGGAGATCTTCCGACGTGTCCAGGATCATGGCGGCCAGGCGTGATCCGCCCTGGGTTGGGTACGTGGAAAAGCAAATCTCGGCGAGGAATATCTCTCCGTCCGCGCGCTGTCCCCTGGATTGCATGACGGTACGATACAACCTGGGCACGACCTGCCGGGATAGATTCCCCAACGTTGGGAAATACTGGTGAATCGATTGGCCGGGAAGAATGTCAGGCGGGAGAGCCAGCATTCGATGCGCCGCCTCATTTGCCATGAGCACGCAACCGGTGGAGTCCGCTGTAATGATGGCGGCAGGGCTGTTATCCACCAGCACCTTCAATTGCTCCTCCGCATCCTGTCTTGCGTCTCTCTGCTTCTCAATTTCATGGAGCGCTGCAATGGCATGGCGGCGACTCTGGTTGATTTCGTAGACGAAAAGTCCAGCACAAAGAAACGCTGAAAAATACAATACGTCTCGCGGTACCCCATCTCGAAAGCTCCAGACAAACTCGTCGAATCTCTCTGCCAGAAAAGTGCACAACGAAGCGACCGCACCGATCTGCCAAGGCTCTAGAGCTCTGCCCACGATCAGCATGGGGAACAAATAGAGAAAACCAAGCGGAAGCTCATTGCTGGCATGCCAGTCAATCAGGGCGATTGCCAGGATCAATGCGCCGGAAGTGAACAACGCGAATTTTTTGCTGCCTTGGAATCGCGACTGAAACATCATTGGCCGCCTTGGCCGTGGGATGGAATCCAACTCTTTCAATCTATTGTGCTCTCATCTCGAACGGCACAGCTGAAACCGAATCTTCATGAAACATCGTGCCGCATTCCCGAATCCTTGTCGCGCATTTGGCCAAAAGATAGCCTTTTGGGCCTGATCGATAGGGTTGCCAGTATTGCCGTTCACCCCTAAGCTGGAGGAAGAAGCCTATTCATCAGTAATGTGCGCATCGCCTGGACCCTCAGGAAGGCTTGAGCACAATTCACGATCGCCACGACCTGAAATTCATCGCATGATTGCCAGAAAACCACAGCTTTCCCTGCTTTTGTCTCTGTGTGCGTTCGTCGCCATGTGTATGAGCGAGCCTGCGAATGCTCAAACCAGCTTCACTTGGGAACAGATCAAGGCTAAGTTCGAAGCTGCTAATCCTACGCTGCAAGCCGATGAAACCAACGTGCAGGAGATGAAGGCCAATGAAATTACAGCGGACCTGCGCCCCAATCCGCAGTTCACTCTTTCGCAGGACGGCACGCAGATCGCTCCGCACGATGGCGTCTGGAAACCATTGAGCGGCACGTACGTCGTACCCTCCATCAGTTACCTGCATGAGCGCGACCACAAGCGGGAACTGCGCCTGAAAAGCGCGCAGGAGGGCACTCAGATTGCGACCAGCGCGCATGCTGATTTGGAGCGCAATCTTCTCTTTAATCTGCGCTCTGTTTTTGTGCAGACGCTTCAGGCAAGAGCTGTGTTGGCCGTGGCCCAGCAGGAACTCGACTACTACGATCGCATCATCCATATCAGTCAGGCTCGCTTCCAGGCCGGCGACCTGGCACAGGTAGATCTGGATCGAATTGAGTTGCAGCGGGTGCAGTACGAGTCGGATCTGCAAACGGCGGAAGTGAATCTTCGGACTTCAAAAATCCAGTTGCTGCAATTGCTGGACGACAGAACCCCGGTCGATCAGTTTCATATTCAAGGCCCATTTAACTTCAACGATCAGTTAGCGCCGCTGGAAACGTTTCGACAGATCGCGCTCGACAATCGGCCCGACTTGCGCGCGGCGCTGGAATCGCTACAACAGGCCGCGACAAATCATAAGCTCGCTATCGCAAATGGGTCGACCGACCCCACGTTCAGCGGCTGGTACACCTGGAATGCCTCGACGAACAATCCGTACGCGACGCAAACGTTAGGAGCCAGCGTAAGTATTCCGCTCCGCATCTTCGATCGCAACCAGGGCGAGAAAGAGCGTACGGAGTTGGATATCGGCCGCAACCAGCAGATGGAAGATGCGACTCGTGCGCAGGTCTTTGCCGACGTCGATTCCGCATACGCACAGGTCAACAGCAATCTGATTTTGCTGCGGCCGTACAAGGCTCAATATCTATCGCAGGCAGTTCGCGTGCGGGACACGATCACTTTTTCCTGGCAGCACGGGGGCGCCTCTTTAATGGACTTTTTGAACGCCCAGAGCGATTACCGGAATGTTCAGTTGGCCTATGTGCAATTGATCGGTTCGTATCTGACGGCTGCAGCCCAGTTGAATCTTGCCGTAGGCCGTGAGGTGATCCAATGATCAAGAAATCCATTCTGAAATCTGCCGGCACCCTTGCGCTGTGCCTGTTGGTCATGGCCTGTGGCAAAAAGTTCAATCCTGCCTCCGGAAAGGCGCCAGCGGCGCAGGTGATTGAAACCAGCAACACCGGCCTGGTGACAGTTGCCAAACCAGAGCAATTCTCGCTGGTGCCCGCGGGCGAGGTTGATCTCCGCTCCAAGTTAAACGTCACAGGTACGGTGAATCCGGATATTGCCCGAGAAGTTCCCGTGATCTCTTTGGCAAGCGGTCGTGTCGTCGATATCCTGACGCGCCTGGATGACAACGTAAGAAAAGGCCAACTTCTCTTAAAGGTCCAGAGCCCGGATATTACCAATGCCTTCGACACCTACCTGAAGGCCGTCAATGACGAGCACCTGGCGAAGACTCAACTCGACCGCGCTGCGATCCTCTATCAGCACGGAGCCATTCCGAAAAGTCAACTTGATCAGGCTCAGGACACAGAACAGGATGCCGTCGCGGACCTGCATGCTGCTGAAGGTCAACTTGATACGCTTGGCGTCAACAAGAATCATCCATCGAACATCGTGAATGTCTACGCGCCCATCTCTGGCGTAGTGGTTGCGCAGAACGTAACCAATGCGGCCGCCACGGGTATGACGTATGCGGGCTCGTCAACAGCATTCACTATTGCCGATCTCTCTACGGTATGGATCATCTGCGACGTCTATGAAAATGACATTCCGAAGGTTCGGCTCGGTCAACAGGCTTTCATCCGCATCGACGCCTATCCAGGCAAAGTACTGATCGGCCACATTAGTGACATTGGCCCGGTGTTGGATCCCAATCTCCGCACCGCAAAAGTTCGCATTGAACTTCAAAATCCCGGCATACTCCGGCTGGGCATGTTTGTTACCGCGACATTTGAAAGCAACATGAAGAAAACCTACGCCGTGATACCTGCGGACGCGATTCTGCACCTGCACGACCTTGACTGGGTGTATATCCCGGCGGGTGGAAAGAAATTTCAACGCGTACAGGTGAACACGGGAGATATGTTGCCTGGGAACAAGCAGGAAATTCTTTCCGGCATCGCGCCGGGCCAGCAGGTGGTCTCGAATGTTCTCCAGTTGGAAGCCACGCTGGAGGCGCAATGATTCGACGGCTTGTAGATTTTGCGCTGCAGAACCGCTTCCTGGTTCTGGCGGGTGCAATCCTGCTGTTTGCCTGGGGAATCGTTGCCTTCCATCGGCTTCCCGTCGAAGCCTATCCGGATGTTGCGAACAACTACGTGGATGTGATCGCGCAATGGCCCGGCATTTCCGCGGAACAGATTGAACAACAGGTCACGATTCCTCTGGAAACCGTGATGAACGGTGTTCCTGGAGTTGTCCATGTGCGTTCATGGTCGATCTTCGGGCTCTCGACTGTGGAGATGGTATTTGGCGACGACACCACAGATTTTGAAAATCGCGAGCGAGTGTTAGAGCGGCTGTCGCAGGTAAGCCTGCCGCCCGGAGTTGTTCCGCAGATGGGCACAGACTGGAGCCCAGTAGGACAGATTTATTTCTACACGCTGGAGAGTAGCAATCCTGAATACGACGTAATGAACCTGAAGTCGCTGGAAACCTGGGTGGTGGAGAAGAATTTGAAATCCGTCCCGGGCGTGGTGGACGTCAACCCTTTCGGTGGTCCCACGCGTGAATACCAGGTGCGGCTCGATCCCGACAAACTGGTTGATTACGGATTGAGCCTGAGCCAGGTTGAACAGCAGCTTGCGGCAAACAATGCAAATGCCGGCGGCAGCTTCATTGAGGAGGGGCTGCAGCAGATCAACGTTCGCGAAGTGGGCCTGGTTCGAAACATTCAGGACATCGAGAATACGGTTATTACAACCAAAACCGGGACCCCGCTTCGCGTGAAGGATATTGCGGAGGTGACTCAGGGCCCGGAAATCAGGCTGGGTCAATTCGGTCGCGCGATTCGCCGCCAGGATGGAAAAATTATCGATGACGACGATGTGGTTTCTGGCATTGTCGCTATGCAAAAGGGCGCCGATGCGCAGCCCACACTGGAGGGAATCCATAAAGAGGTAAAGGAGCTGAATGATCGCATACTGCCGCCGGGCGTAAAAATTGTTCCGTTCATTGATCGAAGCGACTTGCTCCATTTCACGACGCATACCGTACTGCACAATCTGACAGAGGGAATCGTACTGGTCGTCGTCATTCTTTTCCTCTTTCTCGGAAATGCTCGCGGCGCACTCATTGTCGCGCTCACTATCCCATTCTCTTTACTGTTCGCAGCAATTTGCTTGAGCCTCAAACACATTCCCGCGAACCTTCTTTCCTTGGGCGCGCTTGATTTTGGCATGGTCGTGGATGGCACGGTCGTGATGGTCGAAAATATCGTCCGCCGTCTCGGGCGCAAAGAAGAAGATGACAAATCCCCGTATGAACGCATTCGGGAAGCTGCTCATGAAGTGCAGCGGCCTGTTTTCTACGCGATCGCTATTATCATCACAGCCTATCTGCCTATCTTCACACTGCAGTCTGTAGAAGGGCGTCTCTTTCGGCCCATGGCGTGGACAGTGGCCTTCGCTCTATTAGGCGCTCTGATTTTTTCCATGGTTGTCGCGCCCGTCCTCTCCAGTTTTCTCTTCAGTAAAGGCGCGAAGGAGTGGAAGAACCCGGTGATGGAGTTTCTTCGGGCGCATTATCGCAAGGGCGCCACTTGGGCCATCCATCATCACAGATTTACCATCGGCGCCGGCGTGCTCGGTTTGATCCTTGCAATTTACCTTGCGTTCAGCGGGATCATCGGATCGGAATTTCTTCCGCACCTGGATGAGGGGTCAATGTGGGTGCGGGGCACACTCGAGCAAAGTGCAGGACCGAGTGACGGCGTCCGGGTCGCCAACGAGGCCAGGGTCCTGCTCTGTTCATTTCCGGAAGTGACCGAATGTACGAGTCAGACTGGCCGTCCGGATGACGGAACCGATCACACGGGATTTTTCGATACCGAATTCTTTGTCGGGCTAAAACCGAAGGAAGAGTGGCGCCTCGTATTCCACGAGAACAAAGACAACCTGATCGCGTCCATGAACAGCGAGCTCGAGAAGAAGATACCAGGCGTGGTGTGGGGTTTTTCGCAGCCGATTGAAGACAACATGGAGGAGGCAGTCAGCGGAGTGAAAGGCGAGCTTGCAACCAAGGTCTATGGCAGCGATCTGCACGTGCTTGAGGACGAGGCGGACAAGGTTGCTGCAATTATGAGTCACGTCCGCGGCATCAAGGACCTGGGGGTTTTGAATGTGACCGGGCAGCCTGATCTGGATTATGTCGTCGATCGCCAGGCGGCTGCGCGATATCAGATCAACGTGGCAGATATTCAAGATGCAATTCAGACGGCAGTTGGAGGAACTGCGCTGACGCAAGTATTGAGGGGCGAGCAAGTCTACAATCTCACGCTGCGCTATCTTCCGCAGTATCGCAACACGAAACAAGCAATCGATAATATTCGCCTGTTATCGCCCTCGGGAGAACGTGTTTCCTTGGCGCAGCTCTGCAAAGTAAAGGAAGCCGACGAGGGCTCCGAAATCTATCGCGAGAATAACCAACGGTACGTTGCAGTCAAGTACAGCGTTCGCGATCGTCCGCTAGGCGACGCCGTTAAAGAGGCCATTCAAAAAGTTGATGCGCAATTAAAGCTTCCGCGCGGATATCACATTGCATGGGAGGGAGAATACCAGAGCGAAGTCCGCGCAGAGGCGCGCATGGCGGTTATCGTCCCGTTGACCGTGCTGTTGATTTTCATCATTCTCTATTCGATGTACAGCTCGTTCAAATGGGCCATGTTGATACTTGCCACCGTGGCGATGGCGAGCATCGGCGGATTGCTGGTGCTTTTAATTACGCATACTAACTTCAGCGTCTCGTCGGAAGTGGGATTTCTTGCTCTTTTTGGAGTTTCCGTGCAAACCGGCGTCATCATGCTGGAATATATCAATCAGCTTCGCGCACGCGGAAATTCGATTGAGGAGTCTGCAGTGGAAGGCGCGGTGCTTCGGTTGCGCCCCATCATGATGACAATGCTGGTCGCTACCCTCGGCCTGCTGCCGGCGGCCATGTCGCATAGCATCGGCTCGGATTCACAACGGCCATTCGCCATCGTGATCGTTGGTGGGCTGGTTGCCGATCTGGTGATGAGCATCTTCCTGCTGCCAACGCTATATGTCTGGCTCGCACGTCCCAGCGATGTGCTGCCAATTCCCGAAACAGAATTCGAAAACTAGAAAGTGGTGGCAGACCCAAAACTCAGAACTAGGAGTTTCAAACGAGTGCCGGCGTCAATGAAAAAGCTCGCATCAACAGCGAAGGCAAACAATTCGCGACCGCCATTTTCGAGATTGGCGTCACGCTCGCCGTGCTTTGTATCTTGTCGACTTTCGCCATGATTTTGCTTGAGGCAATCCAAATCCGTTGAGAGTCAGCTCCTCCGTGCGGTTGAGCATCTTGCCAGACTACAAGGTCCTCTTTAGCGTAGCGAACCAGCGAGCCAAATTTGTGGTAGCGCGGACCCCTATTTTCCCGGCGCCCGCGACGGAGGTTCCGAGGCTGATTCGAGTGCGTTCTGCCACCCGTTTTCGGTCAAGAATCCTAAATCCGCTATGCTCAAAACGCTTGATAGCTAGCATCGGAGCGTTGCAGGTGCACACATGCACATGTACGAGGTGCGAACCAGTTCTTGAGTCATTGTTAGCCACAGTCGAGAATGTCCAGTCGAACGCGGTAACCTCGGGCGACCATCTAGGAGTCAGGGGTTCTTTTCCCTCAATATTTCTGGTTGTCTGACAAGCAAAGATGCGCCTTTAGATGAGACGTGGAGAGATCCCTCTATTATGCATTGGGCATCCGGAGAGATTTCTTCCACATGGGATGCGAAGACGATCGGCCCTATGGTGATACGTCGTCTACCAC
>DATJUD010000180.1:0-40737 GCA_035502695.1 Acidobacteriaceae bacterium
AGTTACTTCTCGGGCCCGGTCCCGTCGGTCAGGCCTCGACTGTCGAGGCAGTCTATTCGGAATTTCGCAGCGGTGGCGTTCATCTTCCGAAAGATGCAAAGGGATGGATGACGATATGTTGGCCACTTGTGTCACCGAAGGTGAACACCGATGCCGACTAAAGGTGAAAAAACAGGCAAGTTGAAGCCCCGCTCTTCCGGCGAACCTGTCAGTCTGAAACAGCTGGCCGAGTATCTAAGTCTGAACCCGGCGACCGTTTCGGTTGTGCTGAACGACGTTCCCGGGCGTTCCATTCCGCAACCCACGCGCGAACGCATCAAAGCTGCTGCCCTGAAACTCGGCTATCAACCCAATCTGCTGGCGCGCTCCTTGCGCAATCGCAAAACGCACACAATTGGCGTTCTGGTACCGGAGTTGACCGAAGATTACCACACGCAAATCATGGGCGGGATCGGCGATTCTCTGATGAGCAAAGGCTACTTTTACTTCACCGTGCATCATCGTCATCGCAAGGATCTGGTGGAAGAGTACGGTCACATGCTGATTAATCGCGCCGCGGAAGGCCTGATCGCGATCGATACCGCGTTGGAGCACCCGTTTCCGGTTCCGGTGGTGGCGGTGGCAGGCCATCAGCGAATCAAAGGCGTGTCCAATTTAGTGCTTGACCATGACCGCGCCGCCGAATTGGCACTCAACCATCTCCATTCGCTGGGACATCGCCAGATTGCCTTCATGCGCGGGCATCCCTCCAGCTCTGATGCGGCCGATCGCTGGCGAAGCACGGTGAAAACGGCGCGGAGACTTGGCCTCGCAATCAAATCCGATCTCTTGATCCAACTCGAGAGCGACTCCATTACTCCGGCCATGGTCTATCCGGCCGTGCAGCAATTACTGGCCGGTAAAAGGCGCTTTACAGCGCTGCTTTCTTTCAATGACATTGCCGCGATTGGAGCCATTCATGCGATCCACGATGCCGGTCTGCGCGTGCCCACCGATATCTCTGTCGTCGGCTTCGACGATATCCGAGCAGCCGCTCTCATCAGCCCCAGCCTGACAACGGTGCGGCAGCCATTGCGCGAAATGGGCTGGACCGCGTCAGAATATTTGCTCGGCCGGGTGCAGGGAACGGAGACATTTCGCGAGCAAATTGCCATTTATCCCGATCTCACCGTGCGCGAATCCACAGCCTCAGTCTCACTTGCCGCGCCTGCGGCAAGCACTTCCGGCAAGGTAAGCAAGGCAGCGAACAGCAGGCATACCGCGCTCAGGAATCGGACATCCGCCGTTGCCACCGACTGAACGCCGTCTGATGTCCGTCGTATGGCTGCACATTGCGTTTGCCGCCACTGGATTCGGCACCACTTTGCTAGGCTGCCTGCTTCCCGCCCTGCACTCCGCATGGAATCTCACGGATGCTCAGGCCGGATTCCTCTTTGCATGTCAGTTTACCGGTGCCTCGCTGGGAGCTTTGTTGGTCCGGGAAGATCTGTTCCGTAGTATTCAGCGGGGTTATCTTGTCATGGTGGCAGCCACCCTCGCGCTGGGAGCTCTGCACGGTTCCGCTGCTGCTGCCGTCTTTTTCTTGTTTGGACTGGGCATGGGCTGGGCGATGACTGCCATCAACATGGTCGGCGGCACAGTCTTCGAGCACCCTGGCGCCGCACTCTCATTGCTGAACGCGTCCTGGATCGTAGGCGCTGCGCTCTCACCCGAAATCGCTACCCGTTGGGTTCGATACGCGCCCCCCATGCGGATTTACTTTGTCATTGCCGTCGCCCTCGCTGTGATTGCCCTCATTCTCCGGCATTATCGCGCCAGTCTTCTGGGAGGTAACGCTCGTCGTTTGCAAGGCGGCCTGGGTACAACTCCATGGCTACTGATCTCAGGCTTTTCGCTTGTCGCATTTCTTTATATTGGTGTCGAAGTATCTGTGAGCGGCTGGATGATGACGTTCGTTCATCGGCTGACTATCGGCACAGGTTTTTGGGCTGCACTCATCACTTCGTCCTTCTGGCTCGCTCTTCTATGTGGCCGCCTTCTCGCTCCAGCCGTTCTGCTGAGAGTGTCGGAATCGCGGCTGCTTCTGGCAGCTATGATCGCCGCATGCTGCAGCGTGATTTCGATTTTGCTCAATCACTCGCCGGTGGCCATTCTTCTGTCTGCCGTAACCGCGGGCCTCGCTTTGGCGCCTATTTTTCCGCTCTGCGCCTCCCGCGTGCTGGCGCTTACCCACGAATCACCGCAAACCAAATGGCTTTTCTCCGTGGCCGGGATGGGCGGCTCGTTGCTGCCATGGCTAACCGGCAGGCTTTCCACGCACACCGGATCATTGCGGGATGGTTTACTGGTTCCCGTTGTCGCGCTGACAATCATGATTGTGTGCTTTTTGTGGATTGCGGGTCGACACGGCCTCGACCTAAGCCCTGGCGTCGTTACGGTGGAAACGGAATCGTTGGCGGGCAACTAAGGACAACGCCACTTCCTTAGAGAGCACGCTTCTGAAACGGTTCGGCGTGGACGATGCCCTTGTCTTCGTGCACCGTAATGGTCTGGCCCGCATTGACGTTTGTCAGCCGCTGCGTAATTCCGCTGGGCCAATGGATCTCGACCACATCGGCTTTGTCGGCTTGGGCGAGTCCGAAGGTCAGCACCAGTTCACTCGAAGAAAGGTAGCTCGACCCGCTGCGCATAGTCATCTTCTGTCCCGTCTGCGCCGATTGCACAAACACTACCGCGTCAATGCCGTTCCGGTTCGATTTGGTTCCCCACAGTTTCACCCGCAATGAGTGATTCGTCGCTCCCGTGTTACGGAACAGCACCGCCGACCCATTGTTCGTCGTCAGCATCAAATCCAGCGCGCCATCGTTGTTAATGTCTCCATAAGCTGCGCCGCGACCCACTCGCCGTTCGTCGAAGGATTTGCCCATCTCTGCCGCAACATCTTGAAACTTGCCGCCGCCTTCGTTGTGAAACAGGTGCGGAGCCTCTGCGTAATGGACCCGCTGCTGCACCTTCTCAATGTCGGGATCCAGATGGCCGTCGGCAATAAACAGATCGAGCCATCCGTCCAGATCGTAGTCGAAGAAGAAACAGCCAAATCCAAGCGTCAGCAAACTTTTTCTTCCCACCTCCGACTGCGGAGCAATGTCGACAAACAATCCATTCTTCTGGTTCTGATACAGCGAGATCATCTGGTTGGAAAAATTTGTAATTGCCAGGCTGGGATAACCGGAGTGGTTATAGTCGGCCGCATCAATTCCCATGCCCGCCCGCGCCACGCCATCTTCGCTGAAGCCGATGCCGGAGACCACACCCTTTTCCGTAAACGTGCCATTGCGGTTGTTCATGTAGAGCTTGTTCGGCTCTGTGTCGTTGCTGATGGCGATATCCGGCCATCCATCCTGGTTGGCGTCAAGGATGGCAATTCCAAGGCTCTTGGCAGTTGGATCATAGAGGCCGGCCTTGTGGGTGACATCTTCAAATGTCCCATCGCCGCGGTTGCGCCACAGACGCACAGATGCGCCTTTATACGACTCCGGCGTGCAGTAGGATTTGTCTTTGCCGTCCATCGAGCAATACAAATCGTTCTGCGGCGTCCAATCCACATAATTCGCCACCAGCAAATCCAGATGGCCGTCGCGGTCATAGTCGACCCACGCCGCACTGGTGCTGAATTCATCAATGCCCCATAAACCCGCCTGTTTTGTGGCATCGGTAAACGTGCCGTTGCCATTGTTATGGAACAGGTGATTTTGTCCGTATGCCGTCACGAATAAATCGTCGTGGCCATCATTGTCGTAATCCGCTACGGCGACGCCCATGCCGTACATCGGCAACGCCAGGCCCGCTTTGCGGGTGACGTCGGTAAACGTGCCATCGCGGTTGTTATGGTAGAGAGCCGACGTGGTGACGCGACCCGGATGACCGGGCCAATTCATTCCATTCACCAGAAAAATATCCTGCCAGCCGTCGTTGTCGTAGTCGATGAACGCGACTCCCGATCCCATCGTCTCCGGCAGATATTTTTTTCCGAAAGCGCCATTGTTGTGCACGAAACGGATTCCGGCCGCGCGAGTGATGTCTTCAAAACGGATGCGCTCGCCTGCATCTGCGGGGCTTTTCGCGGCCTGTTGCGCGGTCGAGCCACTTCTCGCAGATCCCGCCATCGCGGCTTCAGCAACCGAAAACGGCAGCGAGCCGAAAAAGGAGGCGGCCAGCGCGGTTCCGGAAAGTTTTAGAAATCTGCGGCGGTGCAGTTGCGCTTTTTCTTCTGTCAAGCTTGATCCGTCCAATTTTCTACGCGTCAATTGCCACCCCTGTGCAGGACGGATAAATCCGAAGCGTGAACGTACGCCTCGCCGGCAAAGGTCGCATCATGCTTGCCGGAAGAATTCGCAATCGGCAGCGGCACAGAAATATGTTCGTGAATCGGCTGCCTTTCTCGATTATCGTCAGGATGTTTTTCCAGATACGGTCCTGTCAACGCCTGTGCCGATTCATCCGCTTTAAAGCGCAAATAGCGCACCTCATACTCGTGCGCCAGATTCGGTTTGCCCATGCCCGTGGCACACAGCATCATGTTGTAATTTGCTTCTAAATCTTCCGGATCAATATCGAGAGCCTGCTGAAACTGCGCGTGTGCCAGCGCATATTTGTGTTGCAGAAAATAGACGCGCCCCAGATCGTTTCGCACCACGCGATCCTGCGGATACTGCTGAATCACCTGCAACAGCTGCGCAATGGCGCCATCGTAATCCCCCGTCTGCCGCAAGACGCGCGCGTAAAAATAATGGGCTCGCGCCAGGTGCGGAGAGAGTTGCAATGCCTTGTCGAGCACCACCTTTGCGCCCGCCATGTCTCCCACCAGCACGCGCGCCCGGCCAATGTTCACCCATCCGTCAGGGTTGGTCGGATCAGCTTGCGTCGTACGCTCAAACGCTGCCTCCGCTCCCTTCAAATCTCCCTGCAGCAACAGCCCAATGCCGTAATCATTCCAACGTTGCCAGTCTGCCTTATTCGTCACTACCTGTGGACTCGGCTCCGGCGCATTTGGCGGCAACACAGTCAGGTCCGCGTTGGCGCTCGCCATCACCACGATCGGCAGGTCGGGAATTGCTTTGATTTTTCCCGAGACGTTTGCGGTATTTCCGGTAAACACCATCTTCCGATCATCGTAATCAGGGGTCACGTCGTGCGGGCCAGTAGTTTCAGAAACTCCAGCGAAAGCAAAGTGAGTATTGAACCAGGAAAACTTGCGGTAATTCAGCTTGGCCTGCAGGTGAATCTTCCCGCGCACATCTTTGGGAATCTGCAGCCGGAAGTGAACCGTGTCCGCAGCTCCCGGAGGAATCAAGTGCGCATAAATCGTCGCCCGCGCCGCCCACGCATTGCGCTTGTCGATGGGATTGCCGTGTGCATCGATTGCCAGCGAGCGATAGAAGTGCGCACCCGGCTCGACCGGCCCATGGCCGTTGTCCTCCACCATGCCGCTCCAGAAAAGTACACGTCCCGCATCGTCGGTGGCCTTCAACTCCAGCCAGCAATCGAAGGCGTCCACTGTTCCGCCGGGAAAGAAATGTCCAACGTTCAAGGTGCGCACAACGACGTCGACGCGTTCTGTATCTCCAGCGCGAACCTCCGCCTGCACACGGTTCAGCGGCGCTGTGATGGGCGCGACCGGCGGTCCTCCCTCAGCTCCGGTAGGCGACTCCATCTCCGACTCTTCACCGACTGCAAATGTCGTCGCCAGTTGCGGCGCCGCGTAGATCACCCTGTTATTCGAGATGCGATTCTCCGCCGTTTCCGGCGAAATGGCGAAAATGTCCACGCGCACTTTCTTATCTTTCAAAAAGTCTTCGGTGTCTTTCAGCTGCACCGCATCCTTGTTCACAAAAGGAAGCGCGGTATTCGCCGCAATAAAGCGATGCGAATGCACCATGCCGTTTACATTTCCGGCATCGTTCGAAGGCGTCTCCGGCATATGGCAATCCTCGCAATCCAGCGGCTTTGGCGGATAGTAAAAGGATCGTGCGCCGAATCCCGAGACGCCGCTGGCCTGCCAGTTGTCGTAATCGTCAAAGCCGCGAATCCAGCGATAGTGGTTGTCCGCCACGTCCAGGTGAACCTTATGGCAATTTCCGCAGAAGACCGCCGACTGGCTACCGCGCAAAAAGGGCTTCAGAAATGTCCGCCGATGCGGCTCCGGATCTTCTTCAATTAGATAATCGATCACGCGATGCACGATGGGATTCTTGCTTGCCACCAGCCGCTGCAGCTGCGGGTATTCCAGAATAAAATCGGCGTTGCCCATGGTGCTCTTCTCCAGGCGAATGGAGTGGCACACCACGCAACCCATGCCCGCCTGCGCCGCCGGCGTAAAGATGCGATCTTTGATGGGTGTATTGAAGTTGCCCGGAAAAAACAGCGCCGCGTCGTGGCATCCCGCACACACTTTGGAGGCTTGCACGCCATCCACTTGCTGCATGTAGACAATCGCCTGCCGATACCACTGGTTGTTGAAGGATGAAAAGTGATGGGCCGAACTTGCCCATTGCTTGTAGATATCCGCGTGGCATGTCTTGCAGGTGGCCGAGTCCAGGAAATAATCCTTCGGCACCACCTTGCCGGTGTAGGTCTCGGCATCGCTCGGGAAGAAGGGGCTCTTCGGCCCTCCACCTTCATCCGCTTGATCTGCTGGCGCCATGCTGGGATTGTGGATGGAATGTTCGCGTTGCCAGGGAACCGTGCGCAGCCACCACGCCCCGGCAGCGACCGCGGCAACCAACACCAGCGATGCTGCAACTCGGACCGCCGTTTTTGCTCCGCCATGCTGCAGCCATCCCCGGTTTCCCGCCCAAACAGCCAGCAGAATCGCAACCGCCAGCATCGAGATTGCTTCATGCGTATAAAGGATCGGCCATTGCTGACGCCGTGTGCCCGTATACACCAGCACAGCGCCGGCAATGCTGCCCAGAGTGAACACGATCCATCCGGCTTTTTCGAGCAGGCTCGTTCCACGCAGCAGCTTTCCCATGCCAGGGATCAGGCATACGACAAATATGCAACCGACAAAAATGTGCAGCACAACGGCCGCTTCATAGATCAGGGTTGCCGTGGGAAACGCGTAGAGATAGACAGCGCTCGCTGCCAGCGCAACGCTGCAACCGACCAGCCATCGCCTCATCGTTTCCATCTCCGGATTGCAACCTGCCAGCTGCTCATGATTATTCGTTTCCCGGTATCCATCCCACACAGGCGGCCCATTGCAACCCGCGATTCGTTGCCGAAGTATATCGAGCGCCAGTAACCTTCGGCATCCACCTTTGGGTGGAGACAAACTCGTTCCCGCAACCGCAGCCTCATTTGGCCGGAGCCGTTTGCTCCACGCCCCAGCGATAGACAAGCTCCGCATAGCCGAACTGCGCGTTTTTGCCGGTTGGATAAATCGTCGAAATGACACTGCCGCCTGACGCGTGAGCATAGTAGAAGTTCACGCCCAGGGCTCGAGTCGCCTGCCAATCCGCACTCACATCGGCCACCGTGGCAAACGAAGAATATCCGTTGCCGGGCCTGCCCGTATAGCCGAACACATTATTGTCGAAAGCCCCGCCGCCCTGGTACCAAAAATCTTTTCCAGACGTCAGTTGCAGCCAGTGGACATCGCTGCGCACCACCACGTGCTTGCCCGGCTTGTCGATTCCCTGAATGAATGTGTCCTGGTTGTTCATCAGGTTGTAGAAAGGGAAGCGCGCATACACGCGCGGCGTGGGCAGAACCTGAAAGAACGTGTTGTGCTGGTTGTCTGTGGGATTGTTATCTCCGGTGCTGCGAAATGTGCCCGCTCGCAGCCACGGAGAAGTCGCGATCTTGTTCCACTGATATCCACCTTCGACGGCATAGGCTCCAGAGTGCTGGTTCAGTTCGCCCCAGTTGCCATTCTGCAGTGCTCCCCAGAACAGAAAATCAAAATTGCCACGTCCCGCAGGCACGGCTGCCAGCAGATCGCCGCCATACGTCCCCAGGCGAATATTCTTGTGATCCGCCTGGCGAACCGCCAGCGGACGATTGTCAGTCTTGGTAAGTCCCGTGCGGCCGTCATGATACCCAATGGCGAACGCACTCCACAGAAGATGGTTGTTGTATTGGCTCCTGGTGAACGCCAGGTACTGCAGATCGACGTTCAGCTCCGGATTTCCGTTCATATTAAAGACGCCCTGGTCGCCGCGTCCCGCCATCGCGGTCAGGTCCCACGTTCTCGATCCGTAGTGGCCATCGATGCCGTCGAAGCTGCGTTGCGCATTCGAGAATCCGAAATTGCCCACCAGCCGCTGCTGCACTCGATTGTTTTGCAACCACAGAATTGTTGGATTTTTCGGCTGCGTCTCCAGTCCCCCAAAAAATTCGAATCGTCCGATGCGGAGATTTTTGTCCGCACCGTTGAAGTGATACCGCAGAAAGGCCTGCTTCAAAAATGCTGCGGCAGGGTAGCTGTTATTGCCGTTCGACGCATAATACGTGCCTCCCAGGCCTAGCTGGCCCTGCGCGCTGACCGGCGAAACGGCGTTATTCGGCAGCCAAAGTTCGGCCGGCTGCGATAGTTCCAGCCTCCAATCCCAACGTTGAATGCGCTGCGACACGGCAACCCGCAGCAGTGAATTCAGGTATACGTAGGTATTCGACTCTGGTGGTGCAGCGAACCACTGCCACACATCGGCTCGCGACCGATACATCACAGATACACTCACGGGTCTGTTCGGAGTGGTCACCTGAGCCCTTCCGGGTGCGACCAAAGATGCAAGTACAAAAGGTATCGCCGCAAATCCTGCAAGTCGATGGTGTCTCAGTTTCGTTCTCCCCGCATCTAAATTTAGGTTGCAACTTGCCGCGGTACGCGCATGTCGCACCCAAACATACCAGCCACAAAACGAGTCCGGCTTGCTCGCCAAGCTTCATGGATTAGAGACAGCATGGTCAAGCACCCTGGGGTGGAGAGCCCCCTGCAACTTTCGATGGAGTTCAACCCGTCACCAGTGTAGACAGCATCGCGTGTTGGCCGCGTCAATCGTTCGCGCTCGCGACCCCACTTGCGATCTCGAAATGAATCCGCTTCAAGTAAATCGTTACAGTCAACGGGGTATCATGGTTTGGCTGAAAAAATCTGATCGACAGGATAGCGAAAATCAGTATGCATAAACTTCCCTGTTTGAAATTCCTCTCTATCTTTGCGATTTCTGCGCTGGTCTCTCCAGCATTCGCCCAGCATCACCACCCCGACAAAGCGGACACCACCGCGTCGAATCCGGCGGCCTCAGCCCCTTGGATGAACCGCAGCTTATCGCCCGATCAACGCGCAGATTTGGTGCTGCAGCAGATGACGCTGGATGAAAAGATTGACCTGCTGCATGGTCAGGGGATGCTCGGCTGGGCAGGCAAGCCGATGCCCAACGCAAACTTGAGCAACGGTGGCGCCGGCTTTGTGCTGGGTGTACCGCGCCTGGGAATTCCGCTGATTCAGATGGACGACGCCGCCTATGGCGTTCGTTTCAGCGCCCGCAATGGCCGCTATTCGACCGCCATGCCCTCGAACCTGGGTTCCGCCGCAAGCTGGGATCCGCATGCTGCCTGCGAATACGGCGGTGTGATTGGTCGCGAGTTGCGTGCCCAGGGCTACAACATGTCGCTCGGCGGCGGCGTTGACCTGGTCCGCGAACTGCGCGGCGGTCGCACCTTTGAGTACATGGGCGAGGACCCCATTCTCGCCGGCACCATGGTCGGCAACCGCATTAAATGCGAGCAGGCCGCACACGTCATTGCAGACATCAAGCACTACGCCATGAACGACCAGGAGAGCGGACGCAACGAGTACAACGCCATCATCGGCAAGCGCGCCATGCAGGAAAGCGATCTGCTCGCCTTCCAGATCGGCATTTCCATCGGTCATCCCGCGGCCGTCATGTGCGCCTACAACGCCGTCAACGGCGATTATTCCTGCCAGAATACATACCTTCTCACCGACGTATTGAAGGGACAATGGAAGTTTCCCGGATTCGTCCTCTCCGACTGGGGTGGCACGCACAGTACCGTCAAAGCCTCCGCCGCTGGACTTGATAATGAGGAGCCGCTCGACACCTACTACGGTCCCAAGTTGAAAGAGGCGGTGCAATCCGGCGCCGTGCCCATGTCGCAGCTCAATGACCATGTGCGTCGCATTCTGCGATCTGAATTTGCCGCCGGCATCATTGATTATCCGATTCAGAAAAGTGTGGTCGAGGTCCAGCGAGATTTGAAAATCGCGCTCCATGTGGAAGAGGGCAGCATCGTCCTGCTGAAAAACTCGCACAACCTTCTGCCGCTCGACCCAACGAAAATCCATTCCATCGCCATCATTGGTTCCCACGCGGATGTCGGCATGATCTCCGGCGGCGGCTCGGCGCAGGTTGACCCTCCGGGCAGCACCGATCCGGCATGGCAATCGCATGTCTGGTTTCCACCCTCGCCTTTGAAAGCGGTGACAGCCATGGCGCCAGGGGTCACAGTGAAATTCGATTCAGGCAGCGATCCTGCTGCCGCCGCTGCATTGGCGGGCCAATCCGACGTTGCCATCGTATTCGTCAATCAGTGGTCGAGTGAGGGCATGGACCTTCCGAATCTCTCGCTGCCCGACAATCAGGATGCGCTCATCGATCAGGTTGCGGCCGCCAATTCGCGCACCATCGTCGTGCTTGAAACCAGTACCGCCGTCCTGATGCCGTGGATTGAAAAAGTCGGCGCGGTCGTAGAAGCCTGGTACGCCGGCAGCGACGGAGCCCCCGCGGTCGCAAACGTTTTGTTTGGTGACGTCAATCCCAGTGGTAAGCTGCCCATCACTTTTCCGCTGACTGAGGCGGATCAGCCGCCGCCGCAAATTGTTGTGCCTCCGCCAGGCTCGCAAGGGAGAGCTGCCGTCATGCGCACCGGTGTCGCCAAACCGACGTTCGACGTGCATTACACAGAAGGCGCAGTGGTCGGCTACAAGTGGTATGAAGCCGAGCATAAGCCGGTACTATTCCCGTTCGGCTTTGGATTGTCGTACACCACTTTCAGCTACTCTGGCCTGCAGGTGGAACCGGGCAACACACCTACCGTAACCTTCACCGTGAAGAACACAGGCGATCGTGCGGGACAGGAAATTGCGGAAGTCTATGCGGGCCTGCCCGCCAGCGCCAACGAACCGCCCAAGTGCCTAGTCGGCTGGAGCAAAGTGCAGTTGAATGCCGGTGAAAGCAAGCAGATTCGCATCACCATTCCGCAGCTGTATCTATCGATCTACGACGAGCAGCAGCAGGGTTGGAAGCTGGTCCCCGGAAGCTATTCCTTCATGGTGGGCAGCTCGTCCGCGGATCTTCCGCTGGTGCAGAAGGTCGATCTATCCGGCAGCACCGGAACCGGCAGCATGCAATAGCAACACGGCCATCGAGCTATTCCACCGGGGCTGACAGCGTTCGCCTGAGCAAGCGATCAAGTCAGCTCTTGCTCTCAGTGCTGTGGCTCGCCAGCGCTGCAAGCTTTTCATCCAGCAGCTTCGCAGCGGCTGTCACTTCGGCATTCCTCAGCCGCGCCATCAATGACGACGGAAGATCGTACCCGATGCGGCCTGTCTTGCTGGCAGCGTCTTCATAGATCAGCACGCGCACCGGAACATTCAATCCAACTTCAATGTTGTGGCGGATCATGGTTTGCGCAATCAGCGGATTGCCGATCGTATACATGATTGCGCGACCGCCGATGCCCACCCGTGCAAGCCATGAACTATGGTCAACCTTCAGAAAGAGAATGAAGCCGCTTGATCCCTCGGCGGCGCGAACGCTGGCAACAAAATTCTCCGCATTGGTGGCTTTGTCCACGACGGACTGAAACGTCTTGCCATCGCCCGGACCCACCGCTGCTTCGAAGGCTGCGACCACAGCATCAAAGCTGCGCTCACTTGAAAATTCTCGATGGATCAGCGTGCTTTCGTCCTGCATCGGTCTTCTCCCTCGAGATTGGATTCTGCCAGTGTGGTTTTGGATTCGCCCTACGAGCCGTCACGAATTGCATCCGCAATGGCCACCGCTTCGCGCGCAGTCTTCACATCGTGAACGCGAACCAGGTGCGCGCCGGCGAGCACCGCAGCGGTCACAGCAACTACGGTTGCATTTCCGCGCGCGCCGGCCGGAACATCGTGCCCGTAGAGCTGTGCCAGCGTTCTGCCAAGGAATGCCTTGCGCGAAACGCCCGCCAGCAGCGGATAGCCGAGCGTATGCAGTTCGTCAAAGTGCGCCAGCAGCGGATAGTTTTCGTCGAGGACTTTTCCGAAACCAAAGCCCGGGTCCAACACGATGGATGCATGTTCGACGCCGGCGGCGATGGCGGCGTCCGCTCGTTGCTTCAATTCGCGCAGCACCAGTGGCACCACTTGATCGTGCGGCAGCGGCGGTTGCGTGCGCCATTCGCTGCTGCGTCCACGCGTGTGCATCAGAATCACGCCGCACCGCAGCCCCGCGCAGGTGGAGGCCATCGCCGGATCCCATAGAAATCCGCTGACGTCGTTGACAATCTGCGCTCCCGCCCGCACTGCTGCTTTTGCGGTTTCCGCCTTGTACGTATCGATGGAAAAGATCGTCTCCGGCCGTTGTTGCAGAACGCCTTCCATCACCGGCAGCACGCGATCCAATTCTTCCTGCGTAGGAACCGGTGGTCGCGTGCCAGGCCGCGTCGATTCGCCGCCAATGTCGAGAATGTCTGCCCCTTCATCCAGCAGGCGCAGCGCATGATCGATAGCTTTCGTCGCCGATAAAAAAAGTCCGCCATCAGAAAACGACTCCGGCGTCACGTTGACCACGCCCACCATCAATGTTCGTTCGCCCAGCGTCAGCGAGCGCCTGTGCAGAGCCCAGCGGAAATGCGGTCGTGGCGCGACAAACATATCTCATTCTAAAGCTGAAACTTTTTCATGCCTCTGTGTGTGCGAACCGCGAAAAAGTCTCCGTCGATCCTCCTGATTGGTCGCGCCAAAATGTTACACTCGCGCCCATCATGAGATTTTTTCCTCGCAACACTTTTCTGCTCTCTGCCGTCCTCTTATTGCCGTTCAGTGGGCTCGCTGCGCATCGTCACCATCGCGCCAGGCGCACTCCCACAGGCACGCTGTCGCACCAGATTGACGAGCTATTGGCCGCTCCCGCGGCCGCGCAGGCGCATTGGGGGATCTCCATCACAACCCTGAACGGACGCCTGGTGTACGAAAAAAATGACGCGCAATTGTTCGCGCCCGCGTCGAACGCCAAGCTGCTCACCACCTCGACGGCGCTGGCATTGTTTGGCCCGAATACCACCATCGAAACTCGTGTCATCGCTCCCAGCGCGCCGGATGCGCAGGGAACGGTCCACGGCGATGTCACCATTGTCGGCGCGGGCGACCTCAGCATGTCCGGCCGCGCCTATCCTTATAACGGAAAAACCGAACGTCCCAATCCGCCGCTCAGTGCGCTCGAAGCGCTTGCGGATCAGATGCAACAACGCGGCGTTAAGCACGTAGAAGGCAACATCGTTGGCGACGACACCGCATTCCCGCAAGAGCCCTACGGAAGCGGCTGGGCCTGGGATGACCTCGTCTGGGATTACGGCGCGCCGATCTCTGCGCTAACCGTGAATGACAACATCGTCTACCTCGCTGTCATGCCCGGGGCGCAGCCCGGAGATCCTGTCACCTTCACCTGGAACCCCGACGTGACCAGCTCGTTCTACACCGTCGAGAATGATGCTCGCACCTCCGTTGCCGGATCGCAGCCATCGCTGGGATTGGATCGTCCCCTCGGCTCGCGCGAATTTCGCCTGTTCGGCACGCTTCCTGCCGGTGGCCCTCCCTCTCACATCGCGCTCGCGATCATCGATCCCGCGCAGTTTGCCGCCGTTGCCTTTCGCCAGATGCTGCAGGCCCGCGGCATTACCGTCACTGGAACTGCGATCGCGCACCATCGTCCGTCTGTCGACACCTCGATCTACGAGCAAAGCGTGATGCGGCCCCTCACGCTCCCCGCCGCCACACAATCCGGTGAGGTCGCGCAGATTGCCCCCACCGTACCGCCTGGTGCCGTCGTGCTGGCTTCACGCACCTCGGTTCCGCTGCTGCAAGACATTACGGTCACGAATAAGGTCAGCCAGAATCTGCACGCCGAAACCTGGCTGCGCCTACTGGGTCAGCACTTCGGCGAAGATGGTTCCATTGTGGAAGGCGCTCGTGTGGTTCGCGCGCAAATGCTGCGTGCCGGCGTTCAGCCGCAGGATTTCTTTTTCTACGACGGCTCCGGCCTTTCGCCGGATGACCGCGTGACTCCCCGCGCTTTGACCACACTGCTGCGCTACATCGCGGAACAGCCGTGGGGAGCGCAGTTTCGCACCACTCTGCCCATCGGTGGGGTGGATGGAACACTCTCCGATCGATTTCTGCATGGTCCCTTGTATGGCCAGGTCTTCGCCAAGACAGGAACGCTGGACGAAGTGAACGCGCTCAGCGGCTACGTGACCGCGAAAAATGGCCAAACGCTGGTTTTCTCTGTTCTTTGCAACGGCCATATGCCGGACGCCAAAGGCATGACAAAAACCATCGACGCCATTGTCACCGCTGCAGCCGAGACAGCATCGGTGCGATGATATCTAGTAACCCGCCCAGTTCCCCAACCTGAGCCGAATCGTCAATTTCCTTTTCCGGGAGGACGCTATGTCGGAAACCAAACCGCAAACCTACGCCAATCACACACGCTTCGATCCGTGGTTCCACTATTTTCTGGCGCCGCTCACTCTAATTATCCTCATCGCGTCGATTGTTCACCTGGTTCGGCATCCTCATCCTTGGGGTATCGTCCACGTCGTCCTGGCCTTCGCCTTATTCATGCTGGTGCTCAAGCTTCGCTCTTATCCGTTAAAGGTGCAGGACCGCGTCATTCGGCTGGAGGAGCGGCTGCGCTTGGCGACGTTGTTGCCAGAACCGCTGCGTTCCCGCATCGACGAGCTGGACATTCGCCAGCTCATCGCGTTGCGCTTTGCCTCCGATGCCGAGATACCGGCTCTGGTCGAGCGCACCCTGAACGAAAAGCTCGCGCCAAAACAGATCAAGCAAGCCATTCAGAATTGGCGCGCCGACAATTTTCGCGTTTGATCGCTGTCTGAAGCGACGAACAGAATTCGCGGGTTCTCTTTAAGGAGAAGAAGTTGAAGCAAGCAATTCGATTGTTCGCGATTGCCGGTGTTGCAGCCGCAGCGCTCCTCGCCGGTTGCCACCATCTACCGCCGTCGAAACCTTTGAGCGAGCTGACGCCTACGGAGATGCGCGGCTACACCGTCTATCAGCAGCAGTGCGCGCAATGCCACAATGCCAACAGCGAACAGCCCCTGCATGGTCCAGGCCTGCAGGGAATCTTCAAGAAGCCCTACCTTCCCAGCGGCGCGCCGGCGAATGACGATCGCGTTCGCGCCGCCATTCTGGATGGTCGCAACATGATGCCGGCCTACGGCAACGTTCTGAACGATCAGCAGATGAACGATCTGCTGGCGTATCTGCATACGCTCTAGAAATTGGCGAAGCGAATCCTCCCGGCTACACTAAAGACAACGCAATTTGTAGATTTCCTGGAGGAATAGAACTTGAAAGCATCGATTCGACTGTCCATGGTGGCCAGTGCGGCGATTGGATTGCTGTTGGCAGGCTGCCATCACGCACCCAAATCAAAACCGATCAGCCAGCTGACACCCGCGGAAATGCAGGGGCATCAAACTTTCCAGCAGAACTGCTCCGTCTGCCATTACGCCAACAGTGAGCAGCTTTTGAAGGGCCCCGGGCTTCAGGGATTGTTCCAGAAGCCGTATTTGCCCAGTGGCGCTCCCGCCACGGACCAGCGTGTTCGTTCCACGATCCTCCATGGACGCAATATCATGCCGCCCTTTGCGAATGTCCTAAGCGACCAGCAACTGAACAATTTGCTGGCCTATCTGCACACCATTTAATTGGTGGATAAAATCTGGGCGGAAATCTTCCGCCCAAGATTTCGTTGAGGAAGAAAAACTTGAAGCCGCACCCTCGATCTCCGCTTGTTCCTGCCGCATTGGCTGTCGCTGTCTTGGCGGGTTGTCACTCCGCCACGCGAACAACCGGACCGCACGCCTTGACCTCCGCGGAATTGCAAGGCCAGCAGATCCTGCAAACTCATTGCGCCGGCTGCCACTACGTTAACAGCTCTAAAACCCTGATTGGTCCCAGCCTGCAGGGACTGTTCAAAAAATCGCGCCTGCCCGATGGCGCTCCGGCCACCGATGGATATGTTCAATCGAAAATCGCCCGCGGCGGTTCAGTGATGCCGGCCTTCGGCAACACATTGGATGCCGAACAGATGCACGACCTGCTGGCCTATCTCCACACCATATGAGCGAGCCCGAACAGAAACCCAACCCCGACGATACCGCCGCCAAGTTTCCCGGCGTGGCCGCGATTGCGTTATGGATGCTGTTGGAGGCGCTGATCGGAGTGTTCGGGGTGCTCACCGGTCACTTTGCCAGCCATGGTGCGCGCATCGCAGTGCTGGCTGTAGCCACATTGCTCGCGTTGGCCGGTCTTGGCCTGCTCAAAATGCGCCGCTGGGGATGGGCCCTGGCGTTGGCCGCCGCATTCCTCACCAGCAGCTACGGCATCTACATCATCCTGCGATTTCATGAAAACAATTACTGGGTGATGACGCTGGCAAATTTCATTTTCTTCTTCTACCTGGTGCGTCCAGAAATCCTTCGCCGCTTGAAATAGTTTCCCTCGCAACCAACGTCGCCTACTTCAAATATTTCGCGAAGAACGTAAACATCCGGCTGTCCGCGTCCGCCGTATCCGCCGGTCGATAGCCGCCCTTGTTATTTGGATTCTGAAAGGCATGCCCCGCGTCCGGATATTCCTTCACATCGATAGGATGGCCGATCGCCTTCATCGCCGCGGCAAAATCCGCAACATCCTTCGGCGTGATGCCTCGATCCTGCGCTCCGTAGTTACCCAAGATGGCAGCGCGAATTTTCTTCAATTGCGCGGGATCGGTTTCCGGCGCGCCATAGTTGATGGCCACCGCCTTCAACGACGGCTCTGCAATCGCCAACTGCATGGCGAAACTTCCGCCCATGCACCAACCCACCGCGCCAATGCGGTTCGCCTTCACATACTTCAGCGTCTTCAGATACGCCACGCCGGAGCGAAGATACGCCACTCCACGATCCTGCGGAAGCGCTCGACTCAACTCGTGCGCCATTTCAGGATCCGTCGCGACCTGGCCGCGATAAAGGTCCACCGCCAGCGTCACGTATCCATGCTCGGTAAACATCTGCGCCTGCTGCTTCACCCAGTCATTCAGTCCCCACCACTCATGGATAACCACGATGGCAGGGAAGGGTCCAGCGCCTTGCGGTCGATACAGCACGCCCCGCACCGTCTCGCCGCCGCTCCGGAAGCTGACGTTTTCCGGGCCGATCACTTTTGTCGTTGACTTCGATTGGGCGGACGCGGAAACTACGCAGCCCAGCGAAAACAGCACGCAGAAAAATATGAAATAGCGAGAAATTATCTTCATCCTGACCCATCCTTGCCGACGGAGAAGTGAGAGACTGCGTGGAAGGCGAAGGCGTACACAGGATGCTTCCACACAACAACAATACGCTGCCCATGCGGGCTCGGCATCATGATTTTAAAGGTGGTTGGCCCGGCTAACCCATGTGCATGCCGCCGTTTACGTCGAGCACGTGGCCGGTAATATAGCTGGCCTGGTCGGAGGCGAGAAACACCACCGCATTGGCCACATCCTCCGGAGTTCCCGCACGATCCAGCGGAATCTGCGTCAACATGGCGCTGCGCTGCTGGTCATTCAGCACATCTGTCATCGGCGTGGAAATGTACCCGGGCGCAACCGCATTCACGGTGATATTGCGCGAGGCTAGTTCGCGCGCTAGCGACATCGTCAGGCCAATCAAGCCGGCTTTGCTGGCGGCATAATTCGCCTGCCCCGCCTGCCCGGTTTCTCCCACCACGCTGCTGATATTAATGATGCGTCCCCATCGCGCCTTCAACATGCTGGAGGATGCCGCCTGCGTCAACAGAAACGCGCCGGTCAAATTTGTCTGCAGCACCGCATTCCAGTCTGCCAGCTTCATCCGCAGCATCAGGTTGTCGCGCGTAATGCCGCCATTATTTACCAGAATTTCTAATTTCCCATACTGCGCCACCACCGCTTTGGTGACCGCTTTGATGGAGTCTTCGCTGGCCAGGTCCATTTCAAACGGCATGGCTTTGCCGCCCGCCGCTTCGATCTCCGCCGCAACCTCCGCCAGTTTCGCAGCATTGCGTGCTGCCAGCGCTACTTGTGCGCCCGCCTTGGCGAGCGCCACCGCGCAGGCGCGACCGATACCCTGGCTTGCGCCGGTGACCATGGCCACTCGGCCATCCAATGAAATCATGCAATCAACTCCTGAACTTCAATTCATGTGATCTTCGAGAAAATTATAAGAGTACGCGGTTTCAGGGATATGTACAGCATCACAAGCCTACGCTCTTACGCCAGGGCCAGCACCGGTTCCAACTTCCAGATGTACACTCGCTGCTCGCGAGCAAAGTGCAGCACTGGCGGAATGTCCGGCAGGCGAATCCCGTGGGCCTGCGGTAAATCGTTCACTTCAATCTCGGCTTCGGCGGCTTCCAGCGGCCAGGGAGCGTGGTGGATGTTGCCTTGCAGCAGCCGGCCCGCGTAATCATGGGTGAACAAGCAATAGCGCTCGGTCAGAAAATATTCGATCGTGTCGCGTGCGCTTCGTCCGGCCGTTTGTGGTCCCATGCCGCGATACGTGGCGCGAAAATTCACCGGCTTCTGGCTCAACAGGCGAGCGCTTTCATAATGCACCCAGCCATTCGGCCGTTCCTCCACATGCATTTTCGCCCAGTAATACGGCAGATGAAACCATAACCGTGCGGCCATTACGGCTGCTGGATTGGCCGCGTCCAGCGAAAAGAAGAATACCCCGGGAGTTCCTGTGCGCTCCTCGCGAACATACGTGCGCAGATTCAGCTCGGCAAAGCGGCGTGCGCCGGGCACGCTCCCCAGCCCTCGAAACCGGATCCGATCCATCGCGAACGGCACAATCCCTACCCAGCCCGTCCCAGAAAATCCGTCGACCACCAATCCCGGCGGCAACAGCGCGGCAATTTCCTCCACGGCAATCGGCCAATGCGCAAACAGCAGGCTATGCCAGCGCTGGCTCATCACCCACGGCCGCTTCGGCATGGCCCACGTCCGGTCCGTCGCAAGTGTCAGTACATCGCCCATGGATTCATCCGCCGGCTTGTGGAGCTTCGACTCAAACGGAGTCGATCTTCACCACCACCGCATAGTACCCGCTTTTATGTTTCGCCCAACCCCAAAAACTTCAGGTCGCCTCTTTTATGTCACGACCGGATGGCCCTGCGATACTCTGAAAGTCGACTTCCTTTGATTGAAACAGATTGGACCCGGAAATCATGCCTCCCTTAGAGCCACTTCCCGCTTCAGATCGACTCCCTGCTTCCCCTGATGCCGACTCGACCGAGGTCTACGCCATCCACGGCGCAGATCCAGAGGTTCTGGCGTACGCTATGGCAAAATATTCCCGTTCCGCGCTCTCCATGAAGCAGTCTCTGCGCGAATTGAATGCCCAGCGTGCCGAACAGTTCCTGAACACATTCTATTTCCAGTATGGGCACCGCTCGATTGCGGACCTGGCGCACATCGCCTTTGCAGTCGAGCGTTTGTCGCTGCTGGCCGCCATAGTGCTGGTCGATGAGCAGCGCTGGGATGGGCAGGAACGCTCCACACGCTATCAGGACTTTAAGAAAAGTGGCTGGTATCTGCCCGCATTTGGTTCCAACGACACCGCCCGCCAACTCTATACGCAGCAAATTGAAGCTCTCTTCTCCACCTACGAAGAAATCTCTCGCGGTGCCGTCGAGCTGCTCCGCTCCCAGGTTGCCAAGCCGCAAGAAATGAAGCAGGAGGCCTACGACCGTACCCTGCGCGCCCGTGCATTCGACGGTGCCCGCTACCTGTTGCCTCTGGCCTCAAACACCTCCCTGGGTGAAATTGTGAACGCCCGCACGCTGGAAACGCAGGTCTCCCGGCTGCTGTCGCAACCGCATGCGGAGGTCCGCCGGCTGGGAGAAAAACTGCGCCAGGCGGCTGCATCTCCGTGCTGGAATGTACAGCGCGCCGCTCTGGAAGAGTTGCAGCGCGACATTGCCGCCGCCGATCCGTCGCTGGGCGAACGAGCTGCCGCGTTGCTGTTGCGCGAGGTCGCAGTCGCTCCCACGTTGGTGAAATACGCCGCTCCGGTCGAATACATCCAGAAATCGCGGGTCGAACTGGAACAGGCCGCACTCGACCTGATGAACGCTGCTCCCATTCAGCCCTCACCGCTCGTCGACCTGGTCGAGGCGGACGGTGCCGGACAACACGAATCGATTGAGATTGAAATCATTTCCACGTTGCTCTACGGAGCATGCCACTACCCTTACCGTCAGATTCGCGAAGCCGTCTGCGCGCTGCATGCGTCCCGCCGCGAAGAGCTTCTGCTGCTGGGCACGCGTCACCGCGGACGGCACGATGAGCTGTCGCGCGCCTTCTCTTCCGGCTACCAGTTGCGCTTCGACATTCTCATGGATATCGGTGGCTTCCGCGACATGCATCGCCATCGCCGCTGCGTGCAGACCATCCAAAGCTTCACCAATCTGCACGGTTTCGATGTGCCTGAGTTGATTGCCGATTCCAACCTGCGTCCGCCCTATGAAGATGCGGTGCGCCAGGCCCACGCCGCGTTCGATGCCCTATCGCGCGCCGACATTCCAGAGGCAAAGGAAACCGCCCAATATCTTCTGCCACTGGGAACGCGTTGCCGCTCGCTGTTCAAGATGGATTTCGCCGAGGCCCTCTACATTGCCGAGCTGCGCAGCGCCCCGCAGGGCCACATCTCCTACCGCCGCGTCGCCTGGGGGATGTATGAGGCCATCGCCAAACACCATCCCGTGCTCGCGAAAAATTTCCGCATCACCGACGTCAACATCCCCATCGACCCCCTGCAGCGCTAAGCAAGTTACAGGAAGGTGAAACCTGAATATGTCCGCCGGAACCATAGCTTGGATAGACGATGGAATTCATAAACCTTGCGGATACCGTTCCGGAACGGTCCTCCTGCTTGGCTTAGCGCTTTCTATTCACGGAACGCTCTTTTCTCAGAAAAAACAGGCTTCCCAGAAGCCCGGTGCGACGTATCCTCTGCTGGTTTTGGTCCGGCATTATCGAGAAGATGAAGTGCTGCGTTACAGGATGGAAGGCATAAACCAGGGACACCTGAACAGCATTCGATATAACGTCCACGCTGACGGAGTCGTAAAGAAAAATCAATCCGGAATTTTCATCGAGGAATTTCGCTGGTCAAACCTGCGTGTCGACAATAGTCCGATTCCACTCTCGCCTGCCAGTCAGAAGTTTCGCGAAGACCTTTCACTCTCCCCTCAATACAGGCTTTCCGTGCCGGACCTCAGTAAAGTTCAGCCTATCTTGATCGGCCCAATCACAGATTTGCTGACGTTCTACGCCGATGCCCTACTAGCGATGAACCAGCCTTCGCTCGTTCACGTCGGAGATCATGTTTATGTCAAGCACGGTATTCCGAATTCTTGGGCCGACGGAAATCATTTCATACTTGCCGAGGACGCAATTGATTTCGACATCACCCTGAAGGCAATCGATGCTGCGGGTCACGTGGCCACACTGGTTGTCCGCCACGTTCCTCCTTCGCATCCTCGGATCGAACTTCCTGCTGCCTGGATGCAAACTCCGGTCTCCGATACCCCAAATAATTGGGTTCAGGTGCAAAAGATGTCCAGCGGAAAATATGCTGCCGAGGTTGGAAAAGAAACCTTTACCGACGAAATCAAAATATCGACTCTTAGTGGCAAAATCATCTCTGCCTCCATGGATAATCCTGTCGATGTATTGGAGCGCATATGTTCGGATTCCTCTCTTGAAAGTTGCGGCGCTCCGGCTCGGTTTCAGATCAAACGCCAGATCACGCTGAACCAAGATTGATCGTGTGCCAAGTCGATTTTCCTTTTTACTGAAAAAGGAATCACGGCTCAGTATGTAGACTGCATTGGAATGCCCGCGAAATCCAATTCGGCCCGCCTGCTGCTCATCGTCGATTTGCTGGGTACGTTTTTGTTTGGCCTGGAAGGCGCCACGGCTGCAACCCGCGGAAACCTCGATCTACTGGGCTTGATGGTCCTGGCGTTCGCGACCGCGCTAGGCGGCGGCATCCTGCGCGACCTCCTGATTGGCGCCTCGCCGCCGAACTCCATCCGCGACTGGCGCTATTCGGCCACTGCTTTCCTGGCAGCGGCGTTCGTTTTTCTCTGGCACACCAGCGTCAGCCACATTCCTAACTTGTTGATGGTCACGCTCGACGCGGCTGGGCTCGGCTTGTTTGCCGTTGCCGGTGCGCAGAAAGCAATCGAGTATGACATTCCTCCGCTGATCGCAATTTTGATGGGCGGTGTCACTGGCGTCGGCGGAGGCACCATCTGCGATGTATTGCTGGCCCGCGTGCCGGTCGTGTTGCGCTCGGATGTCTACGCGACCGCCGCGCTCCTGGGCGCGACAATCGTCGTGCTGGGCTTGAAGTTGAAGCTACGTCCAGTCGTGACCATGACCATTGGCGCGATCGCTTGCTTTGTGTTGCGCATGGTGGCCGTCTGGCACCATTGGAATCTGCCGCGAGTTGCCGGACCTTGAGCGGATCGTAACTGACGAAACCCCGCGCATCGAGTAACGTTCGCGGATCATCCAAGTGACCAGAGAGAATTGAGAGGTCAATCGATGCCGACAAAAGTAAATCGCCAGACTGTGGATCTTTCCCAATATCCGAATCTCGTCGTCATCTACCTGGGAATGCGCGTGAATCGCACCACCGGATTGAAAACGCTGTTCGGTTTCGGGCCGAAAATTTCCGCCTCTGTCGCAGCCCAACCCAAAGGCCTCTTGTTGCATGAGAACTTTGTCATGTCACTTTTCCCCATGCACGCCGGTATGCGGCAATATTGGACCGATATGGACTCGCTACTCGCCTGGACGCGATCGGAGCCGCATCGCGCCTGGTGGAAGAATTTTCTTCGCGACTCCGGAGGCACAGGTTTCTGGCATGAAACCTACCTGATGCAGGGCGGAATGGAAGCCATTTACGACGACATTTCGCAGCCGATTGGTTTTATGAGATTTGCTCCGCTGAAACCGGCTCGCGGCCCCATGTTCGGCGCGGCCAGGCGCGCTGCCCGTGGCCCGGAGGAGGAACCAGTCGTTCGCGAGGAAGATTTGTACGGAAAGTAGGCCGTCTGGCGTTACTTTGGTTCGGGAAAAGCATTCGCTATTGTTTCGCCTATTCCCATTTTGGTGCTAAAATCCCGCCAGTACCCAAAGTGGATTTCGATTGCTTACTTCGATACAAGTACCGGTCGTAGCGTGTCGCGGACAATTCAATCCCACCTTATCCCCGGAGATTAGAAATGGCAGACGATAAAGAACGCACACGTGCGATCGATCTGGCGCTCTCGCAGATTGAAAAGCAATTCGGCAAGGGATCCATCATGCGCCTCGGCAGCAAAGAGGCGATCGTCCCTATTTCTGTCATCTCCACGGGATCGATTTCATTCGACGCCGCCCTTGGCGTTGGTGGAGTTCCGCGGGGCCGCGTGATTGAGATTTTCGGGCCGGAATCATCCGGAAAAACAACCATCACGCTGCAGATTATTGCGGAAGCGCAGAAGGCTGGCGGCATGGCGGCATTTGTAGACGCGGAGCATGCGCTCGATCCGCAATATGCGAAAAAACTCGGTGTCGATGTCGACAATCTGCTGATCTCCCAGCCGGATTATGGCGAGCAGGCCCTCGAAATTACTGAAGCGCTCGTCCGTTCTGGCGCGATCGATGTGCTGGTCGTCGACTCGGTAGCGGCGCTGGTGCCCAAGGCCGAGCTCGATGGCGAGATGGGCGATTCGCATATGGGTTTGCAGGCCCGGTTGATGTCGCAGGCGCTTCGCAAGCTGACCGGAACTGTCTCGAAGTCGCGTACGTCGCTCATCTTTATTAATCAAATCCGCGAAAAGATTGGCGTCATGTTCGGCAATCCGGAGACGACCACCGGTGGTCGCGCGTTGAAATTTTATTCCTCTGTTCGCGTGGACATTCGACGCATCGCTGCCGTCAAAGAAGGCGACGTCGTTGTGGGTTCGCGGACTAAAGTGAAGATCGTCAAAAACAAGGTGGCCGCGCCATTCCGAGAGGCGGAGTTCGACATCTTGTACGGCGAAGGTATTTCGCGTGAAGGAGATGTGCTGGACCTGGCCGTGTTGCACAACATCGTCGAAAAATCCGGAGCCTGGTACAGCTTCTCCGGCGAACGCATCGGCCAAGGGCGGGAAAATGTCCGCCAATACCTGAAAGACAACAAGGATACATTCGCGCGAATCGAGACCACCCTGCGGCAGAAACTCGGGATCGCCGGCAAGAGCGATGCGCCCGATGTGCCGCCCATCCCTGTGAATGGAGCCGCCGCCGCGCAAGAAGTAGTGAAGGCTGGTAGCAGAAAGTAAAGCCCAGGCCGATGTTGGCCGTAGCATGGACCGGCAATCGCATCGACCTCGCCTCGTTTGGCCCGGTGCGGCTGCGTTGCTTGTTGCACGGCAGCCCAATACAATCCAATGTGTCGTGAATACCGTCCGCGCCATCTATCCCGGCACCTTCGATCCGCTGACCAACGGTCATCTTGACCTGATTGCGCGCGGTTCCAAAATTTTCGATCACCTGGTCGTAGCCATCCTCAACAATTCTGAAAAGCAGCCACTGTTTTCTGTGCAGGAGCGGGTAGAGATGATTCAGGAAACCACCCGCGAGTTCGACAACGTTTCCGTCAGCCAGTTCGACGGTCTATTGGTCGACTTTGCCCGTCTGCAGCATGCCCAGGCCTTGCTGCGTGGCATCCGGGCCATTAGCGATTATGAGTATGAGCTGCAAATGGCGCTGATGAATCGACGCCTGGCGCCAGAGCTGGAGACAGTCTTTATGATGCCCGCGGAACAATATTCCTACTTGAGCTCGCGCCTGATTCGCGGTGTGTTCCGGCTGGGCGGATCGGTCGAGGGACTGGTGCCCCCGACTGTGATCGAGCATCTCCAGTCGCGCACCGCGAAAACTCGAGTTGCTGAAATGGAGAGTTCTCTGCACTCCCCGCAAAACGACGAACAAAAAATAACCAACAAAAGATAACCGACAATCTCGGCTGAACAGGTCGGTACGGATTTAAGATTCGGTTCACGTCAACCGCTCGAATCAGGAGGAGAGGTAAGGTATGCTTCGCATCGGCATCATGCTGGACTCGTACACAACCACCGCATGGGTGGCCAAGATCATCGAGGACATTCAGCGTTCAGATTTTGCCGAAGTGTCGCTGGTCATCCTGAATACGCCTGCTCCAGAAGTGAAGCCATCCTTCCGTAAACGTCTCAAAGAAGCCTGGAAATACTCCCTCTATTTTCGCTACGAGATGTGGGACTACGCGAAGCACAAAGAAGAGCCGGACGCAAAAAGGGAACTTGACGCAACCGAATTGTTGCGCAATGTTCCCTCCATCACGGTACTTCCTATGCGCAAAGGTTTCACGGATCGCTTTCGGGAGGAGGACCTGGCTCAGATTCGAGCCGCCAATCTGGATGTGATATTCCGGTTTGGTTTTCGTATTATTCGCGGCGAGATTCTTAACACGGCGAAGTATGGGATCTGGTCCTATCACCACGGCGACAGCCGAGAATACCGCGGCGGTCCCGCCCTGTTCTGGGAGATATATCAAGGCAATCCGGTTTCAGGCACCATCTTGCAGGTGTTGACGGATTCTCTGGATGGCGGACCTGTGATCTATCGCGGACATTCCGCCACTCATCCAACATCGCTCTATCTGAGTCGAAATCCTATCTATTGGAAGACGGCTGAATTTGCGCTGCGTCGATTGCGTGATTTGCACACCAGGGGATGGGATTACCTGCAATCGCTGCCAACCTACCAAGAAAATTACAAATTCACCGGCAAAATCAATCGCGCTCCCAATGCGAAACAAACGGCTGTGTTTTTCGGCAAGCTGTTTTCCAGAAAATTGCGATCAAAAATCTCGTCTCTCTTGCGTGGAGACGTTGACCAATGGTTCGTCGCCATCCGAAAACGCCTTCCGGATCGAAGCTTTGACAATACCGCCGACTATCGGATCTTTTGGCCGCCCAAGGATCGTTTCTATGCCGACCCGTTTTTGCTGAAGAAGAACGGCACCACCTACTTGATCATGGAAGATTACAGCTATCAGGAGCGTCGCGCTGTCATCTCGTGTTCTCAGATCGCTCCGGATGGCGCGCCCAGTGTGCCGATTGAAATCCTGCGGCGCCCGTACCATCTTTCCTATCCATTTTTGTTGGAACTGGATGGTGAGACCTACATGATTCCCGAGACGAAGGAGAATCGCACCGTCGAGCTATATCGTGCGGTCAACTTTCCCACGGAGTGGGTGCTGGAAAAGGTATTGATGCAGGACATTTTCGCGGTGGACGCAACCATCCATCGTGCGGACGGAAAATTCTGGATGTTTGTCGGGATTTCAAACGGAAAATATACCAATTGCGATGAACTTGCCTTATTCCATGCCGACTCCCTCTTCGGACCCTGGAAGCCGCATCCGAATAACCCGGTGGTGTCGGATGTGCGTCGATCCCGACCTGCGGGGTCGCTCTTTTATAGCGATGGAAAGCTGATTCGGCCTTCCCAGGATTGCACCCGCACCTACGGATATGCCGTGTGCTTTTCTGAAGTAACAGTTTTGAATGAGACGGACTACTGCGAGCGTCCGATCGCCCGAATCGACCCAGGATGGCATCAGGGCAATACTGGCACGCACACTTACTCCCAGTCCGACGATTTTGAAGTGATCGACGGAAAAATCGGGTCCAAAATCGCAGCGCGCAGGCGATAAACGAATTTCGCAGCGTGCAAAGAGTGAGGTTCAAAGAACCGCCTGCGCAACCTGGGTGAAAACGAAGGGTCACGTGCGATAACGGATTGTGACCCTACCGCGGAAATCCGAAGTTCCTGTGCCGCCCAGGATCCACTTGGCGATCCTTGTCAACTCTGCGAAACTAGAAGTATTATGACCACCTCAGTTGCCCAGAAAATCTTCGCCGATCGCGTCAACCGGATTGAAGTTTCCGCGACCATGGCCGTGACTGCAGAGGCAGCCAAGCTGCGTGCCCAGGGTATCAACCTGGTGGATTTTGGAGCGGGCGAACCGCACTTTGCGACGCCGCGTCACATCAAGGACGCCGCCATCGCCGCTATTGAAGCCAACTTCACGCGCTATACCGCGGTCAGCGGCATTCCGGAGTTGCGCAAGGCGATCGTTGAGCGGCACGCGACAGATTTTGGCTCGAACTACACGCCCGACGAAGCGATTTTCACCACAGGCGGCAAGCTGGCCTTATTCGAGGCTATCAATGTGCTTGTCGACCATGGCGATGAAGTTGTGCTGCCGGTGCCGTACTGGGTTTCTTTCAAAGACATTATCCAGTTTGCGGGTGGTACACCGGTCTATCTGGAAACCAATGAGGCGGAAAATTTCCGCGTTACCGCGGCTGCGATCGAGCAGCTGATCACGCCGCGCACCAAGGCGATCATTCTGAATTCGCCCTCGAATCCTTCGGGCGCGGTCATCGCTCCTAAGGATTTGGAACAGGTGGTGCGACTGGCGCATGCGCGCGGCATCTATGTGCTCCTTGATGAGTGTTACGCGTATCTGCAATACACCGGCGTGCCCATCTCCGGCGGCAGTTTCACAGATTGCAAAGAGCACATCATCGTCCTCGGTTCGTTGTCGAAGACCTACGCGATGACCGGCTGGCGCGCTGGATTTGCGCTGGGACCGAAGCCGATTATTCAGGCCATCTCCAAGATGCAAAGCCAGAGCACATCCTCAACCGCGACGTTTGTGCAGAAGGCTGCAGTGGCCGCGTTGACGGGATCGCAGCAATGCGTGGAAGAGATGCGCACGGATTATATTTCGCTGCGTGATCAGGTGCTGGCGCGGCTCAGCGAAATTCCTGGCGTGCGCTGCACCGTTCCGGAAGGCGCGTTCTACGTGTATCCCAACATTTCAGCATTCCTCGGCAAAGGGAAACTCAACAGTGCTGCGGAACTTTCGACACGATTGCTGCATGAAGCGAATGTGGTCACGGTGCCCGGCGAGGCCTTCGGCACCAACGACCACATCCGGCTCTCCTATGCGGTATCGCATGCCGACATCGACGAAGGGCTGAAGCGGATGAAGGCGTACTTCGCCAAGCTCAGCTAATGTCGACGGACACGACACTCCGCGAGGCCGGCCCAGCCGACGCGGACCGCATCGCTGCACTGGTGAATCGGGCGTTTTTGGCGGAAAGCTGGTTCAAATCGGTGGACCGCACGAACACCGCACAGGTGCAGGGGCTGCTGAGCAAAGGAGTATTTTTGCTGCTCGAAGACGGGGCGCGACTCCTGGCCTGTGTGTATCTTGAGCCGCGCGGCGATCGCGTCTATCTCGGCATGCTTTCGGTGGAGCAGGATGTGCAGGGTCGCGGAATTGGCCGCCGCATGATGCATGAAGCGGAGGAGTATTCACGTCGCGCAGGTCATGTCGCCATCGATCTGCGCATCGTACATCTGCGCGAGGAACTGCCGCCGTATTACCGCAAATTTGGCTATGTGGAGACTGGTACGGAACCCGCGCCGGATTTTCCCGGCGTGAAAGTTCCAATCCATTTCGTTCTGATGAGCAAATCGCTTCAGACCTGATGATGACCCGCCGATCGATATGACAACACTCACTCCTTTTCGTTTGCGTCCCTGGTTTCGCCCCATGGTTTGGGGTGTGAGAGACCTCGCTCCCTGGTATGACTTCAAAATATCCGACCAGCCGATCGGAGAAGTCTGGCTCAGCGGGAATGACTGCGTTGTCGATACCGGCGCTCTCACAGGAAAGACACTGGATGCCGTGTTCCACGGGCACAGGGAAGAGTTGCTGGGCGAAAGTGGCGCCCACCAGGAACGGTTTCCGCTGTTGATGAAGGTTCTTTTTCCGCGCGAAAAACTCAGCGTGCAGGTTCATCCCGGAGACGAAATGGCACGACAACACGGGGAGCCGCACGGGAAAACAGAATGCTGGTACGTTCTGGAAGCGGAGCCTGGAGCCACGGTGGCGCTTGGGCTGCGGCCGGGAACGACCTTGCCCGACGTGAAAGCCGCCATTGAAAACAAGACGCTCGAGAACCTCTTGCAATCCGTTCCCGTCAAGAAAGACGAAATGATTTTTGTCGATGCGGGAACCGTGCATGCAATTTTTCCCGGAGTCGTGATATTGGAGACGCAGCAAAACTCCGACATGACCTATCGCCTGTACGATTACGGACGACCGCGCGAACTGCATTTGAAAGATGGGCTGCAAGCCATTCGATTGCAGACGGACGCGGGCCCGGTCGCGCCAAAAATCGAGCGGATCAGCGGCTCGCAATCGATCGCAGGTGGCCGCGAAATTCTGGTGCAGTCGAAATATTTTCGCGTCGATCGTACTCGGCTTGCGGAAGCAAAGACGGAAAACTTTTCACTTCCTGCCGGGAAAAAGTCGAAGACCGTTCAGCTGGTGTTTGTCGGCGCGGGAGCGGGGCAGTTGAACTTCGAGGGGCAAGCGGCCATTTCGCTGCGGCGTGGGGAATTGGCAGTCGTGCCTGCCTGCAACCCTGATTGGAGTTTCACTTCGTCTGCGCCAACGGAGATTCTTCGGGCAATTCCGGAATAACTCCAACGACGAGCTTGGCAACTCGAGACCGCTTCCATTCATCTAGTTTCAAATTGTCTTCCTCCGCTCATTTGTTTCGCCGCTGCACCCGTCTGTTTCGTTTACGATGAAACCTACGTTGAATCCAAACCTCGAGTTTCGACCCTTTATCCTTGCCGGTGGCAGCGGCACGCGTTTTTGGCCGCGCAGTCGCAGGACCCATCCCAAACAAATGCTCGCGCTGAATGGCGACTGCAGCATGCTGCAGCAAACCGTGAGCCGGCTGATGCCGCTGGCCGACAGCCAGCACATCTGGATCCTGACGAATGAATGGTTGATGTCGGCGGTGGAGAAGCAATTGCCCGACATTCCTCCAGCGCAGATCCTGGCGGAGCCTGTGGCCCGGAACACTGCCCCAGCCGCGGGATTGGCTGCATTTCTTCTGGAGCGCCAGTCGCCCAATGCAGTGCTGGGCCTGTTTCCAGCCGACCACACGATTCAGGATTCTGAAGGCTTCTTGCAAGTGCTGCTGGCGGGCAGTGAGCTAGCGGCGGCGGGTGAAAACATCATCGTGCTGGGAGTGAAACCGAGCCGTCCGGAAACGGGTTACGGCTACATCGAGACTGGTGAAGCGCTGAATGATACGGCGTCCCGGGTTCGTCGATTTACGGAAAAGCCGAACCTGGAGCGTGCCAATGAATTTGTGGCCGCTGGAAATTATTTCTGGAACAGCGGCATGTTTCTGGCGACGGCGCGCACCCTTGCCAATGCTGTTCGCGAACACCTGCCGGAGACCGCTCCTTACCTGGAAGAAATTGCGCAGGCATTTGGTACGTCCGAGTTCGCATCGAAGTTTTCAGACCTGTATCCACGGTGCGAAAACATCAGCATCGATTACGCCATCATCGAACCACGCTCCGCAAAAGGTGAGCATCATTCAAACCTGTATTGCCTGCGCGCCGATTTTGGATGGAACGACCTGGGATCGTGGGCCGCGTTATATGACCATAAAATGCTGCACGGCCAGAATGTGCGGCACGGCGACAACGTAATGGACACAACGGCAGAAAGCGTCTTGGAAGCCAGCGGCAACTACGTCTACGCCCCCGAAAAACACGTGGCGCTGGTCGGCGTAGAAAACCTGGTGGTGGTGGATGCTGGCGACGTTCTGCTGATCACCACGCGCGCTGGATGCCAGGATGTTGGCAAGCTGGTGAAGCAACTGCAGCAAGAAAAACAAGACAAACTGATCTGATCGACTTTTCGAATGGAAACTGTGACGGCCACTGACGATTCCCATGCATGCGCTGTAAAGTTCGGCACCGATGGCTGGCGCGGCGTCATTGCAGAAGACTTTACGTTCGCCAATCTTCGCGTGGCTGCCAGCGCGATTGCGAATTACATTTTGACGCAGGAAGATCCATCGCGCGGCGTCTGCATCGGCTACGACACGCGATTTGGCTCGCCCAGCTTCGCGCAGGCCGCGGCGGAGGTTGTCGCTTCCGCCGGGATTCCGGTGCGATTGGCCAGCGGCATCACGCCCACGCCTGCATTGTCATTAGCGGTGCGCGACAGCAGTTCTGCCGGCGGCATCATGATCACCTCCAGCCACAATCCCTTCCAATGGAATGGAGTCAAATTCAAAGCCAGCTATGGCGGGTCGGGCAAACCCTCGATGATCGCGGCCATCGAGTCCGATCTGGGCAAGCCACTTGCACGTGCGTCTATGGCCGCCAACATCGAGCGCGTGGATTTCCTTCCTGCCTACATCGAGAAGATCGCTGGATTTGTGGACCTGGAAAAGATCGCAGCCAGCGGGTTCAAACTCGCGATCGATTCCATGTACGGAGCGGGCGGCGGGATTCTGGCGGGAATTTTCTCTCGCCTCGATATTCCTTGCGTGGAGATTCATCGAGAACCGAATCCTCTGTTTCCTGGGATCAATCCGGAGCCGATCCTGCCGCATCTTCGTCAACTGCAACAAGTCGTAGTCGAACACCATTGCCAGGCCGGATTCGCCACGGATGGAGACGCGGACCGCATTGGCGCGGTGGATGAAAATGGCAATGTCGTCGATGCCCACAAAATTTTTGCCATCCTGCTGCGCTGGCTGATTGAACGCAAACAGTGGCCCGGAGAAGTCGTGCGGACATTCAACACCACCCGCATGGTGGACCGCATCTGCGCGCGCCATAGTCGCAAATTGCACGAAACCGGCATCGGCTTCAAATACATCTGCGACCTGATGCTGTCCCGCGAAATCTTAATTGGTGGCGAGGAATCAGGCGGCATTGGAACCGCGCGGCACCTGCCGGAGCGCGATGGTTTGCTGAACGCGCTGCTGCTGGCCAATGTGATGGCGGACGAAAATAAATCCCTGGGCGAGCTGGTCGCGGATTTACAGCAGGAATACGGCGAACATTTTTACGACCGGATCGATATGCACATCAGCGACGACATAAAAAACAACGCGATCTCCCGGGCGCGCGCGGGAGTGAAATCCTTTGCCGGAATGGAAGTGGAGCGAGTGGAAACTTTGGACGGAATGAAATTCTTTTTGCGCAATCCTGAGGCAAAAACCAAACCCAGGGCGGCGGAAAGCTGGCTGCTGCTGCGCGCCTCCGGCACAGAACCCCTGCTTCGCATCTATGCGGAATCCTGCTCACCAGGAGCCGTGCAGCGCTTGCTGCAAGCGGGTCGTGAGTTTACGCTGCAATCCAGCGGCGGGTCCAGATGAAGGTTGAGCTGCAGGTCCGGGGCCTGCTTTTTGATATGGACGGAGTGCTGATGAGCTCGATCGGCTCGGTCGAACGCAGCTGGCAGCGGTACGCCGAATCGCGCGGCCTCGATCCGGATTACGCCATCCACTTGGCGCACGGTCGGCGGGCCATTGAGACAGTTCGCACCCTGCGGCCGGACCTGGATGATGCTACCGAGCTTCGCTACATTGAAGATTTGGAAGTGGAAGATAACGAAGGGTTGGTGGTGTTGCCGGGCGTAAAAGAATTGCTGGCCGCTCTGCCGGAAGGCTCCTGGGCAGTGGTCACCTCTGCCACGGAACGGTTGGCGCGGAGCCGCATGGCTCATGCGGGTATCATCATTCCAAAACACTTTGTTACGGCGGAAACCGTACAGCAAGGCAAGCCACATCCGGAACCGTACCGGCATGGTGCCGCGCTCTTGGGTGCCGCACCTGCGGATTGCCTGGTGGTGGAAGACGCTCCCGCTGGAGTTGGGTCCGGGAGGGCTGCCGGGTGTCCAGTGCTGGCGGTCTTAACAACCTATCCTGCCGAAACCTTGATGGACGCCAACTGGAGAGTTCCAACCTTGGCCGGTGTTCGCGCAAATCCCGATCCATCCGGTCGCATTCACCTGCAATTCGATTCCGCGGATTGACGACTATCTCGGGCCGCCGCACGTTGGAAAATCCAGCGACCGAAATTTTCGCTGCGAGTGAATATTCACAATTTTCTTGGGTTTCCTCGCCCTGCAACGGGAGTATCATGAAGTTGTCAGCAGCTTTTCGGCCATCGAAAAGCGTTGCGACGGACTTCTTTCCTCCCGGAGTTCCTTCAATTCGATCCGCAGATCGAATTCACTTTCTCCGGCAAGCAGTGAGAAAGAGAGATCATCTTCATCACTGCATATTGAGTTTTTTTAAGCCAACCCTTTTCTGCCGGGTGGGTTCTTACCAAAGTAAGTAACCGAGGCGAGCACCATGAATATGACATGCGCAAATAAGGATTGCAGCGCGGAATTAAAATATCTGCGCGGCGGCCGTCTATTTCTGATGGAGCGTAAGCCCTCGGCCCAGACGATTTCCCCAGAGGCAATCGCTGGCGCCAATAACTCCAAGGGCGGTGCGTTTCAGATCCCTGCGATGTCAGCGTCTGCGCAGAGCAAGCCCCCCGTTGTGATACGGCGCTACTTCTGGTTATGCGAACGCTGCTCGCAAATCTATACGATCCGCCGTTGGACTGATAATGGAATCGAACTGGCTCCACGCTCGAAGTGTGTCCAAATCGCGAGGTCCGTACTACCGCATGAGTGGACATTGCCGGGCCTGGTCGGCTGACTCGATTCAACCCTACCCCTCCCCCAGCACCACTCTTTTAGTTTTCAGGATTCTTCCAGGCTTCTGCGTGCGGCTGTGAACTTTCAGCGGCGCGCAGCTGTTTGCCTGCATTCCACGCTTTGACATATTTCCAGTGGATGTAGACCGAGTGATTGAAGTGCAGCACGAATCCTTCCAACCCATCGAGAAATCCCAGGCGAAAAATGTAGTTCTTCAGGAAGGTTGCGATCGGGTTCAGGATCACATTCCAGATAAACGCGCCGACAGAGGAACTCGTTCTTCCTTTTTCGAATAGCTCACGTGTGCTGTGTGAGCTGTAGCGATTCATATGCTCCAGGTACAGCTCGAGCTTCGGGTAGGCATAGTGCAGCAGATCGTTTTTTAAGGTACCCTTCGGACCGGCATACTCCGGCGTGCCGTGCGGTTCCGCGCCCGCCATGCGCGCCGTGCCTCGCTTGAACAAGCGCAGCTTGTGATCAGGATAAAAACCGCCATGACGAATCCATCGCCCCAGAAAAAGATTTACGCGCGGCTGCCAATACGCTTCAAAGCGAGGATTTTCCAGCACCTGACGAATTTCATTCGCCAGCTCCGGCGTTACCACCTCATCGGCGTCCAATAGATAAATCCAATCGCTGGTGCAGGCATCGATCGCCAAGGTTTTTTGCGGATTGAAACCCTGAAAATCTCTGTTGAAGGAATGCTTCGCGCCGTAACTGCGAGCAATCTCCGGCGTGCGATCCGTCGATCCGGAATCGACGATCACAATCTCATCCGCCCAGCGCACGCTCTCCAGCGTTCGGGGCAAGTTCGCCTCTTCATTGCGGGCGATCATGGCGACAGAAAGTGTGGGGCGCATAGGGATGAGTGTATTGCATTTCGGCGTGCGGCAGAGTTAGGGATCGTTGCCTCAAACTCCGCGAACAGCCGGGGAGAGCAGTTCCCACTTCGCGTTGCAGCGCGAGGAGTAGGCGGCAATCTGCGCTGCATAGGTTTCCGCGACATTGTTTCCAGCGTAAAAATCGCGGTACCAGTCGACAGTCATTTGCAGCGCCTCGGCAAGATCGAGCACCGGCGTCCACGCCAATTCTTTCGCGGCTTTGGAGCAGTCGAGCCGCAGCATCGGTACCTCCTGCGGATGTTGGCTCGGCTGAACCTCCCACTTCGCCTCCGCGCCCCATGCGGCCGCCATCTTCTCGACGATCCACTCGACCGATCGCACCTCGCTGGCCCCAGGCCCAAAGTTCCACGCACCGGAATAGCGCGCCGGCTCTTCGTAGAGCGCCTCGGCCAGCAATAAATAGCCGCGCAAAGTCTCCAGCACAAACTGCCACGGCCGCTTTGCGGTTGGATTGCGCAACACCACCGGCTTGCCTGCCGCGAAGCTGCGAATCATATCGGGAACCAGACGGTCCTTTCCCCAGTCACCGCCGCCCAGCATATTCCCAGCCCGCGCTGAAGCCACGCCGACGAGGCGCCCACCCGCGCCATCGCCGCTGAAAAACGAATCGCGAAAAGAACGGACGACCATTTCCATGCAGGCTTTGCTGCTGCTGTATGGATCGTTGCCGCCCAGACGATCCACTTCACGATAGGCCCAATCCCAATCCTGATTTTCGTAACATTTGTCGGTCGTGACTACGATGACAGCGCGCACCGAATCGCACTGGCGCACCCCTTCCAACAGCGTCGCCGTCCCAATGACATTGGCCTGGTAGGTTCCGATGGGATCCTCGAGCGCCTTGCGAACAAAAGGCTGCGCTGCCATGTGGATCACCACGTCAGGTCGGTTGGCGATCAGCGCAGGATACAGTTTGTCCGAATCGCAAATATCTCCGCGAAAGGTTTGCATCGGGACCGCAAACTTGCCTTCCTTCGCTGCAGCAGCTGAAGAGGTCGAGTAGCCGAACACCTCCGCCCCTAAAGACTGCAGCCACAGCGATAGCCAGACCCCTTTAAATCCGCTATGCCCGGTGATGAAGACGCGTTTTCCGCGCCAGAATTTATCTGCCAATGCAGCCATGCTTCAATACCTTTCCAATCTGGAGCCGGAACCGGCGTATCGTTCTGCAGTGTATTCCATGGGGAACATCGAGTGCGAACCTTTAACCGTGTTGACAAGACTCAAGCGCGCGAATCACCTTGAGCGCGTTCGCCAGCGTGGCGGCCCCGACCTCGCGTTCGAATCCCTGCTGCATCCGGTCGAATGCCGCAATCACGCGCAGCGCGCATCTTTTCCCCGTCGGCTTCAGCGTCAGCAGATATCCTCGCGCATCGGCGGGATCGATTTTTCGTTGCAGCAGCCCCTTGGCTTCCAGCGATGAGACAGCATGACTGATGTTGCCGCGCGTGGTGGCAAAAGTGGCGGCCAGATGGGACGGCTTGATGGGGCGGGGAGCTTCAAAGAAGATAGCCGCCAGGACAAGACCTTCCATAAATCCCAGATCATCGGCAGCAAAAGCTTCGGCCGCGGCCGCGTCAAAGCGCAGGGCCGCACGCTTGACCGTGAACATGGGACTCTCGCGGAGGAAGGCTTCAATTCGCATGATGGGCAAGAATAGTTTACAGCATCAACTATTTAGATCAAGACAAAAGTATCATTGTGCGGTCACCGAAATTGCTGAATGATGATGCAGAGGTTTCCACTTGATCGTCTCGCTTGTGTTTTGTGCTCGATGCATTTCTGCTCCGGAGTTGCCCGCTTGATCGGTACACGCTGGCTCGCGGCCTTGTTCCTATGCGGCAGTGCCCTCTGCGGCTTTGCCCAGCAAAACTCTTCCCTCCCCGACGCGCCTTCGGCCGCAGCGAACACCACGCCGCCAAAGAAACCTAAGCTGGAAACAGTACGCACCACAGTTACGGTTCTCGGCGCGCCCGATCCCATTTCGCTGGGTGAGTCTGCGCGCTCCGTTGTCGTGATGGACACGCAGGAGCACCCTCTAGCCTACGACACCGTGGAGGATTATCTGCGTACCGACTCCTCCGTGCAGATCAATCAGCGCGGGTCCGGTGGCTATCCAGCGGATCTGTCGATTCGCGGAACATCGTTTGAGCAGACCCTGGTGTTGCTCGATGGATTCCGCGTGAACGATGCGGAAACAGCGCACAACAATCTGGATTTGCCCGTGCCACTCGATGCCATGACGAACATCGAAGTGCTGCATGGAGCTGGATCGACTCTGTACGGCGCGGATGCGCTGGGCGGCGTGGCGGATTTTCTTACCGCGCGTCCCGCAGCCAGTTCGTTATGGGTGTCGGGCGGTGGCGGCAGCTTCGGAGAAAATCAGCAAACCTTCGTCGGCAATTATGCCCGCCGCAACTGGGCGGAGCAGATTGCCGGGCATCGCGATTTCTCCTCCGGCTTTATGTACGATCGCGACTATCGCAATGAAGATTTAAGCACGGAAACTTGGATGAAGTCGCCGCTGGGAACCAGCGATGTCCTGCTGGCAGGAAGCGACACGCCGTTCGGTGCCAACAATTTCTATGGCAACTATCCTTCGTGGGAGCGGACGAAAGGTTGGTTCGCCTCCATCCGCCAGGGCTTGGGAGCAGTGACGGATGGCGGCTTTGCCTATCGCAGGCACACCGATAATTTCGTGCTGTTCCGCGACGATCCAGCCATCTATGCGAATAACCACATCGACTCCAGCTGGCAAGCGCTGTTGCGCCGCAAGACTGTGTGGAACGGGGCCAACGGCCTTTACTATGGGCTCGACTTCGACGGCGATTCCATCGATAGCAACAATCTCGGCAAGCACGCGCGCAATTGGGGCTCAGGCTATGTCGACTTCGATGTTCGCTCGTGGAAGCGCGCCACCTTGTCTGTGGGTGCACGCGAAGAAATCATCAGCGGTGGATATTATGTCTTCAGTCCCGCAATCGCGTCGTCGTATTGGATTCATCCGGACCTGAAAGCGCGCGCATCGATCGGCTACGGATTTCGACTGCCGACCTACACCGATCTCTATTACAGCGATCCGACCACCGTGGGGAATGCGAACCTGAAGCCAGAGTCGGCGTGGGACTACGAAGGCGGTTTCGACTGGTATCCGCGGCGCTCGCTCGCGGCTTCGGTTACTGGATTTTATTCGCCGCAGAGCAACTTCATCGACTACGTCCGTACCTCACCGACGGCCATGTGGCATGCGACCAACCTGAATGGATTCTCCTTCGCCGGCATGGAAGCCTCGTTGACCTGGCAGGCCGGTCACGGCCAGCAGGTGAACCTTGCCTACACCTGGCTGCACGGCGCGCAAAGCGTGCTCAACGGACTGCAGTCGGAATATCTCTTCAATTATCCGATCAACAATGCGGTGTTCAACTGGTACTCCAATATTGGGCGCTGGGTGATGGTCAACACGCGCGTCGGCGTGCAGCAACGGTTTGAACAGACCGCGTATCCGGTGTGGGATGTCTCCGTGGTGCATGAACACGGGCGATTCCAGCCCTTTGTGCAGATGACAAACCTCAGCAACACGGGCTACGACGAGATTCCCGGAGTGCCTATGCCCGGGCGCGCCTTCATCGGCGGCATCAAAATCTGGATCTTCGAGCCCCGCTAATCACGGACCCATACGTCGGCTGCATCCGCTTCGGTACACTAAAAGAAGCGGCGACTCGGTGCGAAATCGCTGATAGTTTCGGCGCATCGCAAGCAACTTGATCTCGAATCACGCCAGCACAGCGTACGTAGTTTTTATTCAGGTGAGGCTTTGAAGAAGACAGCTTTAATCTCTGGAATTACCGGCCAGGATGGATCGTACCTTGCCGAATTTTTATTGCGCAAGGGATATGAAGTGCACGGCATCAAGCGCCGGACTTCGCTCTTCAACACCGACCGCATCGATCACCTGTATGAAGATCCGCATGTCCATCATCGAAACTTCATCCTGCATTATGGTGACCTGACCGATTCGTCCAGCCTGGTCCATATTGTGCAGAAGGTGCAGCCGGACGAGGTCTACAACCTGGGCGCGCAGAGCCACGTCGCGGTTTCCTTCGAGCAGCCGGAATACACCGCCGACGTCGACGCCATGGGAACGTTGCGCCTGCTGGAAGCGATCCGCATCCTTGGGTTAGAAAAGAAAACGCGCTTCTACCAGGCCTCCACTTCAGAGCTCTATGGGCTGGTCCAGCAAGTTCCGCAGACAGAGAAAACGCCGTTTTATCCGCGCTCACCGTACGCTGTCGCCAAGCTCTACGCCTATTGGATTACAGTCAACTATCGCGAGTCGTACGGCATGTACGCCTGCAATGGAATTCTGTTCAACCACGAGTCGCCCACCCGCGGCGAGACATTTGTCACCCGCAAAATTACTCGTGCACTCGCTCGCATTAAAGTCGGCCTGCAGGATTGCCTCTATCTCGGCAACATGAATGCGCTGCGCGATTGGGGTCATGCGCGCGACTATGTTGAAGTGCAGTGGTTGATCCTGCAACAGGAGAAGCCGGAGGATTTTGTCATCGCCACCGGTCAGCAACACAGCGTGCGCGAGTTTGTGTCGATTGCCGCTCAGGATCTGGGCATGAAGCTTACCTGGACCGGGACCGGCCCCGACGAAAAAGCGCTCGACGAAAACGGTCAGGTAATTGTCGCTGTCGACCCACGATATTTTCGTCCTGCGGAGGTCGAAACATTGCTGGGTGACGCGACCTATGCCAAAGAACGTCTCGGATGGAAGCCGCGCATCGGTTTTGAAGAACTCGTGCGGGAAATGGTGCAGACCGATCTGGAAGAAGCCAAGCGCGACGCTCTGGTGCGCAAGCACGGATTCCGCTCCTTCGAGCGCAAGGAATAACGAACTCCGGATAGCGTTGCACCCGCGGGCCGTTTGCCGGTAGACTCGGGATGGCTGCAGGCGATTGACGCAGAAGGCCGCCCAGAGCGGATTTTCCGATGGTTTTCTCCTACGGAATTGCGTGGTAATTTTGCGTAGATGATGGACTGTCCAGCACGAAATGCGAAAGTGGCGGAATTGGCAGACGCACCAGACTTAGGATCTGGCGGGTAAAACCGTGGGGGTTCAAGTCCCCCCTTTCGCACCAACCATTCACAGCAGATCAGAAATGCATGCTTTATCGCCCTATCTACTGGGCCCAATGATTTGCCCACTGTCCGCTCGCGACAAGCTGCTGATTGGCTCCCAGCACTACGCCGGTTGCTGGGGAAAGTGGGTGGTATGACTCCAGCGTTTGTCCTTCCGCAGTTCGAGTACCCAATCTGCCACAATATCCAGGGTCTACTCAGAATGTGATGCGTCAAACACCACCTGGTCCTGCCACCACAGCCGTTCGAAGAACGTGCCGGCCAGGTTCAGATGGGAGGGCTCGGACGAGGCCGGCCGCGCTGACTCCAGAATGTCATGGATGGTGCGATGGCCGTCAATGCCATCCAACAAATGTTTTTCTTCGGCGGTGATCGGTAGAAACAGGTCGCGGTAAGTGTGCGTCTGGTTGATGAGCACGGCTGCGGCGCCACGCGGCAGACGCTCTTGAATCGTGAGAGTGTCTGGCATGCGCAGCGGAACGTAGCGCAGCCATGCGTCACCTGAAAAATGGATTGGAACCACATCCGCAGGTCGATCGTTGCGATAGGCGACTACGCTATGGCGCAGCATGGTGCCGCGAAAAAGCTCCGCCGCCGCGAATTGTTCCATGGGAGAAAGTCGCGCCATGTGCGAAGCCTGCGGCAGCTTTGCGAGCACGCC